>CAJVWV010000001.1 GCA_913009695.1 uncultured bacterium
AACTATTTGCCTTTTTGCAATATCCTGACTTGGATTGTGAGCAAAATCAGTGATACTAAGTAACCTTAAATTTAAATAAGGCATACTTAATTCACATTTACGTACAATTTCTTTTATTCTTACTCGAACATCTTCATCGCTTAAATCAAGGTTAAAATTGGCCCAAGGTTTCTTTTTCCAATTTTTCCCTCCGACTTGATCCAAGGCGACGTCCTCTATCTCAGTGTTATCACAAACAATCCAGATATGACGTACCCCAAGAATGTAATGCCACTTTATCCATTCTTCTAAATGGTCTAACTCCATTCTGGGCAAAATCATTGTAGCAAGAGCTAAAGTGTCTCGCTTCATTCTCACGTTATAAATCTCTGGCTTATCAGGAGGACGTTTCTGATCCGGAAAATCTCTGTTTGGTATCGCTTTTCCTAAAAAGGGACACAGCTTTCCCCATCCGTCTCCACCAACAATATCCATTTCTAAAAATTGATTTGGCATCGTTGAAAAAAAATCTCTAACTGATTGATTATGAGACAAAAAAGCATTAAGAAGGTTATCATCACCCTCCTGACCCGTAATCCATCCATCCAAAATCAATGATCCATATAGCTGAGCTGAATAATTTGTAACATCTCTTGAACGCATTTTAATCATGTGTCGTCTCATCGATTTCAACCAAGAACGCTCATCTCTGGTTGTAAGTATGAATTTTGCGTTTGGAAATCTCTTAGTGTACTCCTTGTAGTGTAGAAGTGGTAAAATCATGTCTATAACAGCGTCACTTAATTCAAGCAACCTACTCACCTTAGCTCCAGTTAATACTTCCGCTGCCGTTGCTTCGTCAGGAGCCCAATGGAAACAGCTACATCCAAGAATTTCCAATGCTTCAGTGAGAGATTTTGTTGCAGTACGACCAATTCCAATACCAAATATCTTGTCTTGTCTTTTCATTAATTACTCCTTTCGATTTAAGATTAATAAATACATCTTGTTGTAACGAACATATTAAAATTATTTAACAGTAAATAATAATATATATATTGATTTTTGTCAACTAACGAAAAAATTCAGACATCTATTCTAGATACCAAAAAACACCCATGAATGAACTGGGCGTTTTTCTCAGCTCCATGTCGGTATAGAACCCACATTAAGCAATGCTTTAAGGCTTTTTACCATTTACCACTTTTTGACGCATGTCGGTCAGTGCGTTTTATAAGGAGTTTTGAAGCATTCCGATTTGGCTCCCGGGGTCGGATTCGAACCGACGACCAATTGGTTAACAGCCAACTGCGCTACCGCTGCGCTACCCGGGAAGGTAAATTAATTTTCAATTTTCAATTTTTAAACAATTTTTAATTACTAATTTTTAATTTTTTATTTATTTTATAAACAAAAAATGCCTTAAAGGCACAAAAATATATTAAATCAAAAACAACAAAATGTCAACCTCTTTGTTATGTGTTACGTGTTTCATGTTACATGGGCTTAATAATCACGCAATTTATTAATTCCTTTATATTTTTTGATTCGCTCTAATGCTTTTGCTTCAATCTGCCTAATACGTTCACGGGTTACGTCAAACTCTCTGCCTACTTCTTCTAAAGTATGGGCTATACCGTTATTTAAACCAAACCGCATTTCCAATATTTTCTGCTCTCTTGGTGATAATTGCCCTACAACTTCCTGCACATAATCCTTTAATAATTCTAAAGCCGCTACCCTATCAGGCGTTACACTCTTAACATCCTCAATAAAATCTTCAAGCGTTGAATCTTCTTCATCTTCTCCAACTGAAGTTTCTAATGATATTGTGTCTTGGGAAATTTTAATAACATGCCCGACCTTATCAATATCAAGCCCCATTTCCGCGGCAATCTCTTCGGGCATAGGTTCGCGGCCAAGGTCTTGGATTAAAAGCCTTTGAACCTGCTGGAACTTGTTTATCGTTTCTACCATGTGCACCGGAATACGAATCGTACGCGATTGGTCGGCTAGGGCGCGAGTAATAGCCTGCCTAATCCACCAAGTCGCGTATGTTGAAAATTTATAACCCTTTCTATATTCAAATTTTTCTACCGCCCTGAACAAACCGATATTCCCTTCCTGAATTAAATCCAAAAGGCTCATGCCCTTAGCGCCTGAAAATTTCTTTGCTACTGAAACAACAAGGCGCAAATTCGCTTCAATAAGCTGCCGCTCCGCTTCTTTATCGCCTTTTTCTTTTCTTTTAGCTAACTCAACTTCTTCTTCTCTTTTTAAAAGAGGCACCTTTCCAATTTCTTTTAAATACATCTGAATTGAATCAGAGCTTAAATCAGGTATTTCAGTTTTCTTTTTCTCTTTTACTTTTGCTTTTGAAGAGGGCTTGCCATCTTTTTCCTCATCCAGAATCGGAACGCTTAAAAATTCTCCGGTATCTTCAATAATCCGTATTCCATTTTGTTGTAAATCCTCAAGCAATAATTCATAGTCAAAAGTATATTCTTCAATTTCAGGGAAAACATGTAGCAACTCCGTTTCGGTAACAAAAGTACGCTGCTTGCCTTTAGAAAGCAAAATTTCAATTTGTTCTCTGGTCGGTTTAACTATTTCTCGTTTTTCAACTACTTTTTTTAGACGGACAAATTTCTTTTTAAACTTTTTTTTCACAGGCGCTTTCTTGTCCGATTTCCTTACTGCTTTTTTAAGATTTTTTTTCACAGGCGCTTTCTCGGATTTTTTTGCAACAAAAAACTTGGTTGTTTTCTTTACAACTTTCTTTACGGCTTTTCTTTTTTTAATAGTAATTTTTTTCTTAACCATTTAATTAGTGATTTCTTGTATTTCGTCAGTTAATGCTTTAAATTTTTCCATTAACCCTTTTATGCCTTCCTCGTCCCCGGCTTCCTCGGCCTGTGCGATTAATCTATTAACTTCTTTTCTTTTATTTACTAAATAATTTTTTTTTAATTCAATAATTATTTTGATAATCTCGTTTTTGGCTCCTTCAATTCCAAGTTCAAAAAAATCCTTATCACCTAAAAGAACCAGCTTTTCCAACAACTTAAGCTGGTCTCCTGTGTCTTCCTTGTCTTCAAACTGGCCTTCGCCATGATCTCCATTAATATTTTGCAATTCCTCTAACCACGGTCTAAACCCCTCATAGCTTACTTGCGGGGGTCTTGTTTGTTCTCCTCTATCTTGAGTCCAATTATCAATAAGGTTATTATAATAAATTACAAGATTTTTGTAAAGGCTTTTGTTGCCGTCACCAATAACTTGATCTGGATGAATATGATTTATGGCGTATTCAATTAAATCAGGGAACTTCATTAATAAAGAGACAAACAATTCCGACAACATATCTTCTCTGGAACTTTTAATTTGTCTTACCTCCTTTTTTTCGTTAGAAACATTTTCATATTTTCTTGTTTTTGGAGCTTTTTGTAATTTTTGCAAAGTTTCACGCAAGACGTCCTCTCTGACATCAATAGTTTGGCTTAGTTTTTTTAACCAAAAATCCTGTTCAATTTTATTGCCTAATCTAAAAAGTATCGGCAATAGTTCTCTGACCGCTTTTCTCTTGTTTTCAACCTGATCTAAATCTAAATTAAAAAAAATTTTATCAAAATAATATTCCATGATTGGCTTTGCGTCTTTCACGGCCTCTTCCCACCCTTCTTTATTGTTTTTAATGCATTCGTCAGGATCTTTTCCTTCAGGGATTAAAACTATTTTTGTATTCATCTCAGCGGACATTGCCTCTTTAATCCCTCTTTCAGCTGCTATCTCTCCTGCTTTATCCATATCAAAAGCCAAAAAAATATTACTAGAATAACGTTTTAATAAATCTACTTGTTTTTTTTGTAATTCTGCTTGTGTCTTATCCCTGTCCCCTTCACTCGTAAGAGCAGTGCCCGATGAAGCTACTACATTTTTATATCCATTTTGGTGAGCAGTGATAACATCCATTTGTCCCTCAACTATAATCATTGAATCTTTCTTTTTAATCTCTCTCTTAGCTTTATCTAGTCCGAATATAATGCCGCTTTTATCGTAAATTATTGTCTGCGGACTATTAATATATTTTCCCATTTTTTCGTTTTCTTCGTTTTCAGGAGAAACACGCGCTGAAAAAGCAACCGTATTTCCGTTCACGTCTCCAATTGGAAACATAATACGTCCCCTAAACCGATTATAAAATCTTCCAGCTCCCTCTTTTTTAACGGACATACCGGCTGAAAATATTTCATTTTCTTTATATCCTTTTTTAATTAATAAATTTATTAAATCGTCCCACGAATCAGGGCTATATCCAATCTGCCATTCATCAATCGTCTCTTCGGTTAATCCCCTTTCGGCTAAATACTTGCGCGCCGATTCGGCCTTTTGACTTTCCAGTAAAATTTTATGGTAATAATTTTTAGAAAATTCCACGACATCAAGAAACCGATTTCTTTGCGAAGTTAATCGCGGATCCTGCCTTTTTAAAGTTACGCCGGCCTTAGGCGCTAAGTTTCGCAACGCGTCAATAAATCCAATTCCGTCCATCTCCATGACAAAAGAAAAAATATCTCCACCCTTTGAACATCCGAAACAATGCCAAATTTGTTTTTCCGGACTAACAACAAACGATGGTGACTTTTCACGATGGAACGGGCAAAGCGCGCGAAAATTCACCCCAGCCGGCTTAAGCGGGATGTATTCACGGATTACATCAACAATATCCAATTTAGATTTTATTTCATCAGACTGTGTCATAAATTTAAATTAAAAATGCCAAAACTCAAATGACAAATAAAATTCAAATTTCAAATGCTTAAATTTTAACATTAAGTCATTTGGATTTGATTTGATATTTGGATTTTGTCATTTAAAAATTAAATAGCTTTTTCCACCAACTTTTCTTTTTTAAAAGTTTCGCGTTTTTATCATATTTTCTGTTCCCGTCAATACTATTTATAATATCACCCTTTTCTTCCTCTCCTTGATAAGGAGAGGACTGAAGTGGGGTTGATAGTCCTTTTAATCTTTCTATCTCATTTTCGACCACTTCTCCTCCATGCTCAGCGTTATGCATGCGCGTACCCTGATAACTCGGCTGTTTCTGGTCTAAATGAAGATCAAACACGATTTTATCACCTTGCTCCATGACATACATATGAAGTTTTGGAAAAATACCCTGTCCTAAGCGCCTTGAAAAACTTTCCTTTCCGCTTCTGCGATCACGAAAATAACCATATCCAGCTCTTCTCAAGAACTGCTCTGGCGCCATATTTAATTGATTTATATTTAATATTAGCTTCATAGCCAGGTTAGCGGACTGTTTGTCCACACAAATTTCAAAGAAATTTGTAGGTGGACGGACAGTTTGCGGTTTTATTTGTAAACTGTCCGTTCGCTCCGCTCACAAACAGTCCACAAATGCGTTATTTTATTGGCTTGAATTCATGTTTATATCATAATCTAATTTTATGTTTCAGTCAAAATATTACAACTTACTGTTACAATTGCAGCAATTTATGCTAAAATAGGATTAGACGCGCCACTACGAATTGTGCACATGCGAATTATAATAAATTTGGTTAAACCCTGAATCTTATTTCCTATGAACACAATCTACTTTTACACAATTCTAAGTACAGTCATAATTTCCCTATTGTCTTTTGTGGGCGCCTTAGTTTTATCTTTAGACAAAGAAAAGCTGAAAAAAATTACTGCATTTCTGGTTGGCTTATCGGCTGGCGCTTTGCTCGGCGAAAGTTTTTTACATCTAATGCCGGAAGCGATTGAGAATAATGGCGCTAATACTTTTATTTGGCTTTGGCTGCTTGGCGGGATTATAATATTTTTTATTTTAGAGAAAATAATTTTATGGCATCATTGCCATACGCCTGATTGCGAAGCACATAAGCACCCATTAGGGAAAATGAACCTATTCGGCGACGGACTTCATAATTTTATAGACGGGCTTATTATTGCCGGCGCGTTTCTAGTTAGCGTACCGCTAGGTATCGCGACCACTATTGCAATCATTGCCCATGAAATACCGCAAGAAATGAGCGACTTCGGCATCCTTATTTATTCCGGCTACTCAAGAGCAAAAGCGCTTCTTTTAAATTTCCTTTCGGCCGCCGTTTCAATTATCGGCGCTGTTGTCGGACTTTTACTTGGCGCTCAAATGGAAAGTTTTATCACCTACATAATCCCCTTTACGGCAGGCGGATTTATTTATATAGCGACCGCTGATATTATCCCTGAACTGCACAAAGAAACGAACATCTCAAAATCCCTAAAACAGCTATTAAGCATCTTACTCGGAATCGGAATAATGTGGGGGTTAAAGGTGTTTTTTGAATAACAAAAAGAGATCCAATCTCCAAATTTGCGAATGCAAATTTGGAGATTGGATCTCTTGCGGTTTTATATCGCTTCACCGTTCAAAGCGAGCAATGTTTGACAAGTGATAAATAGTTGTGTACACTTAAGAAACACATTAATATTAATAAAAATATATGACCACCAAGCTTATAGGCGTTAGAGAATTTCGCCAAAATATGGCAGATCTGTATAAAAAAGCAAGAAAAAATAATTGGCAATTTGTAGTTTTAAATCGTAACCAACCTATTTTTAAAGTTGAAACTCTTAGTAAAAAGGATGCTGTAATTGAAAAACTCGCCATGGACATTAAGGAGGCCAGAGAAGACGTAAAAAAAGGCAGAGTTTATGATTTTGAAAAAATTTGCAATGAACTGGGTTTATGAAATATAAATTGCAATTAACTAAAAAAGCAAAAAATGATTTCCGAGCATTAGAAAGAGATACTCAAAAAAAAATTGCTAAAAAATTAAAGTTTTATATTTCAAATAATAGTCCTCTAAAGCACGCTAAAAAGTTAAAAGACAATAGATTCGGGATGTATAGATTTAGAATCGGAGATTACCGAGCTATTTTTGATATTGACAATCAGGGTAATATAACTATCCTTATTATTCTACGGATCAAACACAGAAGAAACGTTTATTTGTAATTTTTTTATTTTATACGGCTTGCCGCTCAAAGTTTTAAAAATGCGGAAGGGAGAGGATTTACCCCTACGCTTCGCTTCGGGGCATAAACTTCTCATCCTCTCAATTATTTGCGGTGCCTTTTGGACGAAATTAGAACTTATTTTGAAGAAAATCCGTCTGCGGATTTTTAAACCGCTAAATATTCGCCTCCTCCGCCAGCGGGCGGATAAGGCGTAATTATTATTTTAAGGGCAATTTTCAAAAAGGGGGCGGGCAAAAAGGAAACATCAATCTAAAAAAGAAACTCAAAATTAAAAAAGTTTTTTACTTAAATTACGCTCCGCTCACCGCCGAAGGCAAAAAAAGGAAGGCTTTTCAAGCCTAAAGAAAATCGGTCAAAAAGGAAGGGGGGTCAGGGAGAGGAAATTTTTGTCCGATTTTTTTTAGGCTCATACCCCGCTACGCGGGGCTTATTTGGGGCAATATTATTTTTCGTCCCAATAGTATTGGGATGCCGTCTAAAAATTTATATGATGACGGACTGGTTTTAATTTTTTTATATAATAGGTCGGTCTTTTAAGCTTTATTTAGATTGTGTAAAACGAAAAAGCCTTAAACTATTTAAAATTACCAAAATGGCTATGCCTGAATCCGCGCCAATAGCGTATTCAAGATGAGCAAAACCCAAGAGGGCAAAAATAAGAAATATGGATTTTACCCCGAGAGAAGCGATAATATTTTGCTTGATTGTTCTTAGGGTTTGTTTGCCGAGATTTACCGCATAAGGAATATTTGAAAGATTGCTGTTCATTAACGCTACGTCCGCTGTTTCAATCGCAACGTCAGACCCGCCCACGCCCATGGCGATTCCTACGGTCGCGGTTGCCAAAGAAGGCGCGTCATTCACTCCATCTCCAACCATGGCCGTGAAACCAAATTTATTTTTTAATTCTTCAACTCTCTCTACTTTCTCGTCCGGCAAAAGCGAAGCATAAATTTCTTTAATATTAAGCTTTTTAGCGACAAAATTCGCGGTATGCTTATTATCTCCGGTTACCATAACCGAATGAACACCAATTTTATCAAGACTTTGGATTGTTAATCCGGCGCTATCCCGTATCTTATCGGCAATTGCCAATGCTCCCATAATTTTATTGCCGCAACTGACAAGAACCACTGTCTTGCCCTCTTTTTCAAATTTTTCAATTTTATCAGAAACTTCTTTTACGGAAACATTATTTGCCCGCATAAGCTTTAGATTACCGATGCAGTGCCGGGAATCATCGCAGACCACGCAGTCAGCCCTGCCGCCCTTGCCGGCGATATTTTCATATTTTTCCATTAAGTGCGGCGTAATTCCTTTTTTTTCGGCGAATTCTAAAATGCTTTTTGAAAGCGGGTGGGAGGAAAACTTTTCAATGCCGGCGGCGTCAGCTAAAATTTCTTCTTCGGAATATCCGTTAAAAGCGATAATATCCGAAATATACGGCTCGCCGAAAGTTAATGTTCTTGTTTTGTCAAAGGCGATAGCTTTTATTTTTCCTAGCATTTCCAAGTGCTTACCCCCTTTTATAAGCAATCCGCGCTTGGACGCTCCGCCGATTGCCGAAGCGATAGAAACAGGAGTGGAAATAACTAACGCGCAAGGGCAGGCAATCACCAAAAGCACCAACGCCCGATAAAGCCAATCGCCGAACACGCCGCCGAAAAACAATACCGGAATTACGGTAATAGCGGCGGCAACGGCCACAACTCCCGGAGTATAGTATTTCGCGAAACGATCAATAAAATCCTGCGAAGGCGCGCGCGATCTTTGCGCTTTTTCAACCAAATCTACAATTTTCGCGAAAGTAGAATCCTTGCTCTCCTTTATAACTTCAATTTCCAGATACCCCTGGCTGTTTAACGTGCCGGCAAAAACATTGTCGCCTTCGCGCTTATCCCTGGGAATCGGCTCGCCGGTGATAGTCGCTTCGTCAACCGATGAAACCCCCTTTACCACAATTCCATCAAGAGGAATCATGTCTCCGGGACGGACGGCTACGATATCCTTAACTTTTATTTTCTCAATGGACATTTTTTTTCCGTTCCTAAGAGTCGCTGTTTGCGGAGATTTTTTAACAAGCTCTTCCAATGCCCGTTTTGACCGTTCAATCCCGAATTTTTCAAAAGCCTCGGCAAGTGAAAAGAAAAACACCACTGTCGCCGCCTCTGCCAGCTGGCTAATATAGATAGCTCCGATGGCCGCGATGATTACTAAAAAATCTATATTTAAAAACTTCTGTTTTATAATCCCGCGAACAGCCGCGGTAAAAACAAAATAACCGCCAGAAATTATGGAAACAGCGTAAAGCGGAAAAATAATAAACTCAAATAAATTCAGCCAGCCGAAAACAAGGGCAAAAAGAAGGCTTATTCCCGATATAACTGTTAAAATTTTCTTTAAATCAAAATTTAACATTATATATTCTATTATTTATCGCAAGTTTCACAATCATCGCATTTACCGGTCTTGCATGTGTCTTTTCCCAATCCTTTATCCTTACAGATTATTTTATCCTCCCCACATTCGCATAAATCATCTTGTTGAGGTACAAATATACAACTTTGCGGTTCTTCAGGATTGCAATTTTTGTACTTAATTAAATTATACACGCTTTTACCGCTAAAGAACAGAGAAACAAAAAATAAAATAACTAAAAACCAGGATATTGGCTCCCAAAAACGGTTAATTCCCCTAGCCAATTTCGGCGACCTATTAAGCAGCTGGCCGATAACCTTGCCTTTAATTTTTTTATCAAACCCCGTGTTGCAGGGGCGCAAAGTAACTCGCCTAAAAACACAATCAAGAGCTTCTTTTGCCAATTGACGGTGAGTGGCGCTAAATATTCCCAAGACTGAAAATATTATTAAAGCGATTAAACAAAACATAAAATTCCATGAGACTGTCGCCAAACCTCGTTGTGGGTGAAATTTTTTGGATTTTCAAACATAAATTGACAAAAATACTAAAATTTCAGACGTGGCGAAATTTGGCGATAGCCCCTACATGATATTAATTATTTTTCTTAAGTTATCAACAAAAATACGCGCTTCATCCTCTGTATTGTAAAAATACAGAGAAGCGCGTACCGCATTTTTAATTGCATGGCTGGCAAACCACGAATGCACGCAAAACTGCCCCGAGCGAACCATTATATTAGCACTTGAATCAAGCATTAAAGCTATTTGATGTGAATCTTTTCCCTCTAAATAAAATGAAATAATACCACCCCTTAAAGCCGGATCAGACGAACCAATAATCTTCAGATCAGGAATGTTCATTAATTCTTCCGTAATTATGCGATTTAGTATTGTTTCTTGGTTAGCTATATTTTTTAATCCTATTTTCTTAATATAATTTATAGCCGCACCTAAGCCGATAATTCCGGCGTAATCCTGCAACCCGGCTTCAAATTTTTCCGGCGGGGGTAGTAATTTATGTCCTTCATACGTTGAGTATTCAACTGTTTCACCACCCACCATAAACGGCTCAAGATCTTCTAAAAGATTGTATTTACCGTATAATACTCCGATGCCGGATGGCCCGAGCATTTTATGCCCGGAAAAAGCTAAAAAATCCACATCCAATTCAGCTACATTAATTTCTTGATGCGGCGCCGCTTGAGCCGCATCCAACAACACCTTGGCCCCATGGCTATGCGCAATTTGAATTATTTCTTTAACCGGCGCGCTTACTCCGTCTAAATTGGAAGTGTATACCATCGCTACTAGCTTTACATGCTTAGTCATCATTTTTTCAAATCTTTCCATATCAAAAGTATTATCTTTTTTTGAATATGCTATTGAAAGGAATATCCCTTTGTTTTTTGCCGCAATTTGCCAAGGGACAAGGTTGGAGTTATGTTCTTTGTCGGTAATTAAAACCACGTCCCCCGCATCCAATTTTAATGAATTGGCGATCAGATTTATGCTTTCGGTGGTGTTGCGGGTAAAAATGATTTCTTCTTTTCTTTTGGCGTTAATGAACCTAGCCACCGTCTTCCTCGCTTCCTCGCATTTTTTAGTTACCATATCTCCCAGTGTATGCATACTGCGCCCGGCGCAAGCTGAATATCTTTCATAATAGTGGTTTACAGCATTGATTACGGGCTGAGGACGCAAAGCCTGGCAGGCGTTATCAAAGTATATAATCGGCTTATCCCCAACCTTAATTTGCAGCAAGGGAAAATCTTGCCTAATTTTTTCTATATCCATATTTTAATTTTAATAATTTATTTTAATGCGACGCAAGAACGCAATCTCAGTTTAGGCGTACTAGCGTAAACTGAGATTGCGAATTTTATATCCCGTGCTAGAAATCAACAATTTAACTGCCGCATCCCCCAGCATTAGAACCGCTGCCGCTAAATCCAAATCCCGGCGCTGGCGGAGTGGAAGATAATTTTTTATCGCATTCAGGCGGCGGATTATTAAAGCTTGAACAAATTGTCTTCAACAGACTGCTTGAGTCACGACCAGATTGAATCTTCGCGCCATTAACCACTAAAGTAGGTGAACCTTTTACGCCATATTTCTGGCCGTCAACTTTATCAACATTAAATTGCGGATACCGGCCACCTGACCAAGTCCCTTTATCAGCGAATAATTCACTAACCTTAAATTCCTTATCAGTAGACGAAATACAGGACTGCAATTGGGATTGATTAACTTTTGTTTTAGCCAGGCAAGCGTTGGACTTAGTTTCATCCTCAAGAAAACACTCTAAATAATCATGCAATTTTTCAGGCTCATTTTTTTGAACGCAATATTGGATTAACTGTTCGTCAAGCTCTTTCTTCCCATGCATTGCGTAGTCAACAAACTTTAATTTAAAATTAACCTTATCGCCAAGAACGTCTAACACTGGCAAAATCCCTTTTTCCATCTGCGTGCCATAAGGGCAATAGCTCATAATAAACAGTTCTACTTCCGGCTTATCATTTTTTATCGTCGCCGCGTTTGCCGGCTGGCTTGTTTGCTTGGCGGAGTTATCGGAATTATCGCTTGCATCGGCTTCAGTCAAATTCATAGCTTGCGGAAATAATTTTTTACCGTCCTTTGTCACAAAAGAATCTGTTTCCTGACCGTCAGGCAAAACAATAACAATCTTGTACAGCCCGCCCTCTTCCACGGCCTCTTTTACGGTGGCCTCTTTTCCTGCCTGCATTAAATTATTATTTATAAATTCAATTGCCTTAGTCTTCGCCTCCTCTAGAGAGATATTGTCTGTTTTATTGCCTTGGTTTACGGCGCTACAACCGGCAACCGTAAATACTAACAGCAGGCTTAATATTAATGTTTTAAACATATAATTTTACTCAATTTTATTCGTTATATTCTTAAAAATTTTCCAAAATATTATTTGGATAAAATTAACAACCAATAACATTGAATTTTTTATTTATTAATTTATTATTTTGTTTATAGTCATAATTTTATCTTTTTATCACAAACAAAAAAAGTGGTAGGTGACTAACATTATTAAATATAACATCTAATAATACTGCTCTCTCACTATATATGGGAATTTATATCTTCGCTAAAACAAAATGACTTATTACATTCATTAATGGAAGTAAAAACACAGCCATCAGGTAGGCAAAAATCCCAAGACGAAGGCAGGGCCACGGCGTAAGCGAATGAAATAAATATTAAAATTGATAAAATTATTCTTAATTTCATATCTTCTTTATATTTATAGTCCTATTCTAACATACAATAAATAATAAGTGTAGCTGAATCTTGCCTCACGCAGAATGAGCCCGAAATGGATATAAATTTAGCATTTCTGCCAATTAAAACTAAAATTTATATTCTAAATGTAATATGATAGATCAGAATATATAATACACACAATAAATAAGGGAGTTCATTTGTCTCGCGCGCGAATGGGCGGGAGGGTCAAGCGCGAGTAAAAAAACGGCGTATCCCGAAGCTTCGGGATACGAAAAATAATATTGCCCCAAATAAGCCCCGCGTAGCGGGGCAATAATCTTTAAAAAATCTAAAATTGTAAAAATGCGGAAGGGAGAGGATTTACCCCTACGCTTCGCTTCGGGGCATAAACTTCTCATCCTCTCAATTATTTGCGGAAGGGAGAGGATTTACCCCTACGCTTCGCTTCGGGGCATAAACTTCTCATCCTCTCAATTATTTGCGGAAGGGAGAGGATTCGAACCTCCGAGACCTTTTACAGCCTACCGCCTTTCCAAGGCGGCGCACTCGACCACTATGCGACCCTTCCAAATATTTTTCAAAAGCCCACTCACATTAAGCAGGCTCTTTATAAATAATGTTACATGTTTCTTGCCTGCCCCGCTGTGCGGTGCGCGGCTGAGGTTACCTATTATCTGAATTCAACTGTTTTTCTATTATATTTCTCAGCCCCTCTCTCTCGTAGCCCTGGCTATCTACGAAATCATCTAACGGATAGGCGCCAGGAAATATTTGTCCGTTTATAAAAATATTAGGGGTTCCGGTAACTTGAACGTTTCTACCTTCCAGCATCTGGGCTTCAACCTTGCTTTTATATTTTTCCGTATCCAAGCATTGATTAAATTGAACTAAATCCAGCCCGATTTCTTCAGCATCTTTTTTAAATTCAAGAACATTCATTTTCCTTGTCATGTTATCTTCAAAAATCTTATCATGCATTTCCCAAAACTTTCCCTGCTCAGCCGCGCATTCGGACGCGATAGCCGCGTCCATAGCGTTGTAATGGCTTCTTGTTATTGGAAAATGACGGAATGCGATTACTACATTTTCACCGAATTCTTCTCTTACCTTTTTTACTGTTTGGGAAAACTGCGCGCAGAACGGACATTCAAAATCACTATAAACTATAAATTGGACCGGAGCGCCTAACGAGCCTAAGATATGGTCGTTTTCATTAATTACTTTAACCCTTTGCATACCTTGACCAATTGCACTATCTATCACATCTTTATTGGCTTCTAAAATCTCCTGACCATGAGTATCAACATTTAATTCTATGTTTTCTTCATTAATTTCATTACTTAATAAAAATGCCAATACAGTTAAAAAACCGGCAACTATAATAAATATTACTCCGATTAAAAATCTGTTTAAATTTTTATTGTTTGTAAACATACAATTAATAAATTACAAGCACCAAATATCAAATTCAAAATAAATTATAATATTCAAAATCATAAATTCAAAACAGTTTTGAATTTTGAAAATTAATATTTTGGATTTATTTAGGATTTGAAATTTTAAATTTGTAATTTATAAAATATTATTTATAATACTGGCTTTTTCTTGTGCCACTCCGTTGCCTTCTCATAATTATGTCCGACTCTAAAGAGCATCTCTTCATCAAATCTCTTTCCAATTAACTGCATACCAACCGGCAAGCCGTCATCAAATCCGCAAGGCACTGAAATAGCAGGAAGACCCGCAAGTGAAGCTCCTGTAACAAAAATATCTTCTAAATACATCTTTAATGGGTCATCAGACTGTTCTCCGATTTTAAATGCCGTATGCGGAGAAGACGGAGTTAGAAGACAATCTACTTTCTCTAACGCTTCATCCATTTCTTCTTTTATTTTGGTTCTTACTTTTTGCGCTTGCAGATAATAGGCGTCATAATATCCGGCGCTTAAGGCGTATGTTCCCAGCATTATTCTTCTTTTAACTTCCGATCCAAACCCCTTGCCCCTACTCTTTGTATAAACTTCCATTAAATTTTTTGAATCTTTTTCTGAAAAACCATACCTTATTCCGTCATGTCTTGCTAAATTAGAACTAACTTCCGACGGAGTAATAATATAATAAACCGGGATGCCGTATTTTGTATGAGGTAAGCTGACATCAATAAACTCAGCTCCTAATTCTTTAAATTTTTCAATCGCCTTGTTTATTGCCTCGGTAACACCCTTTGTAATTCCACTAATAAAATATTCTTTGGGTAAACCAATCTTTAAACCATTCAACTTTTGCTCCCTCTCCTTGCTAAGGAGAGGGTTGGGGTGAGGTTTGACGGCTGGGGCATCAACTGTTGTTGAATCATTTTTATCAACTCCTTCCATGATCCGTAAAACAATTTCCGTGTCTTCTATTGTTTTGGTTACAGAACCGGGAACATCAGTTGAGGATGTCATCGCTATAAGACCAAAACGAGATGCCCTTCCATAAGTCGGCTTAAGCCCTACTACTCCGCAAAAGCTGGCAGGTTGTCTTATGGAGCCTCCTGTATCCGTCCCAAGCGCAAATATACACATATCCGCCGCTACTGCCGCCGCTGAACCGCCGGATGAACCGCCCGGCACCATTGTTAAATCCCATGGATTATGAGTCGTTCCATAAGCGCTATTTTCCGTAGAAGCTCCGTGCGCGAATTCATCCATATTAGTTTTTCCCAAAAGAACCGCGCCCGCGTTCTTTAATTTTTTAACAACCGCAGCGTCAAAAGGCGCGATATAACCTTCCAGTATCTTAGAAGCCGCGTTCGTTTCAATACCCTTAGTCATTATATTCATCTTGCATAAATACGGAATTCCTAATAAAGACGATTCAGGTTCTGAGGGCCTTTTAGAGGCTCTCAGAACCTTGCGAGCCTTGCGCCGTTCATCAGCCTCTTTAGCTTCTTTTAAAGCTTCTTTTCCGCACACCTTTAAACAAGCCTTAATTTTTTTATCAACTTCTTTAATACGCGCTAAACACGCCTTAGTTAATTCAACTGAGGTTATCTCGCCCTTTTCTAGCTTTTCACTAGCCTCTCTTATTGTAAGCTCATTCAATCCCATAGTTTATAAAGTTTTAACTTAATTTAATACTCTTTTTACCTTAATCTGTCCATCCTCCAGTTCCGGCGCTTGCCTTAAGGAGTCTTCTCTTTCTATTTTGTCCCAATCTTCAATTACATCCTCGCGTAAAATATCTTCCAATCCCGTAACCTGCGCGGTTGGCTCAACTCCATCCACGTTCACTTCCCGCAGTTGTTCAACGTAACTTAAAACGTCCGACAGTTGGCTGCCGTATTTTATAATTTCCGCATCAGTTAATTCCAATCTGGCAAGTTTTGCTATATGTTTTATATCCTGTTTAGACAACATAAACAATTTTTAAATTTTTAATTTTGTAATTTTTAATATTAAAATATTTAGATATTAAAAATTATTTAAAAATTAAAAATTGGAAATTAAAAATTTTAAAGTTATTTTATTAATTCTAAAAACTCCTCTTCGTTAATGACCTTCACACCCAATTTTTTCGCTTTTTCATACTTACTTCCAGGATCAACGCCCGCTACAACATAGTCGGTTTTCTTGCTGACGGACGACGACACATCGCCACCCAACTCTCTTATCTTAGCTTTTGCCTCATCCCTTGTCAAACTATTCATTGAACCAGTTAATACAAACGTTTTACCTGATAATTTTTGACTTTTGACTTTTGACTTTTGACTTTTGACTACAATTCCATTCTTTTCTAATTTTTTAAGCAGTCCTTGATTGTGCTCATCATGAAACCAATCAAAAACGCTTTTCGCCATAACAGAGCCAAAATCATAAATTTTTTCAAAATCTTTTAAGCCGGCTTTTTTAATATTATCTAAACTGCCAAATTTCTTTGCCAAATCAATAGCCGATTCCTCTCCTACATGCCTTATCCCTAATCCATAAATAAATTTATCTAAATCAATTTCTTTTTTTTCATCAAGCGCCTTAATTAAATTTTCCGCTGACTTATCCGCGAATCTTTCTAATGGCTTTAAATCTCCCTCAGTTAAAATATAAAAATCGCTAATATCGCTAACTAAACCTTCCTTTACTAGTTGCTCAATAATTTTAGGTCCCAGCCCTTCAATATCTAAAGCTCCTTTGGACGCCCAATGGCTTAAGCGCCTAAGATTAACGGCATAGCAATTTTTATTTGTACACCTAAAAGCGACTTCTCCTTCTACTCTTTCAACTTTGCTTTCACACATCGGACAATTACTGGGTACTAATATTTTTTTCTCGCTTCCGTCCCTTAATTTCGGCAAAACTTCAACTACTTTTGGTATAACGTCGCCTGCTCGTTCTAATATGACAGTATCACCAATTTTAAGTCCCAATCTTTTTATTTCATCCATATTATGTAAAGTAGCGTGAGTAACCGTAACTCCGCCGACTTGGACAGGTTTAAGTAAAGCAACCGGCGTTATTGTCCCAGTTCTCCCTACTTGCCAGTTTACCTCTTTTACTTTTGTTGTTGCCTGTTCAGCCGCGAATTTATACGCCATAATATAGCGCGGCCCTTTACCAACTACGCCTAAGCGGAGCCATAATGATAAATCATTAACTTTCGCCACTATCCCGTCGCATTCAAAACCTAACTTTTCTTTATTTTTTTCTTGGGTATGATGAAACTTAATTACTTCGTCTAAATTTTTACAATACCTATTTTCTTTAACAACTTTAAATCCAAGTAATTTAGCTAATTCATGCTCTTGTTCATGTTTTTTAAAAACTTCTCCCCCTCTCCTTACTAAGGAGAGGGATGGGGTGAGGTTCATACCGTATACATAAAAATCCAATCTTCTTTCCGCTGTTAATATAGAATCTAATTGTCGTATAGATCCCGCGGCTCCGTTTCTCGGATTGGCTAACTCTGCCCTGCCTTCTTTTTTATATTTTTTATTTAATTCATTAAACACTTTTTTGGTCATTATAACCTCTCCTCTCGCTTCAACGTTTCCATTTAAAATTATTTGGCGTATATTTTCACATTCTTTAGCGCTAAAACCTATTTTTTTTAATTCATTTTCACTTGGCTCGCGGAGCGATAATGGGATTGCCTCAATTGTTTTTAAATTCCGCGTAACATCCTCGCCTACTTTACCGTCGCCTCGAGTCGCTCCCCGAACTAATAGCCCATTCTTATATATTAACGCGGCTGCTAATCCGTCTAATTTTAATTCACAATAATAATCAATTTTATTCTTAATTCTTAATTCATAATTCATAATTCTATATAATCTTTCTTCCCAATCTCTCATGTCTTCTTCTCTAAAAGCGTCAAATAAAGACATCATAGGCGAACTATGACGCGCTTTTTTAAACTTATCTAACGGTTTTCCGCCTACTCTCTGCGTAGGAGAATCCGGCGTAATAAATTCGGGATAAACTTGCTCCAATTTAAACAGTTCATTTTTTAAACTATCCAAAGCCGCGTCAGAAATTTCCGATTTATCTAAAACATGATATGAATGCCTATGATAATTTATTTCTTTTTTCAATTTTTCTATGCGATTTTTTATATCATTTTTATTTTCCATAATATAAAATAAATTTTTAAACCTTACAGACTTTTGACTAATAGCTTACCTCTATCATTCTTGCCGTATCTTTAAAAATTCCTCTTGATACGGTTGTTGTCGCGGTCCCTCCTGATTTAAATTGCACGCTATATGACGCGCCATTAGATAATGAATTTAATTGCTCGCTGCCGCAAACAACGGAACTTAACAACGGCGGTATGTTGTCATTATCAAAATTAATATAATCATCAATATTGCAAGAATCTAAATTTGCTCCATTTTTTCTAATTTCCCACAAAACTCTTTCCGCTCCGGCTTCAGCGGCATAATAAGCGTTAGTTGAATAAACTTGCGTTTGCGCCTGTTTAACGCTTGATACTATTAAACTGGCGGCGCCCAAACTCGCGATTAGGGCTCCGGATAAAATCATTAAAGCCAAAAATAAAGCCGTCCCCCGCTTATTTTTAATAATATTCTTAATTCTTAATTCATAATTCATAATTCTAAAATTATTCATAGTGTCTTGCTGAAATAGTTGTTTGTATTTTTAATTCATTTTTATTTATATTTTTGCCGGTTGCCTCAATATCTAAAACCATTGTAACCCTTGGCTGCTTATTACCGCTAATATCCTCAATAATATCAAATTTTAATCCTGTAACATTTGCTCTTAAGGGAGTAATAAAGTCTTCGTCAAACACGGTAGGAGACCCGGCTGTATAACGCTTAACTTTTAGGCGTGTTACTTCGTTATTGTTATCTAAAAAATATTTAACGCATTTATTATTAGAATTTAACAAATACAAAGTATTGTTAGCCGCGTCAGTATAATATACTTTATTAATAAGGGTGGCCTCGCAATCGTTATTATCGGCCTCTTTGGCCATTCTTATTTCTTTTGACATCACCTCTAATGTATAACGAATACTTTCTTGCATGTTTTGCGCCGCGACCACATTTCTCTGTCCCTTGATTGACATATCAAATATTTGCATAACCGAAAGAATCGCTATTGAAAATATTGAAATTGCCACTGTTAATTCCAACAATGTTGTCCCCTTGTTATTTTTTCTAAAATTTTTAAACATAATCCAAATAATTAATTGCTTTGTGTTAAGTGTTAAATGTCGCTTGTTATGTGAGGCTACCGCCAATCGTATAAAATAACACTAGTAACATAATTGCGTGTTTGTCCTCTTTCTTGCCATTGAACCATACTTTCAACCTCTATATGGTCATCATAATCAATAACTGTTATAAGGCGGGAAAAAGCTGTTTGACTGCCGCTAGAATGGTTATAAAAACCATTTACGTCTATTTTTAATCCTGCATCTACATGATCTATGGTGTCGGGAGAGGGGTATATGTTATCTTTGTCTATGGCATATGCCGGGCTTTGAAGTATATTATTACTAACACTATCCCCTGTCCAAATTATTCCATTGATCCAATTTTCATCTCGTATATTTTTTACCAGCTCTATGCCTTCTTGCGCCAGATGAGACGCGATAAGCTCGTATCTATTTAAACTTGACACCTGAATATTCTGCGTAACTAAAGACATAATTCCCATTAAGCCAATATTAATAACTACAAAAACAACCATTATTTCTACAATGGAAAATCCTGATTGATTGTGGGTTTTTTTAAACATAAAACTCTTTTTGAAGTTAATCTATTATTTCAACTAAGCCAAAAAAATTAATTTCAAGTTTTTTTTCATCGCCTGTTCTGTTATCAAGCAATATTATTCTCATCTTTGTATAATCGCTATTATCGGTTATATAAACTTCCGGGTCAGGAGAGATAAAAACAACTTGTTTATTGGCGCCTGTATAAGTCCCCCAGCTGGAATCAAAAACTTTAATGGAATCTATGTCTAAACCTTCCAACATATTAACAACTTTAAAATCTTCGTTTCCATCAGCGTCTCTAAGCCCATCACCATCGTCATCCGCGAATATTACGTATCTATCTGGATCGGTGGAAATATCAAAATATAGCCCCCACCCATACGGAAAAACGCTATTATGCTCTTTATAGCCCAAACTAAAATTCTGCGCTAACCTTATATCGCTTACCATCGTTTGCGCGGTTGTGCTAAGCTGCCTCTTGCTGTTTGTGGAATGATAATCAACCAAAAATAAACCAACCATTATCGTTATAATAGCAATACTCACTGTTAATTCAATTAAAGTAAATCCGCCCTGCTTGCCGGCCGCATTAATATTTGGCGCGAAGACAAGCTTTAATCGATTTTTTATTACATTTAAAACACGCATGCGCTTTATTTTAAATCAGCGTGGGGCTTAAATCCACGCTAATAATCCTGAGTAAATTTGTATATATTATTATGCTTATTTTTCCATCCATGTCGGCAAAGTCGGGCAAGGAGTTAAAGTAACATCATTTGAATCCAGTGAATCGGACACTGCCCTTATTCTATAAGTGTAAGTTAAATCCGACTCTACGTCAGTATCAGGATATTTAGAAGAAACATCATCATCATACAAATTCATACCTGAACCGTCATCTCTATATAAATCATAAGTGGACGATCCGCTATATGTCCATGTTAATGTAATTAATTCGCAATCACCGCTAGCGCTTAAGACTGGAGGACAATAATTCGTGCTGGCTTGCGCGCCACCGGAAATCGGCTCCCAATCTGAATTACCATAACTATTTTTAGCTCTAACCTGATAGTATATGGTGGACTTTTCGCTTTGCGAAATTGTCCGCTGTTCAATGTTGGGATCTAAATCTGGATTATGTGTAGTCCATCCGGAAGATCCGTCAAGGCTCCATTGGGTTTCAAAATTGTCTTCATTATCCGAATTATCAACCCAATTCATTCTTACTGAGTTACAATCAATTAAATTCATTGTTAAATTGCTTGGCGCGGCCGGAACGCCAACGGCTCCGCTTCCGCTGAAATTAACTTTATAATCAACTGTCGCGCAAGAACTATCGTTTGAACAATTAAAACTAACCCAGCCGATTCCCACGTCAGGAGTGTCACTGCCGTTCCACGCCCAGCCGATAAATTCATTTAAACTTATTTTTACCCCGTCGCCGCTCCATGACACTACGCTATCATCACTTAATTTAAGCCACCCATCAACGCCGAGAGACAATATCTTAGCCCAACCATAAACTCCGCCATCGCCTGAATTATAACAAGCAGTACAATTATCACTAGCATCATCACAGGACAATGAATCAATGCAATTAGCGCTAAAATCAAAATTAGGCGGATCATTCTCCACAAAACTTATCCAGCCGATATTTTCGCTCCAAGCGTATCCTGAAAAATTACCTGTGGTCTGGTCAATTGTTACTCCATAATTTTCTACCGCCCCAGAGGCTGGACAACCGACAGGAGTACCGTCATAGAATCCATCTTCATCAGTGTCACAATCAAAAGAATTAAAACTAATCCAGCCAATATTTTCACTCCATGCAAAACCAGATACATTGTCGCCGGTTCCGGCGCGAACAATTTTATAATTATCTTTTGTAAAAAAAACTATACTAACACTAATTAGCATAGAAACAACTAAAAATAAAAAAATAATACTCAAAGTTTTTAATTTAAAAAATTCCTTCATATAAATTTTCCCTCTTCTTCCGCGTAATTGATAATTGTTAATTGATAATTGTTAATTGATTTAAGTACCAATTCAAAATTTCACCTCCCCAAAACATAGTTATTATAGTAGCTAGGGACAAAAATACGCCTAAAGGAATCTGTGAGCTCCATTTCTTTTTACCTGCCACAATCAAACCAACACCTACGACTGAGCCCATAATATAAGCTAAAAATATGGCTAATAAAATATTAGGCCAACCCAAAGCAACTCCCATCAATAACCCTAGCCTAATATCTCCTCCGCCTATCCATTTTCCGCGCGAAACTACAAACTGAAACAAGAAGAAGCTACTTCCTATTATACCAGAAATTAACAAGTTTTGCCAAGAAAATCCTAAAAATAAATTAGCGATAAAAATAATAGCTGAAGCCGGCAAGGTCACAATATCCAATATTAAATACCATCGTAAATCAATAACAAAAATAACAATCATCACAGAAATAATAAACCAATTGCGTAGCAATGTGACATAATCGTTAATTGAAAATTGAAAATTATTAATTGTTTGAAAATTGAAAATTGAAAATTGAAAATTATAAAAAAAGGCCAACAAAAATAACACGCCCGTCACTAGCTCTACAACCGGATATTGTATAGATATTGACTTCTTACAATGCCGGCATTTCCCGCCAAGAAGCGCAAAGCTTAAAACCGGTATATTATCGTACCAAGAAATCATTTTTTTGCATTTCGGACAAAATGATCTATTGCTCCCCCCTTTACTAAAGGGGGTTAGGGGGATTCCTTTATAAAGACGCCAAATAAGGCAGTTTAAAAAACTGCCAATTATTAAGCCGAAGATGAAGATGAAGATGTAAATAATGTATATCATTATATTATTTGTAAATTCGTAATAAATTCGCCTGCCACGCCATGCGGTACACGGCCGGGATAATTTGCAGACTACAATTTCTGCTCAATATATTCTCTAAAGCTTAAAATTCTTTCCTGATCGTCTGAATTAATTAAAAAGGGAATAACATCCTTAGACAACTTATTCATTCTCAGTCCTGTTATTTTTTTAAACAATTTATCTTTAAGCTCTTTTTTTTCGATTTTAAACTCTTTTTTTAAAAAATCATAATCAGGAGCAGTTAATCCAAGTAAATATGAAACATCATAAAAATCACGCCCCTTCTCTCTTTTTCTTTCCAGTATTGTTACTAATTTTTGGGATAAAATAACAGAAGGCGCGTTAACTATAATTTTTCTATATATATCAAATCTATCCAATACCTTTATTTCCGGCTTAAATAGTTTCCGCTTATGGACAGTATCAATACGGACTAAAATCTTTTCATCTTTATGAGCCACTAAATTATTTTCAAACAACAATCTTGGAAATCTAAAATAACAATGATAAGCGCCCTTTTCAATAAAACGAAATTCTATTTCAAAGCCCTTGTTTTGCATATCCTTTGCCGCGTTATTTAATAATAATTTAAATTTCTCAAATGAAAGACCGAAATTATCAAAATCCAAATCCTCAGAAAAACGAGAACTGTTGTATACAATTCTAATCGCAGTTCCACCCATAAAGCTTAAATGCTCGCTTCCCTCCATTTTAAAAATTGAATCTAAAAGCTCATGCTGAATATATTCAACTAAAACCGCCTTAGGATTGCGGCGAAAAACTTCTTCTGAATATTTTTGTTTAATTTGATTTAATGTCAACATAAAGTAATTTAAAAATTTTCATCATTTTTTTGCTATTAGCCGCTAAAAAATATTTCTTTAGCTTTTTTCTATCTAAATCTTTTAACGCGAACTCGTTTAAACGCAGTTCACTAATATCATCTTTGTTGTTAATTTGCGAAGAGTTTAAGTAGGCATAGTCAAACAGCGCTTTTTCCGGCTCAGCCATTAAATATACCTGCCCGTCTTTATGTATTTTATTGTAGCCAAAAAACAATTCTTTTTTTACGCTCCTAAAGCTAAAGGCTCCAAATTTATTTTTAAATGATCTCGTGGTCTTTGTTGTTACTGATGTGCAGTTATACACCATTTCGGGAATCAATCCGTATTTAGATAAAGCCCACTCCAAACTTACATAGCTCGGCTGATACAAATTAAAAGCTATGTATTCGCTCATCAAGGATGCCGCGGCGCTTGAATGCGCGTAAACGCCGTTTTTTAATTTAATTATATATCCTTTTTCCGACCATTCGGACAGCTGGTAATGATAAATCTTTAATCCTGCCAGCCTTAAATCCTGCAAAGAAAAAATCGGTTCTCTGATGTTTTTGATCAAATCAATATATTTCATTTTTTTATTATTTTTAATAATATTCTGAAATAATTATAACATACTTAAAAATAATGTCAAGCCTCATTCCGTTTCTTTTTTTGGTTATTTTTAACTAAATTCATTTTATTTTTTAGCAATTATGAATAAGTTGTTAAGATAAATTAATAACGGTTCTGGATCAGGAATGTGCTCAACAACATCCCACAAAGTAATAATATCAAAATACTTTTCCTGAAAATCAGAATCCTCAACCTTTCCCTGCTTAATATTTTTAATCCCCAATTTATTTTCAGCAAAATCAACAGCCGAACCAGAAATTTCATAACCGTAAACCTCCCATTCAGGATAATTTTTAATTTTTTTTACAAAATAACCCAACCCGCACCCAACGTCCAATAGTTTTCCATTTTTATTTTTAATAAATCTATTACAAAAATCATTATACATTTTTCCATGCGCTTCTTTCCACCAACAATGATCATCATCCTTAACTTTCTCCCCATAATATCCGCCATAATCCTGCTCAGCTTCATACGACGAAAAAACATGCCCGCAGTTTTTACATTTTAAAATATTTATGCCAAACTCTTTAAAAATTGCTTTATTTTTTGAATTTTCACAAATAATACATTTCATAATATTAACTCTACAATTTAATTGGTTTATAAACACTAAACATTACTTATCTTTTTTGCTTTTACGGTTATAATGCTGGATGTGCGCAATAAAGATAAAATTATATTAATTGGCTTAAATATTCGCCAAACTATAGGATTCACTCTTAAATCCTTTTTGCCAATAATATAATAAATACTTCTGATAATTGTCTCTGGCTTAATATCATATTGAATATTAATAATTTTAAATCCTGTATTATTTAATAAATTATAAATAGTTTTCTTCGTGAAAAAATATAAATGCCTCGGTATTTCAAGGCCAAACCAGTAACTTTTAAATAATTTAAATTCTAAACTATCAAAGTTTGGCGTTGTAATAACAATATCACCATTCATCTTTGTAGATCTATTTATTTTTATCAAAGTTTCTTTGGGGTTATTCAAATGTTCAATAACATGGCTCATATTTACTATATTAAAAAAATCTCTCGGCAAATTTAAATTTAAAATATCTCCACAAAATACTTTAAACCCTTTTTCTTTGACTTCTTTACAAATAAGCTCATTATTATCCGACCCAAAAATATTCCAATTTGGATGCAACGTTTTTACCTTTTCAAGATTAGACACGCTTCCGCATCCAAAATCTAAATAATTTTCAATTGAATGATCAATTTTTAATTTATTTTTATTTTGTTTTTTAAAAATATTTTTTATTTTTCTTAAATGTCTTGAAATATAACCATATTTAACATCACTGCCCCCTCGATATGGGCCATAGCAATCTGGGTAATATTTTTTTAACTCCACTTGATTGGGCTGAGGATTTAAATATACTAAACCGCAATCCGAGCACTTCACAATATTAAATAAAGTATCAGTAACTTTGTGCAGCCTATCCTTGCCTTTAAACAACAACTGATATTTTTCTGAATTACAATTAATACATTTTATATGATTCATATCTTCTTAATTATATTTATATAAATATCTATTACTGCTTCATAAGAATATTTTTTTTTAATAGTTTCTCGCGCTTTATTGCCTATCTTGCTTCTTAAATCATGATCTTGCGCCAACTTTTTTATCTTACTGTCCCATTCTTCAAAACTACCTGCTAAAAACCCATTCTCTCCGTCACTAATCAGATAATTGTTTTCTCCAATAGGGCTCACAATTGTTGATACTCCGCATGCCATACACTCTACTGCCTTAAAAGCGCATTTGTTTTGATTCCATTGTGTATCCATTAACGGCATTAAGCCTATATCAAATTTTTGAATAACTCTCGGCACCTCCTCCGAATCCCTCCAATTAAGTTCATCAATAAATTCAACATTTAGCTCTTTTACTTTATTAAAAAGAGAATAAACCTTTGTTTCTCTTTGGCTCCCCACTAAAATAAATTTAAAATTAATATTATCTTTTATCAATTTTTCAAAAACCGGTATTAACAATTCTAAATTCTCGCAATGATCAATGCCTTTACCAATCCAACCAATATTTAAAATGTTATTATCAGCTCTTTTAAGCACACTATATCGGTCATATAAACCGAAAGGAATGCAAGTAGGAACATAGTAGACATTATTATTATATCTTTTAGCCCACTTTACCAAAGAATAACTTCCCGCAATAACAGCATCAGCCATTTTCATTAATATTTTAACCCTTAAATAAGAAGAATAGGAATATAAATAAACAGCATCATCAATATCAAAAATTATTTTTCGTTTAAAAATTAATATGTAAATAACAAATAAAACAAAAAAGTATTTATTAATCGTTCTTTGAAGAAATATCACATCTTTTTTATTTATACTTTTAAATATCTTTATGTACAACCAAGACAGTTTAATTTTTTTAATCCAAGAAGCTTTTGTTAGGGCGCTTACTGGTGGCTCATGAATAATCGTATTTATATTATTTCTTTTTAACTCATCAGCAACCAAATAAGCTCTTTGCCTAGAGCTTGCGTTATTATTGTCCCCTATAACAAAAAAGTGAATTTTCATTTTTTTACAATCTTATATTTTTAAATAAATATCTTCTATTTTTTTCGTTGTATAGTTAGAAGTATGATATTTTATAACACGATTATAAGCATTTTTAACCACTTCTTTCTTTAATTCATCGTTATTAATTAATTTGGTAATGGCATTACTTAAATCGTCGGCATTGTCTGGCCGGACAAATAAACCTGTTTTTATATTAAAAATAATTTCCGGAGTTCCGCCAATATTTGTCCCAATAACCGGCACTTTAGCCATCATTGCGTCTACAACTGTTGAGGAGAATGGCTCTGGCTCTATTGAAGTTAAGGCTAAAATATTTAATGATTTCATAATTATAGCCAAATCTTTTTTGTATCCCGTAAAAATTATATACTTTTCTAATTTTAAATTCTTTACTACCCTCCTTAACTCTTCCTCATTATTTTGTTCCTGCCCTTCTCCGGCTCCAACAATAACACATTTTATATTTTTAATACCTTCTTTTTTTAATGAATTAATTGCTCTAATTAAAACTTGGGGCCCCTTCCACTCCACTAATCGCCCAACATATCCAATAATTACAGTATCGTTATCAGCACCCCACACTTTTCTTTGTTTTAAAATCTCCTCCTCTTTAACTTCCTCTGCTTTTTTATAAAAATCTCTGCCTATATAAACAATAATTTTTTTTTCTTTATTCTTTAAATAGTTTTCGTAATATAAAGCAGTCGCCTTAGAGTTAAAAATTATTTTTTCAGGAAAATAGGAAAATAATTTAAAAAAGAATAAAGGAAATGTAAAATCTCTAATAAACCAAATTATTTTTTTTCTTGACATCCATGCTGTTAACGAGCCGATTATGGACGCTCTAACCGTATTACTTATAATTAAATCAACATTCTCAGACTTTATTATTTTTTTAACATCTATTACACTCCTCAAAAAACGAAAAATTACTAAAGGATTTATTATTTTTAATTTTTCAAAAGTAGTAAATAAATAATTAATGCTGGCATTCTCGTATTTTTCAGTTAAGCCAATTTCTTTTGCCTTTTTATCACATACCAATAAGACCTCAAATTTTTCTTTATCTATCGCCTCAATATGCTGGATTAACGAAAGCTGTGCTCCGCCTACGAAAGGAGTATGATCTAAAAATAATAATTTTTTTTTAGACAAATTCATAAATTACTTTTTGATTAGATATCGCGTGCTTCTTGTTTTATTATTAATAATCCATATCCTGTTTACATTTTTAGAAAAAATATCTTTTACCTCATTTGAGCTCATATAATTCATATACATAAACGGCTTTAATCTTAAATTTAAATAACAAAATTTTTTTGAAATTCCAAATTTGTATACCAATATATAGTATAAAAATCCTCTTAATTTTAACAATTTTTCTTTAAAAAATAAATAATTAGGAATGCTTGGTAGTTGAAAAAATAAAACGCCTCCGGGTTTTAAAACTCTAAAAAATTCTTTTAAATAATTTTTGATTTGATTTTTATCTGGAATATGTTGCAAAGTAATTACGGAATAAATAAAATTAAATTTATTATCATCAAAAATTTTTAAATCATCAGCCGTATTTTGAATAAAAGTTATTTTTTCATTTTTATTATACTCTTTAGCCTTAAAAATCATTTTTTCCGAAACATCAACTCCATAAACATTTTCAAAATGCCGCGCCAAGGCTTGCGTCACTCTACCAATCCCGCATCCAAAATCAAGAGCCATGTCAAAATTAATTTTATTATTCGAACTTTTTATTATATCCATTACATATTTAACTTCCTTTTTTCCGGTTTTAAAAAACTCCTCTTCGTCCCATTTATTATATTTTTTATCTGGTGCGGACAAAATGGCCCACTTAGAATCAAGTTCCGCAAACTCTTCCCAATCATTATAATAATCCTGTTTTTTCATAAATGAAATTTATTATTCCGCCATGGCTTTATTAGCTTTTTCAGCGTACTCTAGCGCCTTGTCTATATCTCCCCGCTCTTTATATAAGGCGGATATATTAGTTAACCAAGTATAATTATTACTATCAAGCATATAGCCTCTCCTATTGTACAAAATTGCTTTATCAATATTACCTAATTTATAGTATACATCAGCTATTCTTTTATATACAGCGAAATTATGGGGGGCAATCTCTAATATCTTTTCATAATAATTTAACGAATTTTTCCATTCATTTTTATAAAAATACGCTTCTCCTATATTATAATAAAAAATAACATATTCTTTTTCTAAACTTTTTTTATGTTCAATTAATTCCGGTCCTAAACGCTCATCGTCTAAGTAGGCCATAACACTTAAGCCTTCTTTCAGTATACTTATAGATTCATCATAATTTCCCTGCCACAACTTCATTCTTCCCCAATCTTTATACACGTAAGTAAAATAAGGATTTACTATAAGGAGTTTTTTGTATTCCTTATCAGCTAACTCGTAATAGGCCGTATCTAAATAATGACCAAACAAAGTATGAGCATGAGCTATGTTTATGTTTAATTTGTAAAATCTTTCCTTGTCGCCTATTAAATCTATCACATTCTCAATATTATTTTTAATTTCTCGGTTTATTTCCGTGCTATTATCGTTCGCCAAACAATTTAAATTATTATAAATATATCTATCTTGATAAAAAGTACTACTAGGATGCCATTTAATATTTTTATTTAAATTGTCTATTACTCCCTGGCAATTTTTTTCTTTTTTCGCAATATCGGTCTTCATCAAATAGTAGTCAGCAATAATCGGTTTTATATTATACATAAATATTGAAATGCCCACTGTTGAAGCGATGCTTATAGAAATTAATATCATGGATATTTTAGTTAAATGAATATTAATATTTTTTCGTTTATCTTCTGAAGTTAAAAATAATAATAAAACTAAAAATAAATATAAATATACATAATTTGTTACCACAGAAAAACTAAATAAATTATTAATAAAATAGCCCCCCAGCATTATCAATAAGCTAACTATTAACCAAAAATTTTTATCTCTTTTTTCTCTATTCTTAATAGATCTTATAGACAACAAAATAATATAAGAATAAAATATAGAGATAGCGGCTAATCCAAATAATCCTTTTGTAAAAATAATATCAAATATAACATTATGCGACCTATCTGGATATGAGTTAACTCCATATACGCTCCATTCACGATTATAATATTTAACATAGACATCGCTTATGTTTTCCTGCCCATATCCAAATAACAATCTTTTAGTGTCCATCTGTTTTATTTCTTCTACTGCGGCACTCCAATAGAGAAGTCTTAATTTAACTGATCCTGTTTGAAAATTAGTAATATTTTTTAATCTATAAATTAAAAAACTATCTTGCTTTTCTTTTAAATCAACAAAGCTAGCAGAAAAAACTGAAAATATTAGTAATAATAAAAATACTGGCAAATAAAATTTATAAATTAACTTTTTAGTAAATATTTTTTTTCTATAAAGTAGCATCATAACCACAAAAAAAATAAAAATCTCAAATAAAAATCCTAACCAGGCTGATCTGCTGTATGTCAAAAGTAAACACATTAATTGTGAAACCACTAAAATTATCAATAAAAATTTAGTCAAAAATTTTTTCGCTATATAGAATATACTAAAAATACTAACTGGGATTATCATTATTAAATAATGGCCGAAAAAATTGGGCTGGCCAAGGCTCGCGTAAATCCTTCCATTTACCGGGCCAAACGCGGTTTTTTGCCATTCTGTAAATCCTAGACCTAGGTATTGCGCTAACCCATAAAAACAAACAATTGATGAAGACAATAAAATAGCCAGTATTATTCTTTTTATTTGTTTCCAATCTTTTAAATTAAAAAATAGCAATAAAAAAAATAAAATATAATGAAAAATTATATATGCACCTTCTTGCCTTATATATTCTCCGAATAAACTTCTTAAGGGGTGAATTGAAAAAAATAAGCTTATCAAGTTGCTTATTATAAAAAAACCAACTAAAATTAATAATTTATTGTTTTTAAAATTATATTTTATTTTGTCTCCCAAAAATACTTTTAAAATATAAATAACAAACATTAACTCAACTAAAATTGAAAAAATAACCGCTTTAGGAAGTTGAATTAAATTATAGGTTATCGGCCAAAATGAAAATATAATCGGCACTATAAAAATAATTAAAAGCCAGCCAGCTTCCATCAGGTTATCGCAAATTTTTACTATTTTAGACTTATCCATATATATAATTATAGCATTTTATCAAAAATAAATCCGCCCCGCAAAATGCGGGGCGGATTTATTTTAAACAATAAAATTTAAATTATTGCTTCGTACAACCTGAAATACCGGCTGAACATGCTGTATTCCATTGAGCTCCATCCACTCCACCAACATCTCCTGCAACATAATATTCAATACTATATTCACCATTAGTTGAAAGGACCTGAGTTTCTGAATTATAAAGATAAGCGCCACCACTATCAGTAGGTGTAGGATTTTCAGGAACCTGTGCCATATATATAGTACCGCCACCACTTGAACAATCTGCTGATGCATCAAAGCCAGTAACAGAATCAAGACACTCATATCCGGTTTCTCCTAAATTCACACCATCTTGAGTAGGATATCCGTTTTGATCATTATAGAATAATTCTAACGCAGTTTGAACCTGCTTAACATCAGAAATACGCTTAGCGTCTCTTGCTTTCTGTCTGGCGTTATTTAAAGACACTACGGCTAATGTTGATAATAGGCCGATAATCGCGATAACGACCAATAATTCAATTAAAGTAAAACCTTTTTTATTTATTTTTTGCATATTTCACCTCCCCTCGCATTACCCGTAAGTCTCGAACTTAATCCTAGGAATTAAACCAAACACCCCGAGCAAGATTAATAATTAATAAAAAGTGAATAAAATATTTATCCACAGTTATATCGACTTAACTACATTATACCATAAATTTAACGAATTATAAATAAAAATTCACTAAATATTCGTTAAATTCGTTTAAATTTACACTACTTAAACAGAAATCATACACAATTTAGCTGACTAATTGTTAATTTACTCTTTTATAATTCCCCCCTTTAGCAAGGGGGGGGTTGGGGGGATTTAGCGGAGGTGGCATATTACCACGGTTTTAAATCCCCCTAGCCCCCTTTAATAAAGGGGGAACTCTCTAACTTAAATAACATACTACCTGTGCCGACTAAAATCTCTAAATAGTGCTTGCCAAGTTATACATAGGCAGAATAACGGCTGAAACCATTATGCCAACCGCTATGCCCATAATTACCATAATAACAGGCTCCATCAAAGTCATTAGGTTGGTGATAATATTGGAAATTTCACGGCTATAAAATTCAGAGATACGCTCCAAAACTACATCAAGCTTACCTGTTTTTTCACCAATGCTCATCATTTGTGAAACCATTTGCGGGATTTCACTGCTTTCAACGAAAACACTGGAAATGGAATTGCCGTCTTCAACTTCTTTAATCGTTTCATCTATTAATTTACTGTAAATTTTATTATTTACGATTTCAGAGGTAATTTTAAGGCCTTCTGTAATAGTTACGCCTCCAACAATTAAAGTATTTAACGAACGGGTAAAACGCACTATATAAATTCGCTGGAACAACTTGCCAAAAATAGGGATGCGCAGCTTGAAGGTATCTAAAAAAATACGGCCCTTGGGCGTTTGTTTAAAAACAAAAATCGCCGCAACCAATCCAATAACAACTAACAGCAGCAGCCACCAAAAATTAACTAAAAAACCTGAAACGGCTAATAAGATTTTTGTAGTAATAGGAAGTTCAGCGCCGGATTCCGTCATTATACTAGTTAGTTTTGGCACTACAAATATCATCATAACGACTCCAACCACGATTAAACCAGTTATTACAAAAGCTGGGTATATCATCGCGCCTTTTATTTTACCCATCATATCATAATCTTTTTCCATTTCTTCTGCTAAATAATTTAATGATTCATCCAGCCTCCCCGAAGTTTCTCCGGCCTTTATAACACTAACGTAAAAATTTGAAAATACTTCCGGCCTTTTTGCTAAAGCATCAGAAAGCTTTGATCCTCCGTCAACTTCATAAGCGATTTCCGAAATTATCATTTTTAATCTAATATTATCGGTTTGCTCAATTAAAATTTTTAAAGCCTGCACAACCGTAACATTGGCGGAAATCATTACTGAAAATTGCCGCGACATAATTACAACATCTTTTCTTTTAACTTTATTTAAAATCGCTAAATATTTAGAAGCAAAATTAGTTTCTGATTCCTTTTTTAAAGAAATAATTGTAAGGCCTCGTTCGTGTAATGCTTCGGCGGCTAAATCATCAGACGCCGCCTCTACTAAGCCGTTTGAGGTTTCTTTATTTTTATTTATTGCTTTATATTTAAAAATAGCCATAAATTAAAGGTTGAAAATTAATTCCGAATGCTTAGAACTAATTACAAGTTATAAATTTTAATTATCTAATTTTAAACTTTCAACATCTTCTTGTTTTATTTCTCCCGACCGGATAAGCTCGTCAATCGCTTTTTCCATACTAATCATGCCCTCTTTTCTGGATGTTTGAATTATGCTTTCAAGTTGATAAATTTTTCCTTCTCTAATTAAAGATTTTACGGCTCCGGTTGCTAAAACTATTTCAACGGCCATAACTATCCCACCACCTATCTTCGGTACTAATTTCTGAACAATTACGCCCAACAAAACATCCGCTAAGCTAAAACGAGCCGCTTCTGTTGATTTTTTTATTTCAATGGAATCTAATACTTTATCTATCGCCCTAATTGAACTATCGGCGTTAACTTCCATAAACACTAAAGAATTCCCGGCAGCCAAATCCAAAACAAGCGGAACGGCTTCATTGAATTCTTTTTTTATCTTCCCAATATAGACAACATCCGCGTCTTCATTTAAACAATGCTTGAGTCCCTGAACCACGGATTTTACGTCCTTGCCGACTTGCCTCTGCGATATTAAACTTTTTTTGCTAACGAATAAATATTCTATCGGATCTTCAATTGTAATTATATTTTTTTTATAATTTTTATTAATTTCTTCAATAACAGCAGCGACCGTAGTTGTTTTTCCGGAAGCATAAGATCCGGCTATAATAAAAAATCCGGAATTTAATTTAATTATATCATTTAAAATTTTAGGTAATTTTAAATCAGAAAAACTTTTAAAAGTATTCGGGATATAATTAAAAGTTATAGAAGGCAAACTTTTCTGATAATATATATTGATCTTAAATCGGAAACCGCTCGCGAGTTCTTTAATTAAAATTATTTCTTTTTCTTCTTTTAATTTTTTCTTTTCAGTTTCATTGGCAATTGAATCTATAATTTTTTCTACAATATCAACGGTAGTTATATTTTCTTCTTTAATCTCCACAAGCCGATCATCAACTCGCATCACAGGCAAGCTCCCGACAGTCAAATGCACGCTGGAAGCGTTCTTTTTGGCCGCTTGAGTTAATATTCTGTTTAAAAAAATTGATGGCACTTCCATATTTTTGTAATTTGTAACTAGAAATTTGTAATTTGGTAAATTTTTCTGCAATACTAACAATAATTTCCAAATTACCAATTACGAATTTCTAATTACGAACCTAATACTTTTTTAACTTTTTCAACGACTTCAGCTGGCGTAAAATGAGCTTTTATTAAATAATCGTTCGCGCCCATGCTCATGCCCCTTTCAATGTCGTTCTTCTGGCTTAAGTTAGTTAATAAAATTACCGGTATCTTTTTTAATTTTTCATCAAACTTTAACTTTTGCAGAACTTCAAAACCGTCAACTTTTGGTAATATTATGTCCAACAAAATTATATCCAACGGCTTGCTTTCGGCTAATTTTAAACCTTTTTCGCCATCACCCGCGGCATACACCTCAAAATTTTCTAATTCAAATTTCGCGGTATACATACTTAATAAAAAAGAATCATCTTCAATTAATAAAATTTTTATTTTATTGTCCGGCATAAATTTTTTATACTTTATTAAATTAATTTATTTGAGACTTATCTTTAAATATTCTTTCAACAACAGTGCCTATTCAGGCAAAACTCTTATAATTTCTTCCATTGACGTAAGTCCCATTAAAACTTTAATTAAACTATCTTGTCTTATAGTTAAAAATTTTTGACTTTTTAACACATCTTCATTTTTTAAATTTTTTTTACCGCTCATTATAATTTCTTTTATCTCATCATTAATGTCAATTACTTCCGCGATAACCATTCTACTGCTATATCCCGAATTACCGCAACGGGAACAACCGCTCCCATGATAAAAATTAAGCTTATTAATGTCAAAATCTGGCAATGCTTTCTTTATTATCTCTTGAGGAATCTTGCTAATTTCTTCTCTTACGCTTGATAAAATATCTGGCGGCAGCTTGTCTTTGGTTTTACAATGAGAGCAAATCCTTCTTACCAGTCTTTGGGCCGCAATAGTATTTAGGGTTGACCCAAGTAAAAATGGCTCAATGCCCATGTCAATAAGCCTTGGAATCGCGCCAACAGCATCATTAGTGTGAAGCGTTGATAAAACGAAATGGCCGGTTAAACCGGCGTGAACCGCTAATTCAGCCGTTTCATTGTCTCTAATTTCTCCTACCATTACAACATCAGGGTCCTGACGCAACATAGAGCGCAAACCGTTAGCAAACGTATATCCTATTTCCGGCCTAACTTGGGATTGATTAACGCCCTTAATATAATATTCAATCGGATCTTCAAGGGTAGAAATATTTATACCATCTTTATTAATTTTATTTAATATTGTAAAAATTGTGGTTGATTTTCCGGAACCAGTCGGACCGGTAACCAAAAACATGCCATCTGACTTCTTAATATTTTTTCTTATTATTTCAAGGCTAAAACCAACAAATCCAAGCTGCTCTAATTTGAGCGCTTCCTGCGTTATATCAAGTATTCTCATAACTACCTTCTCCTCTCCCAATAGGGGCAGCACGGAAACACGTAAATCAATTTCCCTATCATCAAGATTAATTTTAATTCTTCCATCTTGCGGAAGCCGAGTTTCATCAAGCTTTAAATTAGCTAATACTTTAATACGACCCACGATCGCGTCATGTATGTCTTTCGGTAAAATTAAAGACGTTCCCAGTATACCGTCTATGCGATAACGCACTCGAGTTTCATTTGGCAAAGGCTCAATATGGATATCACTAGCCCTACCGTCAACCGCGTGGCGTATAATAACTGAAACAATTTTAGCAACAGGCGCTGTCTTCGTCACATCCTCAAGCCCCTCCCCTTTTTTCTTTTTTATCTTCTCAAATTCCTCCGCTTCCTCCTCGGCTTTTGTCCTTAAGGCTGTTGAAACTTCTTTTCTTAACGTTTTGTATTGCTTAAACGCGATATTAAAACTTAAATCTGAAATAATATAATATTCTACTTGAAATTTTTCTTCTTTAGCTAAAAAATCAACTGCTTCAATAGCTTTAAAATTATCCGGATTAACAATTCCTACTTTAATTTTATTATCTAATCGTTCAAAACAAATTATTTTATAATTTTCCGCGACCTCAATGGGAATTATACTTAAGGCCTTATCGGTCATTTTTTTGCTTGCTAGATTTTCGTAACTCATACTATAGACCCTAGCCTTTATCTTCGCCAAATCCTCGTAATCAACTATTTTTTTTTCAAGCAATATTTCTTCTATTGATTTTTCTGAAGAAACCGCGGTTTTCTTTATTTCCTCAAGCACTAAAGAACTAATTAATTTATCCTGTAATAACAAATTTAATATATTATCTTGTTTGCTCATATATTATAATATGTAATAACATTATTTCTTTATTTATTGTTTCGCCTCAAATGGATTTTGTTTGCCAATAGAAATTTCAGATGTTTTTAACGGTGTATTATCCTTAAGTTTGCTATACTTTGGATCATTAAAAATATTAATATCAAGCATGTTTTTTCCATAACCATTAACGTCAACTTCTTGCCCGCCATCGCCGACTATGCCCAATTCACCGTATTCTTTCTCAAATAAATCTCTTGACTCCTTAAATTTATTGCCGACCGTTAATTTATAATTTTTGTATAGAAAAAAAATAGATCCGCCAAACATAACAAGCATTATAATAAAATACATTATCATTTTTTTTGCATTAATTTTTTTTGACTTTAACATAACAAAGAATTCTATTTATATTTTTATTATTTTTCACTGCTATTTAAATAATAAGTAGTTATATCAAGCGAAGTTGTATTTCCCGTTGGATCAAAGGACAAATTATTAATATCCATCAGTCGTAAATTATTTTCAATTGCTTTGAGCAAATTCTTAAAACCGACATAATCCGTGCCGACTACGTTAATATTAATTTTTATTTTTTTTATTTCCTGGGATATGCCTTTGTCTGTTGGCGCGCCCCCCATATTCTCAACCTGTATTGAAGTTAAAAGCAATCCATTTTTTAATATTATTCCCTCTATCTCAGGAAGCAGGCTCTCAATGTCCTTTTTGTCCGGAAGCATAATATTAACTTTATTTATGTCAGAAACATTAATTTTTAAATATTCAGCCTGTAATTTTTTTAATTGGTTATAATATTTTTGGCGATTTAAATACTCTAAATTTTCTTTTCTTCCCCCCGCCTCAATATCAAAAGATATTTGTTTATATTTAGGCAAGACAATAAATAAGTATCCAGCGAATAAAAATAAAGAAACAATCAAAACCAAAATTATTTTGAAATAAAAGTTAAAAAAGATGTTTATTTGATTTTTTATTTGCTTAATTTTATCTTTCTCCATAAAACAAATTTTTATAATTAGCCTTTACTTAATAAAAATATTTTTATCAACCGTTAATTTTAATTGAAAATCAATTCTATTTGAACCGTCTTCAGGGGAAACACTATTTATTGTTCCGCCGCCCACAAGAGCCTCAACGACATAATCGTTTGAACGCAATGTATTGACTTGATCTAAAATTACTTTAAAATCTTTTGTTTTGCCTGCCAATGAATATTCCCCGTTAGTATCGCCGGAAAAAGAAAGAAAATAAACGTCCGATAAAATATTGTTCTCTAAGAACCTAAAAAAATTAGTCCAATAAATATGTTTATTAAGAGTATCACCGGCTAATTTTATTTTTTTCCACACAACAACATTTTTTTTCACATCCTCCTCAAGAATCTTTATCTGCTTATTCAGGCCGTTAATCTTGCTTGAATAAATATTTTCTTGTCCTTTTTTTTGTAACTCCCATAACACCAGGCCGCCGTAAGCCCCGCCTATAATAAAACTGGATACAACAACATAAATCATCATAATTCTAAAACCTTTTTTCCAGTCAAAAAAAGATGATATTTCACCTCTGGCCAGATTTGTTTCAAGCGTCTTTGGATTTTGCCATATTTTTTGCTCTGTTATGCCGTCAAATTTACTCTTTTTTTCCTTGCTAACATTGATACTAATTTTCTGACTGCTATGTTTAGAACTTCTTTCTGGAAAAATTGGTTCTTTTTTTATCACATTTTCTTTATTAGTTTTTTTATTATTAGCGGTGGATTTAAAGCTTGTCAATAAATCATTAGACCGGTTTTTCTTCTGAAATATTTTTTTAAACCATTGGCTCAAGTCTTTCTTTTTCTTTTGTTTTTTTATATCGGTAACTTGCGCTTGCGCTTCTTTTTTTTGGTCCTTTGATTTAAACAAAATCTTTTTCTCTTCATCCTTAATTAAACTCATTACTTCATGCCTGGAGCTTTTTAACCGATCCTTATCTATATCAAGAATATCTTTTTGACTTTTTACTATTTTTTCTTTAGAAGCGGTCTTTTTAATATCATCATTGGGCGCTCTCTTAACTTTTTTAAAAAAAGAAAACAAGCCCAAAAATTTACCTTTTCTCGGCTTATCTTTTGAAGTTAAGGAAGATGTAAATTTTTCTTTCTTCGGACTTGACCATTCTATCTTTTGTTTTTTTTCATCTTTTTTCTTAACCTCTGAATGATCTTCGTTGTTTGATAAAAAATTAATATCAGACATATAAATTTAGAATTAAGAATGTAGAATTTAGAATATAATTTTTCACTCTTAATTCTAAGCTCTTAATTTACACGATATCCCTCATGGCCAGGCCAACAGCAACGGACATCCTCGGCCCGATTTCATCCAACGTTAATTTTAATTCAGTCGGGTAAGAAATCCTTGACCATGGATTGCCTATTATGACCTGTTTATCTATTATTTTTGATAAATAATTTGTAAAATCAACAAGAAGCGCCGAGCCGCCGGAAAAAATAACTTTATCAATTTGTTTATCACTTTTGCCCTGAAACATATTTAAAGAATGTTTTATTTCATTAACAATCGGCTGAATAGTATCAGCTATTGTTTTCGGTATGATGCTTGTTTCAGATTCAAAAGAACCAACGCCTAAATCATATTTAAATTGCTCCGCTCTTTCTATGCCAATATTTAAATTACCGCTTATTGCTTTTGTAATAGTTAAGCCGCCAACATCAACACTTCGTGAAAGCACGGGTATGCCATTTTCCACTATCGCGATATCGGTTGTGTTAGCTCCAATCTCCACAAGAACTACCGTAGACTTATCGTTTCCCAGTAAAACTCTTATAAGGGAAAAAGTCTCTGTTTCCAGACTTAATAAATTTATTTGAGCCTTTTTAAAAATTTCAATATACTTTTTTATTAATACGCGGGGCGCCCCTGTTAGAAAAACCTTTATATCGCCTTTTTTCGCGTTATCATCTTTTATGATTTTCCAATCCAAAATCATCTCGTCTAAAGGAAGTGGGATGACCTTTTTGGCCTCCCAATGAACCGCGGATTTCATATCTTTCTGGGCAACGTTTGATAAATTAAGAATTGAAGAAAAAACAGAAAAAGTCGGCAAAGACGCGATAGCGCTTCTGCTTACCATTCCCGAGTCTTTCCAAATTTTATTAATAATACCTGCCATATAATCGGGGTCATTGTTTTTATTCTCAATTTTTCCAATATTTTTGTTTTCACTAAATCCATAGCTAAATAATTTGGCCTTTCCGCCCTCTTTTTTTAATTCAACCATTTTAACCCCAAAAGTACCAATATCAATACCTAAATAGCCCCTGTTTGAAGAAAATAAACCCATATTAATTTAGTTGATTAGGGGTTAGTTAATTGGTTGATTAGGGATTTAAATACAAAAAAATTTAATTTTTTAATAATTTAAAACTAATCACTATTTAACTAAGCAACTAATCACCGGCCTGTTTGTTTAAACGCTTAAAATGTTATATAATAAAAACTAGAAACTATTTCTCAAAATACTTGTGCACAATATATATTATTATAACATATTATTAACTAGAAAACAAAATAAATGGGATTCTTTACAAAATACAAAAAAATACTATTCTTGATAGTATTTATATTAATAGTTATCGCGCTTGGATACTTAATTTACTTTTTGTTTTTTAAACCTGTTCCCTCTGAACCGCCTGTCGCGAAACCGCCTGTTACTGCTACGCCGAGGGGGCTGCCTGTTGCCGAGGTTGGACCTGGCCAGATTATTACGCCTACCGAAGAGGCTGGATTTCCGATAGACGGCGCGCCGACCGAACTTGCGCCCAGCAAAGTCGCCAGCGGAGGATTAACGCAAACCAAAACTCTTAACAATATACCCAGTCTTGGCGCGACTATAAGTTCTAATGGCTCTGATTTGCAATACTACAATATTGCAGATGGAAAATTTTACCGCATAGATAAAAACGGAAACTTGTCCGCTTTATCGGACGAAATATTTCATTCCGTAGAAAACGTTACATGGTCCCCCAATAAAAACAAGGCTATTTTAGAATACCCTGACGGGGCTAATACTGTATACGATTTTTCAACCGACAAACAAGTTACTCTGCCAAGCCATTGGAAAGATTTTGATTTTTCGCCAAGCGGAGACCAAATAGTTATGAAAAGTATGGGGCTTGATCCTAACAACCGCTGGCTGGCTATTGTAAATGACGACGGAACAAAATCACGCGCTATTGAATCTTTGGGTGAAAAAGACGCGACCGTCTATCCTTCATGGTCCCCAAACAACCAGACAATCGCTATGTATACCGAAGGAGTAAGCTTTGACCGGCAAGAAGTATTCTTTGTCGGTTTAAATAATGAAAATTTCAAATCTACAATTATTGAAGGTAGAGGCTTTCAGCCAAAATGGCAGCCATCAGGCGAAAAGCTTCTTTACAGCGTCTACTCTTCTGATACGGATTTAAAACCCAATCTGTGGATTGTTAACGCGAATGGAGAAAACATTGGCTCAGGCAGAAAAAATTTAAATATAGAAACATGGGCGGATAAATGCGCTTTCGCGGATAACACAAGCCTATATTGTGCTGTTCCAAAAAATTTAGAACAGGGCGCCGGTCTTTTCCCTGAACTGGCTCAAAATACAACCGACAATCTTTATAAAATAGATACACGCACCGGAGTAAAAAAATTAGTAGCTGTCCCTGACGGAAATTACAATATGTCAAACATAATTATCTCCGATAACGGCTATAACCTTTATTTTACCGACGAATCTTCAGGCAGACTGTATACGATTAAGTTGAAGTAGGATTTCGTATAACATGCAAAATAACGTTATTAATAGGAAAACATTTCATATAATAACCAGTTATGTGAAATTGCCAGAAATTTCTTTATTATTTTTTAAATTTTTTTGGCAATTTATTTTTAGGTCGTGCATAACTTGTGATATAATTTAGTTATTAATAATTAATCAATAAAATTATGAGTAAATTTAAAGAAACATCAGTTCCACTACAAGAAAAATCCCCATACCAAGGGCTTAAGAAAAATATAGTAAGTAATGGTAAGTTATTGACAGGTGAAAGGGGGGATGGCATGTATGAAGTCTACTGGGACAACAATATTATTGCTACTGTTGATAAAGACGAGGCAAGAGATTTAAGAAATTTATTAGAAGGTCACAAAATCGATCCAACAGGAAAATCTTTAGATGAGCTTCGAGAAATGGTTAAGGTCAAAGAAGAACATGAGAATTCCCCAGAATTTAAAGCTGAAAAAGTAGCCAAGCAAGTCAAAAAGTCTATTACTGATGAAGAATGGGAGTTGTTAGTTCAGCACATTAAGAACGAATCTAAAGAAAAATAAATTGCCAAAAAAATAATAATAAGGAAAAGAAATTTCTGTCTACATCACATAACACGGCAGGCTGTCGAAAAACCCCAATTTTTGCCGTTTTTTAAAATTTTTTTAGCTAATTTTAGCATACCAAATTTTTCAAAATGGAGTTATTAGACGGTCTGACGGGATAAGCGGTTCAGGGCTAATACGATTATATATTTACATTAATGAATTGTATTAGCCCTTCACCCAAATTTTTATTTTCTCTTTCTTTAAAATAATGAGGAAAGAAAATAAAAACTTCGCTTGATCCCGAAACGTTAAATGAAATAATAAAATAATGTTTAAATATTTTAAAAATAAAAAATTCTCTACTCCCCTTTTCGTAACTTTATCGCTGGCAGCTTTAATTTTATTGCCGGTGTTTTTTATTATTTTTAAATCCATTTTAGGAATTGAAAATGAAAAAAGAGCGCAAGTTAATTATTCTGTTCAAAACGACGGCTATGATATATCCGACCCTTTTATAACTAAAGTTCCGCAATTAAAAGATTTACTGGATGGACCTATTATTGACGGAAATGATCCGAGCTTAGGAAACGAAAATGCGGCTATTACAATTGTTGAATTTTCTGATTATGAATGCGCTTTTTGCGAGAACCAGGAAAAAGTTATAAAAGAAGTTAAAGAAGAATACGGAGATAAAATTAGATTAATCTGGAAAGACTATCCAATAAATAATGAATTGACGCCCTCGTACCAAGCCGCAATTGCCGGAAGATGCGCGGCTGAACAGGATGAGTTTTGGGCATACCACGATATTCTTTTTGAAGAAAGCCATAATTTAAATGCGACTACCTTTTCTGAAATTGCCCAAGAACTTAATTTAGATTTAAGTATATTTAAAAAATGTCTAAAAGATGTTAATATAAAAAAGTTAGTTGATAATAACATTAAAGAAGCCAACGCTTTAGATATTAACGGAATACCGTTTATTTATGTTAATAAACAGGAAGTTATGGGAGAAATTAGCCTAGATGAACTAAGGAGGATTATTGATATTGAATTGGTGAAGCATTAATTGAAATTTTATAATTTTTAATTTTTAAATAAATCTTAATTTTTAATTTTTTTAAACATTAAAGCATTAGAAATTATTTAAAAATTAAAAATTAGAAATTAAAAATTCTTTTTATGAATATAAAAAGCCTTTACGTTTGCTCTAATTGCGACGCCCAATCATCTAAATGGAATGGGCGTTGTTTAGAATGTGGCGCGTGGGGGACTTTGCAGATGCAGACTATTGAACCAAAAAAAGCCGGAAAAGAAAAGCTTTCCGTGTCTCCTGCTCCTATTGTTAACCTTAATAATCTAGATGAAAAAAATGAGAACCGAATTAAAACTAATATTAGCGAAGTAGATAGAGTTTTAGGCGACGGTGTTATGCCCGGTTCTTTAATACTTCTTTCCGGCGAACCGGGAATCGGTAAATCTACGATTGTCGCGCAAATTGCGGATGCTATTGGTAAAAATAATGCGCCAGTTATATACGCTAGCGGAGAAGAATCAGCCGGACAAATAAAATCCCGTTTCAACAGGTTAAAATGCGATAGTAATAATATCCAATTTATTTCCGAAACCAATGTTGAAAAAATTATGGCAACCGCCGAAGAAATAAAACCCTCTCTTCTCGTAATTGATTCTATTCAGACGGTTTACACGCATTCGGTTGATTCCGAGGCGGGCAGTTTAAGTCAAATTAGAGCCAGCGCGGTTAATTTTTTAGAAATGGCGAAGCAAAAAAATATAGCTGTAATTTTAGTCGGGCATGTTACTAAAGACGGAATAATCGCCGGCCCCAAATCGCTAGAACATATTGTTGATACTGTAATTTATTTAGAAACTGAAAGTAGACAGGAATTCCGAATTCTTCGCGCTACAAAAAATAGATTCGGCTCTATTAATGAATTGGGCATCTTTGAAATGACCGGAGAGGGTTTTAAAGAAATAAAAAATCCAGGCGCGATATTTTTAGAAACCGCTCAAGACAAAATTTCCGGGTCGGTTATTAGTTGCATCATTGAAGGCACAAGGCCGTTCTTAGTTGAAATTCAGGCATTAGTTACGAAAACAGTCTTCGGCTATCCGCAAAGAAAAGCGTCAGGTTTTGATTTAAATAGATTGCAGGTTTTAATCGCGGTCCTAACTAAACGCGCTAAAGTTAATTTAACTAATCAGGATGTTATCTTAAACGTTGTCGGCGGATTAAAAATTAACGACCCCGGACTTGATTTAGCGATTTGTTTAGCCATTACATATTCTCTTCTTAATCAAACCGTTGACAGAAAAACAATCGCTTTAGGCGAAGTCGGTTTAGGCGGAGAAATTCGCAATATTTCAAAACTGGAACAAAGATTAAAAGAAGCGGAAAAACTTGGATTTACTAAAGCGATAGTGCCTGATACAAACATTAAAGCCAAAAATATAAAATTAACTAAAATAAAAAATATAAACGATATTGTTAAAAAAATATAATATCTAATTCAACCAATAAACAAATATTTTGTGTTTTATCCGCCCAGCCATTCATGGCTGGGCGGCGACGAAGCATAAAATTTGGCTATATAAAATTTATTACTTATTAAATTTTTAGATGCTAAGGCTCGGTAAAAGCTATATTTACTCCAAATGCACTTTTTTCTCCCACTCCCCTAACTTCTCTTTCAACTCTAAATAATTACTCAAATTCTCATCTTTCTTAATTAACTTTTCAGCTTCGCTTTTAGCTAACTTCATTAATTCATAATCAAAAAGCGAGGCCATTTTTAATTCAGGAAAACCTTTCTGCATTGTACCGTAAACTTCACCGGGCCCCCTAAATTTTAAATCCATTTTAGCGAGCGCAAAACCGTCATTATTATCAACCAGAGCCTGCAAGCGCTTTAAGGTCTTTGGTGAATCGCTTTCCGTAAACAAAAAACAATATGATTGATGATCGCTTCTTCCTACTCGACCTCTAAATTGATGAAGCTGCGCCAACCCAAACCTGTCCGCGCCTTCTATCATCATTATTGCCGCGTTAGGCACGTCCACACCTACTTCCACGACCGACGTAGAAACTAAAATCTTTATTTTATTATCTAAAAAATCCCGCATTACTTGCTCTTTGCTGGTGGCTTTTCCGCCAGAGGCGGACCAGCCTCTGGCTGGCATACGGCCATGAAGCATACCAATATTTAAATCTTTAAAAACCTTTTTATCTAATTTTTCAAATTCTTCTTTTACTGATTTAACACCTAATTTGTCGGACATATCTATTAAAGGACAAATTACAAAAACCTGCCTTCCCTCTTTAATCTTTTCCCTAATAAAATCATAAACCTTTTTCCGTTTTATTTCGGGAACGACCTTAGTTAAAATCTTTTTCCTTCCAATCGGCATCTCATCAATAACCGAAATATCTAAATCGCCGTATAAAGCTAAAGCAAGCGAACGAGGAATAGGCGTAGCGGTCATAGACAGTAAATGCGGCATTTTCTCCCTCTCCTTACTAAGGAGAGGGTCGGGGTGAGGTCCCGACTTCTCTATTATCATCTTTCTCTGCTCAACACCAAACCTATGCTGTTCGTCTATGATTACCAACGACAGGTTTTTAAATTCTATCGTCTCCTGAATTAAAGCATGCGTTCCAATAATAACGTCAACTTCGCCACCCTTTATCGCTTTTGTCATCTTCTTTTTAGATAATCCATTGCTCTTTGTTCCATGTTCCTTGTTCCATGTTCCTTGTCTCGTGCTTCTCGTCATCAGCCCCACCTTAATATCAAAATCAGCAAAAAAATTAATAACGCTATCATAATGCTGCTTAGCCAATATCTCCGTCGGAACCATTAAAACCGCTTGTTTTTTATTTAAAACCGTATTTAAAATCGCCATAAGAGCCACAACAGTTTTTCCGCTTCCAACGTCCCCTTCTAAAAGACGCGACATAGGATGCGGGCTTTCTATATCCTGCAAAATCTCCCAAGCCGCTTTACGCTGAGCGTCAGTCAATTTAAACGGCAAGCTATCAACAAATTTCTTAGTTTCTTTTTTTAAAAATTTAATCTTCTCCGCGACGCATTGCAATGTGTCTCTACGAATCAATTGCGACTGCGCCTGAATTAAAAAAAGCTCGTTAAACGCTAAACGCCTGCGAGCATTATCAATATCTTGCTTGTTTTTAGGAAAATGAATTTTACTTATGGCATCGCCTAAATTTAATAGCTTTAAATTCTTCTCTATTTCGTTCGGCAACCAGTCTTTCACCTCTTTAGCTAAGCCTACGACCTGCTTAATCAAAAACCGAACCTGCTTCTGCGTAATATTGGCGGTTAGATGATAATTAGGAACAAACCCCTGCGTATGCACAGCAAATCCCCCTCCGCCCCCTTTAATAAAGGGGGGATTTTTAATATTTCCCCTCTTTATTAAAGGGGGGCTGGGGGGATTTAAATGGGTTTGGGGGATTTTCTCATAAATAGGCGATTTCATAATAAAACTTCCATAATCGTCTTCAACCTTCCCGGCCAAAGAAACCTTATCACCCACCCGCAGATTCTTAGCAATAAACGGCTGATTAAACCAAATAACCTTAATACTTTCCGTATCGTCCGAAACAAGCGCCTCTACTATACTCATGCGTTTTCTGTGACTTCTTTTGCTCTGGATTAATTCAATCTGTCCGACAACATTAGCCGACTCACCCGCCTTTAAATTATCAATCGGGGTAATCTTAGAAAAATCGTCATACCGAAACGGAAAATAATAAAGCAGGTCTTCCACCGTTTCAACACCCAATTTTTTAAGGCGTTTCGCGGTTTGAACCCCGACTCTGTTTATTTTAGTTATGTCTGTATTTAGTTCTAGCATGGTTATATTTTAACATATTTAAACAAAAAAATAACCTGAGATTTGACAGACTATAAAAAACTAAAAAAAAGCAGTTGACAAAGTACTTGCCAACTGATAACATATCAATATAATTAGATATGTTATTATGAAAAGAAAAAATAGTACACATTCTTTAGAGTTACTAAAAATATTAAGCAATAGCACGAGATTTAATATTGTTTTACTTCTCGCTTCGGGCGAAAAATGTGTTTGCGAAATATATAAAAATTTGAATTTGCCTCAAAATCTCGCTTCTCATCATTTGGGGATTTTACGCCAAAACAAATTAATAATAGATCGGAAAGACGGCAAATGGATTCATTATTCTCTAAATAGAAAAAATATTAGAATAGTAAATAATTTATTAGAACAAATTATTTCAACAAAAGAAAAAAGGTCGAAATGTTAACATTTTATAATTAACTTAAAAAACATTATGAATACATACAACTACAAATGCTTGGACTGTAAAAATATTTTTGACATTCAAGCCACAATTCAAGAAAAAGAGGAAGACAAAAGTGATAAATTTGTTTGTCAAAAATGCCAATCAAAAAATATTAAACAGCAATTTTCTCCCGCTAATTTCGTCAGAAATATTTTTAGAAGCGGAAATGAATCAGGTGGGTGCTGTTCGAGCGGAGATGTCTGCGACATTGATTGCAAGCCCGACAACGAAGAAGACAATGATAGCAATACTAAAAATAGCGGCTGTTGCGGATAAAAAATATCGCGCCTAACCTAAAATAAAAAAATATGATTCAACAATTTGCCGGCTGGCTTGCGTATTCAATTTTCAATCTTGATCCTGCTTCAAAAATAGGCGGAAGTGTTAATTTTTTTATTTATGACACTATTAAAATATATTTTTTAATCTTGATAGTTGTCGGGGCAATCGCCTTTATTCGCACTTTTTTGCCGCCGGATAAAATCAAAAAGATATTCCTCAAGCAAAAATTTGGAGCAGGCAATTTAGCAGCTTCGTCTTTGGGAGCGGTTACGCCTTTTTGCTCTTGCTCATCTATCCCTATTTTTATCGGATTTTTAGAAGCGGAAATGCCTTTAGGAATCGCTTTTTCCTTTATTATTACTTCGCCGTTAGTCAATGAAGTGGTCTTTGTTTTAATGGGTGGGATGTTTGGTTGGAAAATAGCTTTTCTTTATGCTTTGTCTGGTATTATTCTTGGGGTAACGGCAGGGCTGATAATAGGAAAAATGAAGCTTGGTAAAGAAATTATTTTAAAATTAGGAAGAAACAGTAAAGGCGAAAAGTTGCAACTTAACTATCTTCCTAAAAGTTTTGAAGGAAAAATTCAATTTTCATTGCAAGAAAGTTTTTCAATTTTTAAAAAACTTTGGTGGATTATTGCCATTGGGGTTGGCATTGGGGCTATAATTCATGGTTATATTTCCCAAGAATTTTTTGAACAATACCTCGGCGTAAATTCAATATTGGCCGTTCCAATCGCGGCTTTGATCGGTATCCCAATATATGCCGGCTGCTCCACTGTTGTTCCAATCGCTTTTGCCTTAACGACAAAAGGTATTCCATTGGGAACGGCTCTCGCTTTTATGATGTCAATAGCCGGGTTGTCATTGCCCGAAGCGATTATGTTAAAGAAAGTTATTTCAATGAAATTATTGGCTATATTTTTTGGCACCGTAGCGGCAGGAATTATTTTAATCGGGTATTTATTTAATTTTATCCCATTATAAATAAATTAGAATAATCCAATAATTTGATATGATATAATTACAATTTATTAAAATTATGAATATAGCATGCTATTATATAATAAATTAACAAAGCGTAAATAAAATAGCTTGCCTGAAACCAATAAGACATAGATATATCTAATGGAGTAATTTTGTATAAAAAGACGTAAAAAGCTTTTGTTAGAACATTAAAAGAAAAAAGCAACATAACAACTTTCAAAATATTATAATACTGTCCTGCAAAAGAAAATTTCTTGCTGGCAAATGATATTACGAAAAACGAAAACAAAAAATATCTTAAAGCGCCGATAATGAGAAAAAATAATCTATATGCCGCACAGCCAGAACAATAATAGTTTTCAATCGCAAAACGGCTAATTAATATAACTATAGACGACAACACCAACGAAACCGGAATCATAAATAAAAATATTTTTATTTTATTTTTTGATGGTTTTAAAAAAATCATACTTTTTATTTAACTAATTAGCGCTGGAAAAGCAGTCTAAAAGACTGAAAAAACAATTAAATAACGAGCATTTTATTATAATTTGTTTAAGCTCTATTAGAAAAAATATAAGTATGAGCTTAGGGAATCATCTTGTTATCACTTTAATTATCCACTCTTCTGTAGCCGGTATCCGTCCAACAGCCGCCTCTGCCAATAGAACTTAATACACTGGCGGGAATTTTTTCTTCATCCATTAAGTCGCAAGACGGATCCTCCTGCCCAATAAATAAAACTCTATAATTATTTATTTCTTTTTTTAATACCGCGGTTGATCCGGCCCTTCGCCCATGCATGCTGACTTGATAAAACGGGTAATCCTGAGTGAAGATTGTCGCAATTGTCTCTTTGTTTTTTAATTTAAGCGCTTCCAAAAACGGTCTTTGCTCCGCTTGACTCCCGGCCAAATCATTGCCGCATGTTACCTTAACAGTACGACACATGAACGCATCCTCACCGCATCCATACGAACTATAATCAGGATTTACTTTAATCACGCATAAATCTTTTCCTTTTTCATAGGCCTGCACATAATCATAGAATCTTCTATCATTTTCATCAAGCGATGAATTTTGTTCGTTTAAAGTAAATCCTCTTTCAATTAATACCTGTTTAGCAATTTTCAATAAATCACGGGAAAAATTATTTTTCATAAAATCCTCTTCTGCTCCATTGTCTCTGGACGCAATGACAGATTCTATCCCGGGAACAAGTATACTATATCCATCTTCATCATTCCACCATAGGGATGAGTTATCCAAGCGAACATCCGCGTTCTTTACAGCTGATTTAAATTTTATTTCCAATTCCTCGCTTATAGATAGTGGAGCGGCTATACTGTTTATGATCTGTTCAAATTCCTCTGTAAACGGCGTGTCTTTAAAATAAGAAATTTTAAAATCTTCATCGAAATATTTAATTTTATTAAAAATTTTAGAGATTTCCATATTGTCCCCCTGCTCACTTGGTAAATCTGCGCAAATCGGCTGGCATTTTTTGTCTTCACATTTAACGCCAAGGCAGGATACGCAACTATAAACGCAGGTTGAACGAAATGAATTTATCAAACTGCTAACCTTGTTTACCTCATTTCTGTTCACATACGCGTAGCAACCAAACGGACATTGCCCGCCTCTCACGGCATTTTCACAATCAGAATCAGCTTCACAATAGTTGGCTTGTTTAATTTCTTGTTTGATGTATAATTCTTTTATTTTTTGGGATGCGATTAAGGCGGTTGATAGCGCTGCAATTATTAATAATAAAACAACTGCAGTTTTCTTTTCTGATTTTATAAATAATTTAATCAAGAAGTAAAAAAACAGTACCGCCGATAAATAAAAAATATAATTAGAAATAGGATAAATAAATAAACTGCCTGAAATAAAATTCCATTCCAAGATTAAAGCGCCGTCAACCACATCCTTAATATTATGAGTTAGATAAAAGCGCGGCCAGCCGTGAGAGGTGGACATAATTGTGCCGCCAACTTTTTTAACCACAACCAACAAGGATAATAAAGTTAAAACTAAAGCTCCCAAAGCCATAATCAACTTATTTATTCTCTTAATTACAACCTTCTTCTTTTTATGTAAAAAAAGAAATTGGAAAAAAGATAGAATCAGCAACGCGCTTGAAATCTCTAAAATATTTATTACGCTCATAGCTCTAATTTTTTATATATTTTCTGCCTGACCTTAGTCAGCTTTTTAAAATATTAATTTAGTCATGGAAAACACTAAAAGAAATTGATTCAACCATTTTTCTATTCTCCTCCATATTTTTGATAAAATTCGTATAAGTATTTTCTAAATAATAATTCAATATTTCATGTTCGGATTCTTGGGCTAATTTTTTAATCTCCCTATAAATAATGTAATTGTTGCCGATATTTAATTCAAAAGGAGCGATGGCGGGCAAGGCGCTAATGGATAATATAAATCTTTCTAAATCTTCGGCATTATCAGTAATATATCCACTCAAATGAGAATTATAATTTACAACCAATCTTTCGTCAAAATCACCGCCAATATTATGTTTTTGGGCGGCAAAATGTTTAAAAAATATAGCGGTATTTTTAGAGGAGCCCAGTATCTCGTCATTCATATGAAAGACAGCGGCTTGCAGCAGCCTGTTTCCGTTTTTCATATTATCCATCTCTTTTTTCTTGCTTGTTATTATCTCAATTTTATAATTATCATTTTCGTAAATTTGAAACAAACCGTCTAAACCGGCTTGCGCTATTGATGCGCCAACCAATCTGGTAATAATGCTATCGTTCTTAGCGTTCAACATCTGGTTCCCGACAAGCGCTAAATTATTTAATATATCAACCGCCTCGCCCTCAAGGCCTTCCGTTTTTTTTCGCTCTGCCAACTTAACCGCCCCTCGGGAAAATGTCCTTAAATTATTAAGCGGAGCGAGCACTCTAATCCCTGTTTTTCTTATTTCCTTTGATAAATATTCTTCGGAAAAACTCAAATATTTATTACCGGCCATACTTGATAATAATTCCAACTCAATTTCAGTTGGTAAAATATATCGCAATTTTTCACCTTCATCTTGAAGTTGTTCATCAGACGCTGTCAGCTTGATTAATTCAGTTATTTCTTTAGCGGAATTTTTATCTTTTAAATCCCTTTTTCCAACAATCTCTTCTAAATCCAGATTATGAAAATAAGTAAAATCAGTTTTTACTTCGGTTTCATTATACACTTTTTTGTAATTACTCTGCGGTAAAAATAAAACCGCGAAATATCCAACTATTAAAATAACAACGAAAACAATAGCGGTTTTACGCAGTTTGCCGAAAAATGAAATATAATAAAGCAATCTTAAAAAATAATAATAAACATATAACAGCAAGAGGCAGCCGCCAAACAAAAAAATGCCAACAGACAATCCTTTAAATACTATTAAAAAAATAAATATCAATAAAATTAAAATAAAAATATTAAATACATAGAAAAATAATACTAGACGATGCCTGCCTTCAAATAATTCACTATTTTTATTTCTAACAATTTTTACGGCAAAAACAAAAGAAACTATTAGGGCAATAATATTAAAAATTGCCGAGATCAATAAAACATCAAATAATTTTTCCGCGTTCAAAATTAAATTAACCAACAAACGGTAAGCGCCGATTAAAACGCTCAAAAATAAAACATGAAAAGAAAATAATTTCAAAGAAGCTAAATATATTTTTTTGTTCATATAAATTTTATAAAATTCTCCTGATTAATAATAGAGGCCAAAATAGAATAACGGTTACTTTGGATAAAATTATTTCAATGTAAGTTAAATCTTTTGCCTCACTGCCAACAGAATAAACTATTAATCCAATTGCCAAATAAATTGTAAATCCAATAATAATCTTAAATTTTTTCATCTATTTTATTTTTTTAAACAATAATCCGCTCCCCCTAATCACAAGCCCTATTAGCCCCCCGAACACGCATAAGACCACCAAGGGCAAAGCAAACATACTAATATCAATGATATCCAATTTTTCCAAAAGTGGCTTATTATTATATTCTAAAAATTTAAAATGATTAATAATTAACAAAACGATAGCATAAATAAAGCTCGTTAAAGTTGATCCTATTAATAATTTTGGCGCGTAATCATAACTTCTTTCTTCGTTTTGAACCAGTACCATTAAAATGCCGGCTGTTAGGGGTATTAGCAATATCTGAGGGCCCCACATAGATTTAAACCCATACGGATAAATTGCAAACACTATTCCAATAATTACGGCAATAACAGATATTAAATAAATTTTTTTCATAATTAAATCATAATTTTTAGAATTAAGTATTTCGCGCGAAACTATTTTTTGCTTCATCAAGCATTCCCATATCATCGCTCATTTTAATTTCAATTCCAAAAATATCGGCTACCGGCCGCATAATCGCCGCAAGCTCATACTTTCTAATAAGCAAACCTCTCGGCAGAATGCCGGACTTTTTAATCGCGTCTATGAATAATCTTCTAAAGACGCGAACTTCATCATCTTCAAAATTTACAAGACTGGCGTTCAAAACCATTCCCGATATATGGTCAACCATAAAGAACATATAGGGATAATACGGACGCGCATATTTTTCATTATCATCCCTGATTGGCTTTGGCGTACGGAAATAATCCAGCTCCCATTCAATCCTGTGATCCATCTCCGCTTCTTTTTTGATATTACGCGCCAATATTTCGTCAACTTCATTCAATACCGGCATTTTATCCCTTTTAATATATTTTTCAGGAGCCAAATATTCATAATGCCAAAATATTTTTCCTTTTTTTTCTTTCGGCGTTTTTACGAAAATTTTTTCAGGAATATGGGCGATAAACTCATCTTTATTTTTTTTAAAATCCAAAACGGCTCCAAGCGCCTGCTCCACCACCGTTATTAAAAATCCGGCATCTTGTCCGGATATAAACCACGGATGATAACCGGGGGTATAATCTTTAAATGTAGGCCAAAAATTTCTATTATCAAACCTCGCTCCCACGCTCTTGATTATCTCCATTTCTTCTTTTGTTACATAATCTCTCTTGCCAAAAGCCATCATCAAGCATTTCTGCGTATGCATTTGTTCATTAATGCCATCAGGGATATTGCCTCGCGACAGCGAATCAAGCGATTTAAACCCCTCTGCTCCGGGGTAAACACCTAATCCGTAAAATTCTCCGTTGTTACCCATAACGGAACAATACGCCGTTTCCTTTGTCCGCGGATCCATAATTCCAAAAATATCAATATCACACATCCAATTCCATGGAGCTAACTTTTCAAATTTAACAGCTAACTCGTATAATTTTTTCCACTCTTTAAGTGTTGGTTGATTGTTATTTTTTATCATATAATTTGCCTCGCCCCGCAAAAGGGCTATATTTTTGATGTTTAGGTTTCCATTAATTATTTACTGCTAAATTTAAGTTTTTTGATATGCTTTTCAAAATCAGAATTAATTTCTTGAGTTTTGTTAAACTCATCATATTCATCAAAAACTTTTCGCTCTGCTTGTTGGTAAGAACTTTTTCCTTTTCCATCCAAAATCTCATATTTATTAAATTGCAGAAATTCTTGAAATAATCTTTGCCAAAATATCTTCCATTTTTCATTCTCTCATCATCCATCGCAAAGCCCTTAATAATATATTCTTTTAATACTTTACTTGCCCAAATACGAAACTGGGTTGCTTGCATCGAATTTACCCGATATCCAACGGACAAAATTGCGTCTAAATTGTAAAATTTTGTTTTTACATTTTGAGTTTTCCCTTTTATTGCCCCGTGTTGAGTGGGTATTTCCAAAATGGAAACAACCACTTTTTCATCCAACTCGCCATTTTCAAAAATATTTTGCAGATGCTTTGAGACTGCTGGAATTCCAACCCCAAAAAGTTCCGCCATTCTTTTTTGAGTAAGCCAAATATCCTCATTATGCAAAAACGCTTCTACTTTTACCTCGCCGTTTGGCGCTGTATAAAGTAAAAATTCCGTTAACTCGTACCCCAGGGCACCTTCTCTGGCTTCGCCATTCACCTTGTCTTTTGTTGTAATCTCTTTTTTCATAGTTGTTTATCTAATTTAACGCGTGAGATCGGAAGAGCACACGTCTGAACTCCAGTCACACTGATATATCTCGTATGCCGTCTTCTGCTTGAAAAAAAAAAAAAAAAAATAAATGATAATAACATCATAAAAACTAAAATACATGACGAGAAATA
>CAJVWV010000002.1 GCA_913009695.1 uncultured bacterium
ATTCTCTTCAGCTTTTTTTATTACATTTCTTAAATCAGAAACTCCGCTTGTTGTGGCTGAAAATTTAATAAAATCCGATTTAGTCTGCTTGGCAATAATATGAGCCAAAGTAGTTTTTCCGCTTCCCGGAGGTCCCCAAAAAATAATTGACGGCAAATTATCGCCCTCAATAGCTTTGCGGAGCAATTTCCCCTTGCCCACAATTTCATCTTGCCCCAAAAATTCCTTTAAATTAGCAGGCCGCATTCTATCAGCCAAAAGCGTATTTTTATTATCTTTAGTCATAAAAACATATTAACAAGTAATTATGCAAAATACAATAAAAATCTAAATAATTCGCATGTGCCGGGTTTGTAGTTCCGACTCGCGAAGCGAAAACACAAAAAAACCGACTCATTCAAGCCAGTCTTATTAATTGATCATTGTAAATTGTTAATTGTTAATTGATTACCCGTCTCCACCAAACCTCCTCTTCCTATTAGCAAACTCTTCTAAAATTATATCAACGTCTGATGCTTCAAAGTCCGGCCAATATTTACTTAAAAATATTAACTCGCTGTATGCTCCTTCCCAAAGCTGAAATCCTGATGTGCGTTTTTCGCCGGATGTGCGAACTATTATATCAGGGTCAGGCAAATTACTATTATATAAATATTTTTTAATCATTCCTTCATGCACCTGTTCCGGGTCAATTTTATTTTTTATCATCTTGCGTACAGCGTCAACAATTTCAATCCTTCCGCCATAATTTAAACATAAGTTTAAGGTGCCACCTGTTCCGCTCTTTGTTTTGTCCATGGCGTCAGAACAAGCGTCCGGCAAATCGCCGGGCAGTTCATCAATTCTCCCACTTATCAATATACGATAATTTTTTTCAATTGCCTTTTTGGTTTCTTCATCTATTGCCTTGCGAAGTAATTTCATCAAATAATTAATCTCATCTTTAGCCCTATCCCAATTTTCAGTAGAAAAGGTATAAACTGAAACAATACTGACTCCACGAGAAAAAAACCAGTCCACTGACTGCTTTAATTTTTCATATCCTTTTTCATGCCCTTCAAGGTTAGATAGGTTTCTCTCTTTAGACCATCGTCTATTACCGTCAGGTATAATTCCTACGTGAACAGGAATATTTTTATTTTTGTTATCCATAAAATTGCTTGATTATTTTAACTAACTTTATCCTCTCTTTAGTTCCACTAATTATTCTAACATTTTTCTTAGAAATTTCAAGCTCTTGGGCCAAAAACTTAATTAATTCCTTATTAGCCACTCCCTTGGTTGGCGGAGCCGCGACGTCAATTTTAATAGTATCATCGTCCATTAAATTTTTTATTACGGTCTTACCAACACCTGGCTTTACTTTTATTTTTAAGTAAACCTCGCCTTTTTCGTTTAATTGTTCTTTAAATTTAGTAAGCATAATCATAAACCGCTTATTTTGTCCCGAAAAGCATATTTAATAAATAACTAACAATTGACAAAACTACGCTAAAATACAGAGCCGGTAAAAAGCCCTCCACGCTAAACCCCTGAATAATTGTTGAAGAAAACCAGACGAGTAGCGCGTTTATTACAAAAGTAAAAAGCCCAAGGGTTAAAATGTTAATCGGAAGAGTAATAACAACCAATATTGGTTTTATTATAATATTGATTACGGCTAGAAATACAGCCAGCCACAAGGCCGCCCAGACACCGACAACCGTTACGCCGGTTATCAGTTTAGCGGCTATTAAAATTGACGCGGCCATTATAAGCCATTTTAAAATTATTTTCATATAGTTTAATATTATGGATAATCGCTATTAATAACATAGCCAGTGCCAGTCTGGTTATGAACAGTGCAACCCGTACTAGGCGGACAACACCCGGAATACATTATTTTGCCAAACCTTGCATCAATTATTGAGGTGGGCCAACCTCCTGTCCATCGGTTGCATTTGTATTTTACCGATTCCGGATGATTAGGCGTCTCTAATTGCGTCATCAACAAATAATATTCACCATCCTCGGTTGCTCCATAGGCGTAAATTCTTGACGAACTGCTCCATGGATCGCCTCCGGAATTTATTGGGTCCCGCGGTATATTGCTTATATATGGGGTTAAGATATTTAAAAAAGAAGTGTCAGTAGAATAATCAAAACGATATGGATCATTCACATCGCCCAACACCTCGCTATCAGTGGGATATATTCCGTTGTCATCATAAAACAATGCTAACGCTTTTGAAATTTGTTTTAAATCCGCTAATCTTTTCACATCCCTCGCCTTTATTCTTGCATTATGAATTTAATTAAACACCCTGCGGTCTTGCCACAGTAGTTTACAGTTAGAAATACATATAAACCCCCTGTCGGTCTTGCCGCAGGGATAATTTAGTAAAATTATATAACCCCGCAGAAACTAAAAAACCAATAATAGAAATTACAACTAAAATTTCTATCATGGTAAATCCTTTTTTGTTTAAATGTATCATATAAATTGTTATTATAGTGGACCCGAGGAGACTCGAACTCCTTACCTCTACAATGCGAATGTAGCGCTCTACCAGATGAGCTACGAGCCCAATTCAGGCCCACAAAGCGGTAGCTTTTATTAACTACTCCACCAACTCAATACTCTCAACAACAATATCTTTGATGGGATGATCATTTTCATTTTTTTCAACCGCCTCAATTTTGTCCACTACGTCCATTCCCTCCACAATTTCGCCGAAGTTAGTATGCCTTCCGTCAAGCCATGGAGTCGCCTCGCTTGTTACTATAAAAAACTGCGAGCCATTTGTGTTAGGGCCGGAGTTAGCCATAGCCATGCTGCCACGCACAAGCTTATGATTATTTATTTCGTCTTTAAACTTATAGTCCGGTCCACCCATGCCGTCATTTGACCAATCGTCGTCTTTAGAATTCGGATCGCCTCCCTGAATCATAAAATCCTTTATCACACGATGAAATTTCGTATTATCATAAAACCCATCTTGGGCTAAATTTAAAAAATTATTAACAGTCAAAGGTGATTCCTCTCCATACAATTTAATCTTAATGTCTCCGAAATTAGTTTTAAGTATCACACCGGAATATTCCTTGACTAAATCTTTTAATACAATTTCTTGTCCTCCTGAATCCCGAAGCTTCGGGACTAAAGACGAATCTTTTTGCCCTTGTGCTGAGCTTGTCAAAGTATCTGCCATGTTGTTTTTTCCTGTTTCATTATTAATTTCCTGATTTGCCTGTTCATGTGCGCATCCGGAAACTAACAAAGAAAACATAATTAAAAATAATAATTTTCGCATAATTTTTTGTTATTTGTTATTTATAAATTAAGCCTAACGGCACATTTCGCAACGCGCTTTCGGCGTTTAGTTTCTTAAAAACTAATTTGATTGTATAATTACTGTATGTCAGAAGCTGTAAATACAACTAGCAGTAAATACACAATCAAACAAATCTTCAAGGACAACTGGAATGATTTTTATGATCTAAATAAAGATAATATCCGCGATACTGTTGTTGAAAATGTAGACAGGATTATGGCTTGCGGAGACAAGAATAAACTGGGCTATGGAATGTATATGTGCCCGTCATGCGGTAACAGGCATTATGTTGCCCATACCTGCAAATCCCGCTTCTACAATTCTTGCGGAAAAGTGATGACTGACAACTGGATTAACTGGGCGCAAGACAATATGTTAAATTGTCCCTATCATCATATCATATTCAGTCCGCCTTCGGAATTATGGCTTTTTTTTCGCGGCTAACCGCGATTGCCTGCATTTGCTGTTTAAGGCGGCATCACGCGCCATTATGTCTTGGTGCGAAGAAGAAGGGTTTGTTCCGGGAGTCGTTTCAGTTATGCATACATTCGGAGCTGTTCTGGACTTTCATCCTCATATCCATATACTGCTTACCGAGGGAGGGGTTAGCGAGAATTCCAACTTTGATTTTTTAACCTGGCAAGAATGCAATTTCTTTCCGGAAAAAGTATTGAAAGAGCGGTTTAAATATTATTTGATTAAATATTTGCGTGAATGGGCTTGTAAAAATAAATTGTCTTTACCGTTGGAAATTAAACAAATTTGGAGGAATAAACTGAATTGCGATAATCTTTACAATGCCACGCAGGAATTATATAAAATCATCTGGTATGTTCATATCGGGAAAAAACTTGAAAACGCTGAGTTTACCACCAAGTATATCGGCAGGTATACCAAACGGCCGTGCATTTCAGGGGCCAAAATTATTGGTTACGACCGAGAAAAGAAAACCGTTTCATTCAGATACAGGGACAAACATACTAACACGGAAAAAACAGAGACAATGCCGGTAATGGAGTTTATCGGGCGGCTAGTCAGGCATATACCGGAGAAAAACTATCGGATGATCAGGTATTACGGAATATATGCCAATTCGGTTAAAAACGAGCTTTGGGAATTGCTTGCTTATCAGATTTCAAAACTGTTTACTTTAGCTAAATTGATTTTCGCGCCGAAACGGATTTTAAACAGTTGGCGAGACAGGGTTATGTCTTCAACCGGATGCGATCCCTTGGTCTGTAAAAAATGCAATATACAGATGGAACTGACCGAGATAGGCCACCGGATTAGAGACGGAATATTTAAAATTTATCCTGTTTTCAATTAACAATAATTCTTTTCTAAAAACTGTTTGTAAAAACGGCAGGGCATGTTAATGGCTGAATTCGATAATATCGCCTTGCGGACAACTTTTAAAAAATAATTTGTTTGATATTTTCTTTCTTTTCTACCTAGCGACCGAAAAATCAGAAATTTTAAAATTAAATTTTTTGTTTTTGGGGATATTCAAATTCCTTAACGATAAATTATTTATTATTTTTTAACGGCACCTCTTTATAATAAGACGAACTAAAAATAATAAACATCATATCTAATTGGTTAATAATAGCTTTTATAAAAATTTTTTGGTTATTAGTTAATTTTTTATTCGGAATTATGCAAAAAGCTTTTTCATTAAAATTTTCTTGATCTGATTTAAATATATCATAAAAATCCGATTTTTCTCCAACTACATCTTCATTGCTAATGTCGCATTTTAGCAAAACCGACAACCCTCTTGAACCGCAATATTCTTTTAATGTTTGAAAGTTATTAAGGTCAATAATCTTAAAAATAACCCAATCAATATCGGTAATTCCCAATATTTTATCCGCCAAAAAATGCATTATAAGTTTAAAGTCTTTTTTGCTTTCAGGATATTTTTTTATGCCGGAAAAAATGGATCTGATTTCCTGAATCTGCACATTCACGGAACCAATATATTTAAAAGCATCTCCTAATTGTTTTTCTAGTTTATCGCTATGATGCTGTAGTTTTTGCACTTTTTTTAAATTATTTTCGGCTTCCTTTTTGTATAACCGAAAAGCTAAATACCCTAAAAACATCTGAATAATAATTAAAATAACTTCAAGATACTCCTCCTCCAGGAACAGCGTCCCGCTTTTTATTATATAAGGGGTAAGGGCTAACGAAAACAGCAATACAACAAAAATATAATAATATATTCTTTCTAATATTTTTATTTTTTGTAACATAATTTTATATTTACAGATTTTTTATTAACAATTTAATAATAAAATAATTTATATAATTTATATTTGGAGCATTCGGATATTATTCGTAGATTCAAATTATATTATTTTACATAAAACCCCTTCTTCAACTCCTTATCATCCTCCATTTTTTTCTCCTCAATTTTCTCTTTTGCCTTTTTTCTTAATTCTTCAATTTCCATTTTGTTTAATTCTTTACTCCGCTTCTCTAAATATTTTTTATTATTTAATTTTGGGTCTTCAATTACCTCCGAAAGCAAGACATCTAAAATCGCGCCGATTTTCGGACTTGGCTTTATTTTTAATAATGGCATTAAATCGTCGCCGTTAATTTTTAGATTCTTAACCGAAATCGGATCCTTCTGCACTTTCTCCATCATATACTCAAGATGCCTGAGTTTATACGGCTTGGCTTTCGGTACGCCCGAACCGAGCCGGTCCGCAATCCTAATGTCAATCAAATCTTTTAAATTTTCTTTCCCAACTTTAACGATTAAACGCCTAACTGAACTGGCCGTTACTTCGTCTACATTATAGTAAAACATATGATTCTTGATTAAATTCGTAACCTTTTGTATATCCTCATTAGAAAACTTAAGACGAGTCATTATTTTTTTAGTTACTTTCGCGCCGACTATATCATGATTATAAAAAGTATAATCTCCTTTTATCATTTTTTTGGTCTGCGGTTTTGCTATATCGTGTAAAAGCGCGGCAAACCTTACCCGCCAATCATTACTCGGACAATTTTTTAAACTTAAAACCGAATGCTTAAAAACTGTATAAGTGTGGTGCTTATTCTGTCCTACGCCGACTCCTCTTTCAAGTTCAGGCAGAATATATTGTAAAAGTTTAGTGTCGTGTAAAAGCATTATTCCTTCATAAGCTCTATCTGAATCTAAAATTTTTATAAGCTCGTCTTTAACACGTTCTTTAGAAACGAATTTAATCCCGCCCGCCATTTTTGTAATTGCTCTTTGGGTCTTCGGTTCAATTTCAAATTTAAGCTGGCAAGACAGACGTATAGCGCGCATCATGCGCAAAGCATCTTCTTTAAATCTATCAACCGGCTCACCTACCGCCCGAATAATTTTCTTTTTCACATCTTTCTGTCCACCAAACAAATCAATAATTTCTATCTCCTGTTTTCTATCTCCTGTTTTTTGCCGCAAGGCAATGGCATTAATCGTAAAATCCCGCCTTTCTAAATCTTTATCTAATTTTTTTTCAAACCTAATCTCGTCCGGATGGCGCCTATCGCTATAACCTTGTTCAGACCTATAAGTTGTAATTTCAACAACATCTTCAGTCTCTTTGTCTTTATTCTTAATCGGCACCAAAACAGTACCAAAAATATTTTCATACTTTCCATCAGGCAAAACCTTTAAAATTTCTTCGGGCTTGGCGTTTGTAGTAATATCCCAGTCCTTGGGTTCTTTTTTTAACAACAAATCACGCACGCATCCACCCACAATATAAGCTTCATATCCCGCTTTCTCTAACTTTTCTATTAAATTTTCTACATAATCAGGAATTTTCATACAACTTTATTATATATCATATATATAAAATAATCTACTTTAAAAGTTAAAAGAGGCGGTTGAATACATCAACGCGCCCCTTTGAATTATGTTCCTACCAGAAGCTTGGCTTTGTTGTCCGGCTATCTGGTTTATATAATAGATATCTAAATCCGAACCTAAATAATAAAGCTATAACGAAAGATATTATTATCAGGTAGATATAAAAACCTATAGTATTATCTCTCCATGGTTCAGGAAATATAAGGAATAGAGTCAAGCCAATACCAAACGTAGAAAAGATCACTTTTGTCATTAAATATCCCTCCTCGGAATTTTTTGTTTTTTATATGTACGAATTGTTGTTACTTTATAATACCATATTTATAAATATATGTCAAGGATATTATTAGATTGCATTTTCATTTTAAAAGTGAACACTTTTGACCAAATTTTCATTTTAAAAGTGAACAAAATTGAATAACTAATATTAGCTAAATACTTTAATTAATTCCTATAAAATGGTACACTATTTATATGGAAATATTTAAATTACCCAAAAAATCCCCCCTACCCCCCTTTACTAAAGGGGGCAAAATTATATTAGCTCTCGGCGCTGAATCAGCCGGCAATTTTTCGGTTTTTCCAGCTCCCCCTTTATTAAAGGGGGTTGGGGGTATTTATTTCTCCGAAGATTTTGGTGATCTTTTAGATGATAAAAATTATAAAAAATTTCAAAAAGCTGTTTTAGATTTTTTAAAAAAGAATAAACTAAAGCCGAATATAATTTTAACCGACTTGCATCCCGAATATAAAACTACACTTTGGGGAAAGGAGTTAAGCAAAAAATTTAAGGCGAAACATATTCAAGTTCAACATCATATCGCGCATATTTTCTCAGCAGTCGGGGAAAAAGGAACCGAGTTCCCTATAGGGAACTCGGTTCCTTTCACCGGCATAGCTCTTGACGGCACCGGCTACGGATTGGACGGCAATATATGGGGCGGAGAAATTTTCTATATCTCCCCCTTGATAAAGGGGGTTGGGGGGATTAAAAGAATTGGACACTTGGAAAATCAAACTATGATCGGAGGAGATTTAGCGATTAAAGAACCTGCTCGTATGCTATTAGCCATTCTGGCTAAAATTAAAAATTACGAATTAAAAATTAAGAATAATAAAGAATTTATTTATAGTTTTGTTAAAAAATACTATTCTAAAAACCAATTTGAATTATTGTATAATCAGCTTGAGCAAAATTTTAACTGCGTGGAAACTTCCAGCGCCGGAAGAATCTTAGACGCGGTTTCAGTGTTATTGGGATTTTGCGGAAATAAAAGAAACTACAAACACGAGCCGATTGATCTGCTTGAAAAAAATTCCACCAAACCATTTGAAATAAACTCAAAACTCAAAACTCAAAACTCAAAACTTATTTTAGATACAATATATTTATTTGAATATTTAATTAAAAATTTGCATAAAAACAAACGCCGTCTCGCCGCCACGGCGCAACTTTATATCGCGCAAGGTATGTATAAAATAACTAAAAGCTATAAGCTAAAAGCTATAAGCTGTTATTTATCCGGTGGCATCGCCAACAACAAAATCATCTCGTCATATTTAGAATCCAAAGGCGCGATTGCCAATAAAAAAGTCCCGCGCGGCGATGCGGGACTGAGTTTCGGACAAATTATTTTTTATTTAATGGAAGAAACCATTAAAACATCAGCAACAACAGTTCCTTCTCCGTAAGAAAAATACTCCTTGTTTTTTTTACTGTTATGTAACAAGTACTTTTGCTGCTGCCTTTTAATCACCTTAACATTATGGCGGAAAAACTGTAATCCATTCCATTATAACTCTTTTATAACGCCCTTCCTGCAAATCTTTAACCTTCATAATTCCTCCTTTTCATTCTGTCTGTTAAAAAATTATAGCCAGCTTGTGATTTTACAAACAAGCAAAATAATATTCCTGAAAGAACATAAAATCCAAAACAAATAGCTGCAACAGTCTGAAAATATTCAAAGCGAGCAAAAAATATCATAACAGGCACAAACACAGAAGCCATGCCTGCTGACATAAAAAGGGTTATTATCATCTTATAATCATCAGTGTTATATTCAATCAACTCAGCAAACGCAAACACAACCCAAAAAACAAACTTAATCATTACTTTTACCGCTGTTGCTATTTTTATCACATATTTGTTTCCGTTAATCTTCAAATATCCATAGCGCGCAACGCTAACAATCAGCCCAAGCCCGCCAAAAATAACAATGCCCCATCCTGTAATAATAATCACATCCGCAATATCACTTAAAAATTTTTCCATACCGCGCCTCTCTTTCTTTTTTTAAATGAACAATTTATAATTTAAAAATTTATTCTAAATTCTAAATTCATAATTCTAAATTCTGTAATTAGCATATCCTCGGAATAAGCTTCCCCTTCGGCATTTCAATCGGCCTTAAACTCCCTAAATTTGTCTTTAAAAATACGCCACTGCCTTTTTCGGCGATTCCAACCACTTTAGCATCTTTATTAAAATTTTTCAAGATCTTTAAAGCCCTATTAACATTATTACCTGAAACAGCGGCAATAAACCTTCCTTCTGACGCTAAAGAAAAAATATCAATTCCCAATAATTCCGATATGGCTGTAGTTTCTTTTTTGTATGGTAAATTATCTTCGTCTAATACTATTTTCACTTTTGACTTCTCGGCCATTTCCACTAAATTCGCGGACAGTCCGCCACGAGTCGGATCTTTACAGGCGTTTAAATATTTACCAACTTTTTCCAATTCTTTATTCAAAGGTTTTGAGTCACTTTTAATTTTTGTTTTGTAATTAAATCTTTTAGATAAAAGCGCGACCGCGTGCTCGCCCAAATCTCCAGAAGCGATAATTACATCCCCTATTTTAATTCCATTATTAGGAATTATTTTTTTAGCTATTCCAACACCGGAGGTTGTAATTTCAATTTTATCAATCTTTCCTTTCTCGGTTACCTTTGTATCTCCGGTTACGACCGGTACGCCGGATTCTTGAGATATTTTATTTATAGAAGAAATAATTTTCATTAAATCTTTTTTTAAAAAACCCTCCTCTATTACTATGCTTAAAGAAATGCCCAAAGGCTTCGCTCCCATAACCGCTAAATCATTTATAGTACCGCACATGGCAATTTTTCCTATATCTCCTCCGGAAAAAAATATCGGATCAACAATAAAAGCATCAGTCGTGAAAACCAACCTATTGCCTCCTCTCCTTGCTAAGGAGAGAATTGAGGTGAGGTCTAAAATAGCCGCGTCATCTTCACAGTTCTGCCACTTTCCTTTGTACTTCAATATGCCACGAATATCTTTTAATAGTTCCCATGATTTATATCCACCGCCACCATGATCTAATTCAATTGTTTGTTTTTTATCTTGATTCATAATATAAAACTTAAGTCTATTAAAAATACCATAAAATATAACAATAATCAACTAAAAACAAGCTATTGACATAAATATTATAATAATGTATTATAGTATTAAGTTAAGCAAAGCCGCCCGACAGGGCTGTTTTTTAATACAAATAAAAATATGGCAAATAAATTGACCAATTATATTAAAGGTTCAGTTGAGGAAATGAAAAAGGTAACTTGGCCGACCAAAAAAGAAACCTATAACTATACATTGCTTGTTATGGGTATTAGCGTGGCGGTTGCCGCTTTTTTAGGCGCCCTAGACTATATTTTTAACTGGGGGTTAGAGATAATCATAAAGTAGAAAGTTATAAAGTTCATAAAGTTATAAAGAGTTCCGTTTTATACGCTCCTGCTTAATTAACCTATAACTTTACAAACTTTATAACTTTATAAACTTTTAACTAAAGCATATGGCTAAACAAACATTAAATCAAGGACGACGTTGGTATGTACTGCATACTTATTCCGGATATGAAGAGAATGTCTCAAATAATCTGCAACAGAGAATTGAATCCATGGACATGGAAAATAAAATTTTCAATATACTTATACCGATTGAGAAAAAAATTAAAATAAAAAATGGAAAACGCAAGGTTGTTGAAGAAAAAATTTTTCCCGGTTACGTCTTGGTGGAAATGATTGTAAATGACGATTCATGGTATGTTGTTAGAAATACGCCAAACGTTACCGGCTTTATCGGCACGGGCACGGTTCCAACTCCGATTGCTGAAAAAGAAGTAAAAGATCTTCAGAAGCGAATGGGCGTTGAAGAGCCTAAATTTAAAATTGACGTTTCTGTCGGCTCTCCGGTTAGAATTACTGACGGTCCGTTTAAAAATCTTGAAGGAAAAATTACTAATATTGACGAAGCTAAGGGCAAAGTTAAAGTATTGGTTTCTATGTTTGGAAGAGAAACTCCCGTTGAATTAGACTTTTTACAAATTAAAAAAATATAATAAATATTTATCTTGTTCCCTCTTGGGTGCTTCTACAAGATAAAAATTTTATAATTTTTAATTTTATAATTTTTAAGATATGGCTAAAAAAATATTAACTAAAATAAAATTGCAAATCCCAGCCGGGCAGGCTAACCCAGCCCCTCCGGTGGGTCCTGCTTTGGGCCAACACGGCCTTAACATTCAAGAATTCTGCACGAGGTTTAATGACGCAAGTAAAGATAAAATGGGAGATATTATTCCGGTTGAAATTACTGTTTACGAGGACAGAACTTATGATTTCATAATGAAAACCCCTCCGGCCGCAGTATTAATTAAAAAAATCGGAAAATTTAAAAAAGGATCAGGAAAAGCTTTAGTTGAAAAAATCGGATCATTAACCCAAGACCAGCTTAAAGAAATCGCGGAAATTAAAATGCCTGATCTAAATACAGATGATATTGAACAAGCTAAAAAAATTATAGCCGGTACTGCAAGACAGATGGGCGTAGAAATAAAGTAATTTTTAATAAACTTCTACCGACTTTTACGGGTTCGCGCGGCTTTAGTCCCGAAGCTTCGGGATTAAAACCTGCCACACCCTGAGCTAAGGCTCGGTAGAAATAATTTAATAACTAATTTGTGGGAGTTCCGATATTAGAACGCCTCACCACGAAAAGTATGACAAAAAAAGAGACCACAATTGATTTTGACAAAACAAAATCTTATTCAATTGAAGAAGCAATTGAGTTAACAAAGAAATTATCAAAAACAAAATTTGACGGATCAGTAGAAGCGCACTTTCGCTTAGGAATTGACGCTAAAAAAGGTGAACAGCAAATAAGAACAGCAATAAGCCTTCCGCACGGAACAGGAAAAACCGTTAAAGTCGCCGCCTTTGTTAGTCCTGACAAAGAAAAAGAAGTTAAGGCCGCTGGCGCCGATTTTGTAGGCGGAGAAGATTTAATCGCTGAAATTAAAAAATCGGAAAAAACTGATTTTCAGGTTGCTGTAGCCGAACCTCTTATGATGAGAAACTTGGCGCAAATCGCTAAAATTCTTGGAACTCGCGGATTAATGCCTTCTCCTAAAAATGAAACTGTAACTCCGAATCCTGCTAAAGCAGTCACGGAACTTAAAAAAGGAAAAGTTAGTTTTAAAAATGACGACACAGGCAATATACACGTAGCGATTGGTAAAGTTTCGTTTGATAATAAAAAACTAGTTGAAAACTATAACATCATCAAAGAAGCAATCGTAAAAGCAAAACCATCAAGCTCAAAAGGAATTTATATTCAAAATATTTCAGTTAACGCTACAATGGGACCGGGAGTAAAGATAATAATTGAATAACACAAAACTCATAACATAATTTCACAAAAAGCCGACTTTGTCGGCTTTTTGTTATGTTCTTTGTTGTGTGTTCCATGTTCCATGACTCGCATTTGCTCTATCCTCTTTCATTTGCTAAAATAATAAGACCTTAATAAATTATCCACAAATCAAAATTTTAAATTTTGATTTGTTTTTTCTCTAAAAATATGGCTAAACTCAAGGATCCGAAAATTACTAGACTTTCATGGGATGAATTTTTTATGAATATGGCGATACTAGCCGCAAAACGCGCGGCTTGCCGATACCATGAATGCGGAGCAGTGTATGTAGATAAGTATAAACGTGTTATTTCAGTAGGCTATAATGGCCCAACTGAAGGCGATTACCATTGTATTGATGTTGGTTGTGCTAAAGTTGACGGCGATCCACAGACAAAAGAATTAAAACGCTGTCGCGGCGCCCATGCTGAAATGAACGGAATCGCTAACGCAATTGATACAAAACGATTGCGCGGAGCAACATTATATTCCGCTACTTTCCCCTGCTATGACTGCATGAAGTCGCTAAACAATGTCGGAATAAAAGAAATTATTTATTTTGAAGAATATTTACGAATTAAAAAAAGTGGGAAAGAAACTGAAAAAGAAAACGAAGCCAGGGAATTGGCAGATAAACGTAGTATTAAAATACGCAAATATGACGGCAAAATCTATTGCAAGGTAAGTTCCACTGATAAATCGGAGGATGGATGCGGGGACTGTTCTTGTAGCGATGAAAATTAAGATTGTTTTTAACTTTTTGTTATCATTCCTGCAAAGCCCTCACCCGCCATCGCTCCGCTCGGCACCCTCTCCCGCGACAAGCCGCAGGAGAGGGATTGTATGAAAATAATATTTTATTATATATTATAATTTAATAATATTTTAGCCAAATTAAATATGTTATTAAACATCTAAACTTTTAAACCAGTTCCCTCTCCCGCGACGCTAGGAGTGGGAGAGGGTCAGGGTGAGGGCTTGGAAGGACGGGATTAAACAAAACGAACATTGCTTTCTATAAACTATCGTTTAATAACAACATTATTACAAATTAACCATAGATTCCGGATAAGCTTCGCTTTCCGGAATGACAAACAACATATGATCCTAGGAATAAAAGAACTGCATAAATTAGTTAAAGAAAAAAATTTAGTTGAAAATCTTTGCGAGCGCGAACAAAACAATCCTGAGGGTGCTGGTTTCGATTTGCGTTTAGGAGAAATTTATGAATTAGAGGGAGACGGTTTTTTAGGCGTAGAAGAACGAGATACACCAAATATAAATCTTATAGCAAAAAACGAAGAAGGTGGGGATGGAAAACCCTCCTCCGCTGAAGCTACGGCGGGCAAGGAAAATAGCTTTGTTTTTGAGCCTAGAAAATACTATTTAATTAAAACAATGGAAAAAGTAAATTTACCGACTACCTTGTCAGGAATAATTTTTCCACGCACTACCCTATTTAGATCCGGTCTAGCATTATTTAACGGCATTGTTCAGCCCGGTTACTCAGGCGAACTTACTTTTGGAATAAGCAACTTAGGAAAATCAAATATTCGCGTTTCTTTCGGAGCTCGCGTAGTTCATATTACCTTTCACGAAGTTCTTGGAGAAGGCAACCAATACCGGGGGCAATGGCAGGGCGGACGAGTAGCGACCGAGGAAAAAGAAACTCAGGTGTAAATAATAATTTCTAATTTCTAATTCACCTAACTTCTAATAAAAACTCAAATGACAAAATCCAAATGACAAATCCCTGTCTGCCGACAGGCAGGAATGTCAAATGACTTAATATCAAAATTTAAACATTTGGATTTTTGATTTGATTTGACATTTGAGCTTTGGATTTTTTAAATATATGTCACAACACCCTGAATACCAATATCTTAATTTAGCCAAAGATATATTAAAAAACGGAAGCGATAAAAAACTTTTTTTTACTCCCGAAGTATTAGAAGAATATAAGAAAAAAGGTGAAGATCCTCCTTTTATTCGTTCTGTCTTTGGGCGCCAAATAAGATTTGACCTTTCTAAAGGGTTTCCCCTTCTAACAACTAAAAAAACTTTTTTTAGAGGAATTTTAATTGAGCTTCTTTGGTTTTTGTCAGGCAGTACAAATATTAAGCCGTTAGTTGACCAAAACGTCCGTATTTGGGACGAATGGGCATGGAAACGATACCATAAGCATTGTCTTGAGAATGATCCGAAAAACGACTTAACGCAAGTTGAATTTATCGCTAAACTAAAAGAATTGCCAGAAGATGATGAATGGGTAAAAAAATGGGGCGATTTAATAATGGTTTACGGAAAAATGTGGCGCCGTTGGCCAGCCAGCGATGGAAGAGAAATTGACCAACTTGGCTGGGTGATAAAAGGGCTTAAAGATAAACCGTTTAGAAAATCTTACGTTGTGTCCGGCTGGAATCCTGATTTTATTTACGCCATGGCCTCAAAGGGCAACGTTAACGAAGTCCCTCCTTTCTGCCATACTACTTTTCAATTTGCAGTAACAGACGGAAACAAGCTTAATCTCGGTCTTTATCAAAGAAGCGCTGATTTATTTCTAGGCGTTCCTTTTAATATCGCGAGCTACGCCATGCTTCTTTTAATGGTAGCTCAAGCTACTGGTCTAGAGCCAGGAGAATTCGTTCATACTTTCGGGGACGTTCACATATACTCTAATCACTTTGACCAAATCAAAGAGCAAATCGCCAGAGAACCATTCCCATTCCCCAATTTAAAGATCAACTCTGATATAAAAAACATTGACGATTTTAAATTTGAAGATTTTGAATTAGAAAATTACGAATCACATCCGCCGCTTAAAGGCGAAATTGCCAATATTGGAGGATACTAACGCGATAGTCATAAAGTTATAAAGTTCATAAAGTAAAACGGATAATAAAAAGCCCCGCAAATTCAATAAAAATTGCAAGGGCTATAGCGCATAACAATAATTGTATTTTTTTACCATCTGACCCCGAGAAAATGTAAAATAAAAAGTCCAGCGGCTACCAATAGCCAACTAGCTGTAATAACCCCTCTGGATTGTCCCGAACATCCATATCCCAGACCAATTCCTGCCATCAGATAAGCACTTATTTTTAAAAGTTCCATTATTTTTCCCTCCTTTAATTTATGAAAATATGTTACCAATAAATAATTATTTAGTCAAATGATAAAAATATATAACTTTTACTTTCTGCCACGGCGCAACAGTGGAAATTTCAAAATTATTATCAGGTTTAATAAAGACTTTATAACTTTACAAACTTTATAGACTCCGCTATGGTTTCAATGATAGCTATCACAAATAAAAACAGGGTAATCGGTTATAAAAACCGCTTGCTTTGGGATATTCCGGATGACTTAAAGCATTTTAAAAAAATAACCAAAGGGCATGTTGTTGTTATGGGAGATAAAACTTTTGAGTCATTAGGACGGCCGCTACCGAACCGCACTAATATTATTATTACAAGAGATAAAGATTATAGAGCGCCAGAATGCGTTATTGTACATTCTTTAGAAGATGCGCTTTTACAAGGGAAAAAAGAAGAAGCTAAATTGGGCAATAAAACAGAAGAAATATTTATTATCGGCGGCGGATCAATTTATGCTCAAATGTTGCCATTTACCGATAAGCTTTACTTAACTGTTGTTGATGATGAGCCGAAAAACGCAGATACATTTTTTCCGGATTATTCCGAGTTTAAAAATATTGTTTCAGAGTCTGTTGAATACGAACATAACGGATTAAAATATAAATTTATTGAATTAACAAAATGACAAAAAAAATAATCGCCATAATCGGTCTGCCAGGATCCGGCAAGTCGTCAGCCATAAATTACTTGCAAAAAAAATTAAAATGCCCGAAAGTTTATTTCGGGGAAATTACTTTTGATGAAATGAAAAAAAGAAATTTAAAAGCAAATCAAAAAAATGAAAAAATGGTTAGGGAGAATTTAAGGAAAAAATACGGAGTTGATTATTACGCCAAAAGGGTAATTGAAAAAATAGATAGTATAAATGAAAAAATAATTCTGGTGGAAAGTTTATACAGCTGGACTGAATACCTTCTCTTTAAAGAAAAATTTAAAAATAACTTTTATACCATTGCCGTTTATTCTTCTCCAAAAACAAGGTACGCACGGCTTAAAAATCGTCCCGAACGACCACTCACGGAAAAAGAAGCTAGGCGCCGAGATTACGCGCAGATAGAAAATCTAAAGCAGGCTGGTCCGATAGCAATGGCCGATTATACGGTTGATAATAATAGCGGATACGAAGAACTGCATATACAGATTGACAAAACAATAGAAGGAGTACTAAAATAAAATTATTACAATATAAATTAGGGAGGAGTGCTAAAAGCGCTCCTTTGTCGTCTAAAATGTTTTTCTTTAGAAATAAAATTAAATCAAATAATCTAAATAAAAAATCCCGCCCTGCCTGCCCGCCTTCTTGGAGAGAGCGTAGTCGAAGGGGGAGGTTTATTGTTATTGACGGAACTGACGGATCCGGAAAAGCTACGCAAACAAAATTATTAGCCCAAAAATTGGAACGAACCGGTTTTGACGTTAAAATAGCCGACTTTCCACAATACGGACAAAAATCCGCGGGTTTAATTAAAGAATATTTAAATGGAAAGTACGGAGAAGCTGATACAGTTAATCCCTACCACGCTTCTATCTTTTTTGCCTGTGATCGGTATGACGCCAGTTTTAAAATAAAAAAATGGCTTAATGAGGGTAGTATTGTAATCTCTGATCGTTACGTAACCGCTAATATGGGACATCAAGGCGGAAAAATAAAAGATTCGCTTGAACGCAAAGTTTTTTTTGAATGGCTTTATAAGCTTGAGTATGAACTTTTTGAAATACCAAAACCTGATTTAAATATAATTTTACATGTAGAAACTAACATAGCGCAAAAATTAGTAAACCACAGGGGAAACAAAAAAGATATTCATGAAAAAAATGAAAAGCACCTCGTTAACGCGGAAAAAACTTATTTAGAAATTACTAAAACTTTTCCAAATCTTACTTTAATTAAATGCACGGAAAATGGAGAAATAATGACTCGAGACAAAATAAACGATCTTATTTTAGAAGAAGTTTTAAAATTAATTATTAATAAAGATGAGCAACCCAAGCCTCAGCTTAAAGTTAAGCGGCTAACCAACACTGCTAAAATTCCGCAAAGAGCGCGTAGCAAGGACGCGGGCATTGATATTTATGCCGACGATAATTATACTTTATTTCCGGGAGACATAGCTAAAGTTAAGACCGGGATTAAATTGCAAATTCCGGAAGGCCACGCGGGATTAATCTGGGATAAAAGCGGAATAGCCAGACAGAGAATCCACGTAATCGGAGGCGTTATTGATTCAAACTATCGCGGAGAAATTATTATACTTATCAAAAACTTATCTGAAGATATTTTTAATATTTCTCGCGGGCAAAAAATAGCTCAAATCTTAATCCAAAAAATTGAAACGCCTAAAATAACTGAAAATTATATAAACGATGAAACGGAAAGAGGTGAAAATGAATTTGGTAATAATGGACTTTTTTAGCAATTTAAGATAAGATAAGATAAAATAAATGTTCTTTATAACAAAATACTTTCAGAAGAAGCCTAAATTTAAGGAGGAATTATGGAAAATTTCGCAATTATTATCGGGGGTATTCTTGAGGCTATTACAGCTTTTTTTAAAAACCTTCATGAAGAAAAGTAGAGAAAAAAATGGGTTGGGGTATCCTCTTTTGTTCATCCTAAAACAGGAAAATCAGCAACAATCCACAAAAAGGGTAATAAATACAAATACTACAAAAATGAGTGGAGAGTTCCCGCAAGTTGGGCTCTTACTAAAAAAAGTTTAAAAGCAACAAAGGGCACTTAGAGCATCCTTTTTTTTTCTTGCTTTTTTTAGTATCCTATGTTAAGTTGAATAAATCTTTAAGTATAATAGTTCTATAAAATATATTGCTAACATTTTACCTATAAAGGAGAATTTAATGAAGAAAAGAAAAAAGGCACCAATAATTGGAAAAATTACTGTCGTGCCCGAAGGATTTGAACCGCTACTGATCAGGAAGGCATTGTTGAATATTAAGTTGCCTGTAATGCCTAAATTCCAACCGGAAAAAGAGTTGCAAAAATGCAAATATCGCCCCGTAGCCTTATTTAAAATTAAGGTAAAAGATCTTGTTGGGGTGCTACAAAAAACTGGTAAAGCAACAGAGGCTGACTGGTATAAAAAAAATGTCAAACAGGAAAATCTTTTCCTGGGAACAGAAGAAGTAGATATAATAAGCGGTTTTTATAAAGTAAAGGCAACAATAGGAACGCCAGGACTGAACGGCAGAACAGCCATTGAGCTTTTTGACTCGCTAAAAAAAGCCACGGCATTCAAGACAGCTGCATTTATGTACGCAAAAAGCTTAAAAGAAAAAATGTGCTCGGTTAGTGTTTTTAATAAATTGGGTAAATTTCTGTATTGCCACGCCACCGAAGAAGCATGTTTATGGTAAAGCAATATGAACTTACGGGTGCCACACAGATGGCACCCTTTTTTTCTTGCTTTTTTTAGTATTTTAAGCTAAAATAATAAAAGAAATTATCTACAAATTTATGACATACGATGTAATTATCGGCCTTGAAATACACGCCGAACTAAAAACTAAATCTAAGATGTTTTGCTCTTGCGATAACGATGCCGAGGGAAAAGAGCCAAACACTGTTGTCTGCCCTATTTGCATGGGACATCCGGGAACTCTGCCGGTCGCCAATAAGCAGGCCATTGAATGGACGGTTTTAACCGGCCTTGCTTTAAATTGCAAAATTAATAAACTAAGCAAATTTGATAGAAAAAATTATTTTTATCCTGACTTGCCTAAAGGTTATCAAATTTCGCAATACGACCTACCGCTTGTTTACGGCGGACATTTAGAGATTAACGGAAAATCAGTTGACATAACAAGAATTCACCTTGAAGAAGATACTGGAAAGTTAACGCACCCATCCTTCGCTAAAGCTTCGGCGGACAAGCCAAATAACAAAAAATATTCTTTAGCCGACTATAATAGGGCCGGCACTCCGTTAATGGAGCTAGTTACCGAGCCGGTTATTAAAACGGCCGAAGAAGCAAAAAAATTCTGCCAAAAATATCAACAAATTCTTCGATATCTAAATATATCTGACGCTGACATGGAAAAAGGACAAATGCGATGCGAAGCAAACGTCAGTGTGCAGAAAAAAGGAAAATGGAAATACGAAGACGGAGAAATTAAACCTATTGGAAATCCCGAAGTTTCGGGATTAAATCCGAAAGTAGAAATAAAAAATATTAACTCGTTTAAGGCAGTAGAAAAAGCAACCGACTTTGAAATAAAAAGACAAATTGATGCGATTGAAGACGAAGAAAAACTCGTACAAGAAACTCGCGGTTGGAACGAAGACAAAGGAGAAACCGTAAGCCAAAGAATAAAAGAAACTTCTGCCGACTACCGATATTTTCCTGAACCCGATATACCACCTCTCAATATTGATGCAAAATGGATTAAACAAATTCAATCCCAATTAGTTGAGTTACCGACTGAAAAAAAGAAAAGATTTATTGAACAATACAGCTTAAATGATGAAGACGCGGAAATATTAGTTAGCGATAAAAATTTAGCTGATTATACTGAAAAAGTTATTACTGAATTAAGATCATGGATTGATTCAACCGGAGACGGCTGGGAAAGACAAAAAAAGAAGCTGGCAAAAGCCGCCGCTAACTGGTTAATTCATGAATTATTTAAACATTTAAGGGAAGATAATTTAAGTATTAAAGATATTAAAATTACACCGGAAAATTTCGCCGAATTAATCACCCTAGTTTATCAAGAAAAAATAAATTCTTCAGCCGGTACAAAGATTCTTGAGGTTATGCATAAAAATGGCGGTGATCCAACGCAAGTTATGGTTGAGCTTGGGCTAGAACAAATGGACAACACAAAAGAACTAGAAAATATTATTAAAAAAATATTAAAGAAAAATCAACTCCAGGTTGAAGAATATAAAAGCGGAAAAGAAAATGTTTTACAATTTTTTGTAGGTCAAGCTATGGCCGCTACAAAGGGCAAGGCAAATCCTAAAAAAGTACAGGAATTACTTAAAAAATTGTTAAAATAAATGAACTTGACTATCTTATTTCTGTAGTATATAAAAGCACATGCTAAGAGCTGATATTTTACATCAGATTTTTTTTATTTTTTAAAAATTTTTTAATATATTTTTCCGCTTCAGTTTTATTTTTTACCCACTTAATTCTTTTATCTCTCTTAAACCAAGTCATTTGCCGTTTAGAGAACTGCCGAATAGCAATATATAATTTTTCAACCATCTCCTCGTAAGTCAACTTTTTACGCAAATACAAAGAAATATATTTATATTCTAAGCCAAATTCTTCTAATCTTTTCCAACTCACCTCCCCCTTGCGCAAACGCTTAACCTCTCCAATCATATTTTCTTTTTCCAATCTCTCTATCAATCTTTTATAAATTCTCTTTTGTAATACATCTCGGGAATAAGTAAGACCTAATAATAAAAAATCAAATTGTTTAAATGATTGCTTTGGTTTGTGGCTATTCGTGTCTTTATTCGTGGCTATTCGTGTTTGTTCTATATAACGTATTAATCTTCGCTTATTTTTTCTATCGCTTTCATTTAAACTTTTTGCTTTTTTAGAGTTCAACTTTTTTAGTTTTAAAAAAAGCTTATCAACAGTCATTTTTTCTAATTTTTCACGTAATTTTTTATCAGGTTTAGCGCTTGATAATTTATATTCGTCAACAATCGCCTGAATATATAATCCCGTTCCGCCGACTATAATCGGCGTTTTTCCCCGCGCCAAAATATCGTCAATAGCCTTATACGCTAATTTTTGATATTTAGCTAAATTAAATTCTGTTTTAGGACTAATAATATCAATAAGATGGTATGGCACATTAACGACTTTTGACTTTTGCTTGCCCGCCAAAGCTTTAGTGACGGCGGGACCTTTGACTTTCGACTTAATTTTATATTCTTTTAAGTCTTTACCCGTTCCTATGTCCATGCCACGATAAACCTGTCTTGAGTCAGCCGAAATTATCTCACCATTAAATTTATTGGCAAGCTTAACAGCCATACTTGTCTTTCCACTAGCTGTTGTTCCCAGCACAACGACAATTTTTTTATTATTAATTCGTAATTCGTAATTCATAATTCTTAATTTATTATCTCGCCTTCCAATCCAAAATCTTTTGCTTTTTTTATTTTAACTTTAATAAATTCACCTAACAACGCTTCTCCATTAATCCTTACATTTTTATACGTTCTTGTTTTGCCGAACCAATCTCCCTTTTTATTTTTCCCTTCAATTAATACATCAACTATTTTGTTTAAATATTTTTTATTTTCTTCTAAGGCTGTTTTTTTTACTATTTTCACTAACGCCTCTTCTCTTCTCTTTTTTTCTTTTTGAGTAACATCATTATCCATTTTGGCTGATATTGTGCCCGCGCGAGGGCTATATTGCGATATATAAGCTAAATAAAATTTTATTTCTTTAAGTAATCTAATTGTTTGATTAAACTGCTCTTCTGTTTCTCCCGGAAAGCCAACAATAATATCAGTCGTAATACAAACATTAGAAACCGCTTTTCTAATTTTTTTAATTAAATTAATATAATGCTCTCTAGTATATTTTCTATTCATTTCTCTTAATATTTCGTTATCACCGGATTGTACTGGAAGATGAATATGTTCGCACACCTTTCCCGCCCCTCGGAGCTTTGGCGAAGCGGGGACGCATTCAGCCACAGCCTTAATTAATTCATCACTCATGTCTTTGGGATGGCTAGTAGAAAATCTAATCCAAAAATCACCGGGAATATCATTTACCATCCTTAATAAATCGGGAAATTTAATTAATTTAAAATCTTCATTTTCTTTTTTATTCGTAATTCGTAATTCGTAATTCGTAATTTTTGCCCTATAGCTATTTACGTTTTGCGCAATCAAAGTAATTTCTTTATAACCCTTTTTCACTAATTTTTTAACTTCTTCCAGAATCTCTAAAGCATCCCTGTATGTTTCTCTGCCCCGAGCATGCGGAACAACGCAATAAGCGCAAAAATTATCGCATCCATTGCCGATAGGCACAAAAGCGCTAAACTTTGAATTATATTTAGGATTTATTGCCAAATAACCGCTCAAACTATTATTTTCGATTTTTTCTAGACCAAGTTTATATGCTAAAGAATCCAATTCCGTAATTGGCATCCAAATATCAACATATCCATTCAACCGCCTTTGCACATCTTTTCTCTGCGATAAACATCCGGTTAAAACAATCTTTATTTTAGGATTATTTTTTTTAAGTCTATAAATTAGGCTGTAAGCTCTGTTTTCCGCTGACTGCTTAACTCCACAGGTCGTAACCACGACTAAAACCGCTTTATCTTTATTTTCAGATAAAACATATCCATGTTTTTCCAAATAACCGGCAATTCTCTCAGAATCACTCTTGTTCATTTGGCAACCAATTGTTATAATGTGATATAATTTTTTCTTCATTATTTTATTCATTATTTAAAATTTTTTCGCCTTCCATGGCTTTAGCAGATGATGGAGCCAAGGATAACATACAAACCATATATTATCAAAAAACAATAAAAATATCAAACCTAAAAGGGTTCGCTATTGCTAGCGAACCCTCTTTCTTGTTGTTTGTTTTTATTATTCTTGAGTATTTTCATCGTCAGAAGACGTATCTCCTGCATCATCGTCAGAAGACGTATCTCCTGCATCATCAGTTATTTCTTCTTCAGTATCAGAAACGGAATCTTCCACTATGGCATTTTCAGTATCATCAGTTACTATTTCGCTAACCACCTCGTTTACATCATCAATTTCAGTATCTTCAGCTTCATCAATCTCCGGCAAAGAGTTTACTACTACAATCGTATCCGCCACTACTAAGGGCAGTTTGGCGTGCCTGGTGCCGCGAACACGAACTTTATCGCCAATTTGAATATCGGAAATAGCCGCGTTATTATTTGTGCCAATCACTATTTTTGTATCTTCAGTCACATCTACTCTTATTTTCTTAACCGGCAGACGCTTAACTAAATCTTTTACTTTGACGCCGCTATGCTTAATTCGCTTTATTTTGACCTTTTTGTGCTTCACGTTTCTTACAAATTTTCCAATCTTTTTTGCCACTACTTTTTTAATTCTAGCTTTTAATGCATCTCTCAGATTAATTTGTTTTACGGTACGATCCGTGTTTGCGCTTGCAACAGCTTGCGCGGAAACCGTTTCACCTCTTTCTTCCAATTTTTCTTTTAGCTTCTTTTTTGTAATATGCTTTAACGGAGTCCAATTAACCATTATATAGCTGCTATTTGCGTCAACGGCAGTAACAACTCCGGCATGCCCCTGGGTAGAGGTTTTCCAGATTGAATTATCCTTCACTACTTTAGCGTCAACCGTGCCGTCATCGTTAACCCGACCGACAATCCTTAATTTATCGCCTACGGAAAATTCATCTAAAGTAATTCGTCCGAAATATTTACGAACGATTTTAGTGTCCTCGGTAATATTAACCGTTATAAGAGCTCCTTCCGTGCCTATTAAATTATTAACATCATTGGCGCGCAAACCCGGAGTTTTATCCATTCTAACCTGAATGGTGGTTGGAACAATCGTGCTGTCCAGCCGCACTAAAGTAACTACTGGCGTAAAGGTGCGAATTTTCATGAATAAATCGCTTCCCCGCCTTAAAACTATAACGATTTTAGCCAATGGCGTTTCGCCGCTCCGAGTTAGAAGACGGCCGCGAATCCTATCATTAATTTCTAGATCGTCAACAGAAGCGGGATTTTTTAAACCAACAACAAACTTTGTATTTTCATCATAAATAAAGGTATGCTCAACATTCGCCCACTGATAAGTTATGGCCTTAGCGTCCTTGTCAATATTGGTTATCCAGCCATTCGCACCCTTATTTGACCGAATAGCAATGGAAAGATTAACCAAAATTGTGGCTTCAATATCTTCAGTATTCTCATTTTTTTTGCCAATTACCCTAATTTGATCGCCGGGAATCCAGTTAGCCAAATTTGTGGACTGATCCCTGCGCTGGCCCAAAACAGTATCAACCGTCACATTAATGGTGTAGTCATGGTTGGTTGTGTTATCACGGACTATAATATTTGTCGGAATATCGGTTGAACCGATCTCAATCAGCATTCCGGCAAAATTGATGTCGCTTTTTTCTTCATATAATTTTGACTCGTCAGTAACTGTTGTACAGGCGAATTCATAAGAAACATCTACTTCGGCCGCTTCCATCGCCTCGGCTGATTTATAAGTGACGTTATCTACGCCACAAACTTCACCTTCAGCTTTTACTAATGGCGCCATCAAAAATGATGACATTATTAAACTAAAAGCTAAGAATGAAAACATGAATTTTTTCAACATAATTTCTTTATTAATATTAACTTTTTGTAGACCTTAAAGTTAATATTAATTTAATTAATTATTAATATACTTTTTGACAAAAAAATTAAAGTATCGACCTTTATTTATCATTATCTTTAATTAATTCATTAGGCATTATTGGTCTTATTTTGTCGACAGAAACTCCTCTGTGTCCCAAAAAATGCCTTCCGTTATTTATTAATGCTTTAATTGTTTTTATTAAATTTTTTAATTCTTTAGTATCTCTTCTTTCAACGACCCGTTCGGCCATATAAATTTTTCTATCCAATCTATTGAACAACGCTTTACAATCTAACAATTAATATATAAAGCTATTATTTCCTGTTATCAATCTTTTCTATAATTTCAGCAATAAATTTACTTTTTTCAACTTCCCTGGTTTCTCTTTTGCCCCTATCTCTAATAGCTAATTTTTTTGAGCCCATTTCTTTATCACCCACTACCAACATGTAAGGCGCTTTTTCGCCAACCGCTTTCCTTATTTTATTTCCCACCGTTTCGTCATGATCATCAACTTCTACGCGAATATCGTTTTCTCTAAATTCATCCGCCAGCTTCCGGCAATAATCAATATGCTTTTCTCCGACTGAAATAATTTTAATCTGAACAGGAGAAAGCCAGATTGGGAATGCTCCCCCATAATGCTCAATTAAAAATGCAATTACCCTTTCCAACGCGCCTACGCTTGATCTGTGAATTACAATTGCTTTTTTATCTTTCCCCTTATTGTCTTTGTAAACTAAATTAAAACGTTCTGGCATTACAAAATCATATTGTACTGTAAAAGCTGTATCTTCTTTTCCATATACATTTTTCATTTGTACATCAATTTTTGGTCCATAAAATGTGGCCTCACCTTCTGCCTCTAAAAATGTAGAACTATTCTTTTGCAAAATTTCTCTTAATACTTGTTCGGCCCCATCCCACGCATTGTCGTCTTTATAATATTTTTTTTCATCTTTTCTGTCGCCCAATGATAATCTATACCAATAATCTTCCCCCTTTTTTAAGCCGAAAACATTAGACACATACTCAATTAAATCTAACGCGCCCTTAACTTCTTCTTTGGCCTGCTTCTTATCAACGCAAATTATATGGGCATCGGCCAAACAAAAATTGCGAACCCTTATGAGTCCCGTAAGTTCTCCGGACTGCTCATATCTGTAAAGTTTAGCGATTTCCGCAATCCTCATGGGCAATTCCCTGTAGCTTCTTGGCTTGCTTAAATAAAGTTCAAAATGATGTGGACAAGACATGGGTCTGAGCATAAATTCTTCCTCGTCGATTTTAATTGGCGCATACATTGAATCTTTGTAATATGGATAATGTCCTGATTTCTTATATAAATCGATTTTTGCTATATCAGGCGTATAAACATGCTTGTAGCCCCTTTTTATTTCTTCGTCCACTATAAATTTTTCTAACTCTCTTCTTATTGTAGCTCCTTTTTCTGTCCATAAAGGCAATCCCTTGCCAACAACATCAGAAAACACAAACAAGTCCAATTCTTTCCCCAATTTCCGATGATCCCTTTTCTCCGCTTCTTCCATCATTTTTAAATATTCATCCAGCTCTTTTTTAGTCGCAAAAGCAACTCCGTAAATTCTAGTTAGCATTGGATTATTCTCACTTCCTCTCCAATATGCTCCAGCCAATTTAGTTATTTTAAAACTCCCCTTGACTATTTTTCCGGTTGACTCAATATGCGGTCCGCAGCAAAGGTCGTCAAAATTACCCAACTTATAATAACCAACTTTCTTTTCACCTTCTTTTTTTAAATCTTCAATTAATTCAACCTTATACGGCTGCTTATCTTTTTTTTCTTTCGCGATTGCATCCTTAATGCTCAACTCTGATTTTTCAAATTTCAAATTCTGCTTTATGATATGATTCATTTTCTTTTCAATTTTTACTAAATTATCTTTACTAACTTTAATTTCTCCAAAATCAAAGTCATAATAAAACCCGTTCTCAATAGCGGGACCAATTGCAAATTTAGTGTTTGGCCACAGCTCTAAAACAGCCGCTGCCATAATATGCGACAAAGAATGCCTAATTATTTCTAAACTATTTTCTTTTTTAGTCATATTTTTTATATTTTAATTTATTATTTTAATTTTATAATTTAGATTTGATTTGACATTTAGCTTTTGACATTTAAAATTTTAAAACCCCGCCTCAATGCATCAATAAAAATACTGATACACTAGGACGGGGTCTAAACCTCGTGGTTCCACCTAGTTTCCCATCCCCAATTTCTTAAACTCGGACTGGACACTCTTGATTTATCCTCAGACTTAGTCCCGAATACTCGGGGTGTTATGTAACATCGCGGTTGGTGGCCGCAACAATCACCTTTAGATAATTATTTAATTTTTATTTTAATCCTATCAATTAAATTAGGGACTTTATCAATAAACTTAGGTTGAAAGCTGACTTCATAATTCTCAATTGCCTGTTCATTCGCTAAAAAATCATCTAACTGCTCGCGAGTTAATCCAACTATTTTTTTTCTATCTATAATACTAACTCCGCTCTTAAACGAACTCTTGCCCTCAAAGGAAACATTAATTGTAGCAATTCCTTGATTTAAATTATGGGAATCTAAATTATACGTTAAATTATTTTCATCAAAACCAATCAATTCTTTATCGCTGGCAATAACGGACATCAGTTTTTCACGAGCCATATTCTTTATTAATTCCTCATTAAAAGCGACTACTGCCACCTCTGTTGTCATTGTAACAGAAAAATCATTTTTCTCTTCACCAACTTTCCCATCAATATCAATGCTAATAGAATTTTCATCAATATTAAATAATGTTTGGCTATAACTCTTATAGCTCTCACCAACATCTTTCTCGGCCTTTTCTAATAATCTTTTTCTTAAATCTTTAATTCCAAAATCAATATCAGACTGCGTGATATGCTTCTTCGCTTTTTGGCTATGCGTAAAAGCTTTTTTGCTTTCAGCGTAAATTTTCTCTTGCAGTCCCGCCCAAAGGCCCGGAATAGTAAACTTAGTCGGCCCCATAGCCATATCCGCTCCCGGCTTATCGGCGTAAACTTCCGCTTCAACGCTTCCGCCGGCCGGGACATTAACCGTATTCTTTAATCTAAACAACTTATTATCAGAGCTTAATAATCTTGTTGTAGCCACTAACGGCTGGCTCTTATTGTAATTATTTATAATTGTAACCGTGCCGGTCGTTTCCTCGCCTATTATTTCTTTTCCGCTTGCTGAATATATTTTTATTTCTTTAACTTCAATTTTATCAACCGCGCCGACTACCGCCCCTTGGCTGATAACTGCGACTTTATTTGGATCATTAATATCAATAATTAAATTATTGCTTATTCGTTCTTCTTTTGGAACAACTGTAATGGTCACCCCAATAAACGAAAAATAAAATATTATAGCAAGAAGACCAAGCGTTAAGACTACAAAACTAACGGCTATTTTACGATATAAATTTAATTGAAGACCGGTTTGTTTTTTTACTTGAGGTTTGAGAGGAGCAGTAGAAACAGCTGTCTCTTTCTTTCGTTCTGTGGCAGCCTTTTCGCGAATTATTGCCTTTTTTACTGGAGCAGAATAAATTTCATCTTCTGCCGCAGATTTTAAATCAACGCTTAAATCATCCCCAGATGATTTTCTAAGTTTATTTATTCTTACATTAACTTTTTTTCTTTTTCTCTTAGTAGCCATATTTTATTTTAATTTAAAAATTTAGCGGTGTATTGCGCGTATTTTTTAAGATTCCTTTAATAACTCTAAAATATGCTTCTCAAAAATTGGCAAATCATCTTTTATTGTTTTCCATAATATATCTTCATCAACGCCAAAATATTCATGAGTCACTTTATTTCTCATGCTTACGGCTTCACTCCACGCAATGTCAGAATTTTCTGATTTTATATTTTCTGGCATATTCTTTGATGCTTCTCCGATTATCGTTAAGTTTCTAACAATAGCGTCAATTATTAAAGTGTTTTTACGAAATTCGTCAAAATCCATACCTGCCACATATCTCTCTATTCTCTCAATAGACTGCTTAATGTCTTCTAAATATAATTTTGCTCCTCTTTTAGACATAAATAACTTCCTTAAGAATATCTTTTTTTATAGCCTGCTTAATGGCCTTTTTTGAAACTAAATCAACTTTTTTACGCAAAGTTTTGCTTAAAAAATTTTCCAACCTGATGAAATCAAAAAATCCTATGGGAGAACTGAATTCCACCAATATATCTATATCGCTTCCTTTCGCCTGTTTATCCCTAACAACAGAACCAAAAATCCCCATTTTTTTTACATGGTATTTATCTTTCAAAAAAGGAAGCTGAATATTTATTTTTTCTTTTATTTCCTGTTTGTCCATATAATTTTTATATTTTAATCACGTAAGCCCCACAACTTCCATCGAGTTTTAGCTCGGGTCTAGGCGGCTTTAACCGCATCTCTAATATACTTCGCCGCGGCAGAATCTCTCCGCAGAGGATTCTGCCGTTTTCCTCCGATAATACGGCTATTTTATAATGAGATGGTTACAAAAGTCTCTTTCGCAACGAAAGCTTTCCTACTCCCACTTCTACCGAGCTTTAGCTCAGGGTATAGGCGGCTTTAGCCGCCATCCAAACGAGCGTTAAAAATAAAATTATTCTGGTAATTTATTTTTTATAGCTTCTATTTCAATCAACTCTTTTACCTTTTTCCTTAAACCGCAGCTTCTTGTAATATGATTTATAGTTTTTTCTTCGCCTGCCACCTCGCTAATTAATTTTATAAGTTCGTCTGATTTAAAAACTCGCCCTTCGGATGCTTCAACTTCTATGTTATTGTTTTTAATCTTAAAATACAAATCATCCAAGCTCTGCGGCTCGCTTATGTATCGTTCGTTTCTTATTTCGTTTTTATATTTTTCAATATCTTCATCTGTCAATTCTTCTTGGGATCCTGTCTTTTCTTGATGTAGCTCTGAAGCTTTGGTTTTTATTATTTTATTCATTGTATCTACTTTCTTATCTCTTTTCTCAAATTCATACCTTTCTTGATTAGATGAGGCTTGATATATTTCATCTTTAAGTTTTTTTATTTTTTCTTCTTAATTTTGTTCGGGATTAACGTGGGTGTTCATTATGCCCAATTCTAAATTACTCATAGTTTTGTGTGGCAAATAAATTGCCAAAATTATTAGTTAATTATTAAATGTTTCCACCACCCTTATTATAATAAATATTTACCTATTTGTCCACAACCGTCACAACCCCGCCCAACGCTCCCCTTATAGCTCCCACAAGCGAATCATTATGATTAACTCTAAAACTCGTTTCAATTATTTTATTGCCCTCGCCCTCTTTAACCTTAAAATACACCTTACAATCGCCGGAATGCTCTACGAACATTTCTCTTAATTTATTAAGCGTAATTTCGTCAAGTTCTTTGTTGAAAATTATCTTAAGAGGCGGGTTATTATTTATGTTCTTTTTTATGGCGTTATTAACGTTTACCGCCGGCTCAGCTTTTTTCGGAGCATAATTATTAAATTGCCCGTTTCTTCTGCCGTCAAAAACCTGAATGGCCTTAAAACGCTTTATAGAATTTTCAACATTGTCTAATGTTAATTCTACAGCCTTATTGGCTAATAATTTTATTTCCTGATCTTTATCTGAAATTTTTCCCTGGCAAAGAACAACCTTCCCTTCCACCCATATTAATTCTGTTTCTTTTAACATCCTTGGAAAAACTAAAACTTCTATGCTCTTAACAGAGTCTTCAATTTTTACGAAAAGCATTTGTTCATTTTTGCGGGTCATAATTTTTTTTACGCCGGTAATCACGCCCGCTACGTTTACATCCTCTTTTGGCTTATCAACTGACAATTCTGACAATGGAATAGCAACGCCGTCTAAATAATTCTTAAAATCAGTTAACGGATGCTCGGTAATATATACTCCGAGCAGTTCTTTTTCCCATGATAAAATTTCCTGCTTCGTAGCTTTAGGCGCAGGCGCTAATTTTATTTTATGTTCAATATTTAAAACAGGCGCGCCCGCGAAAAGGCTGGTTTGTCCATTATTTTGCGAAGCGCTAATTTCTTTACTGAATTGAAGTATGTTTTCCATGTTGCCTAAAATTTGCCCTCTTTCCGAAAATTTATCTAATGCCCCGCTCTTAGTAAGGCTTTCTAACGATTTCTTGTTTAGATCCTTATCATTAATTCTTTCCAAGAAATCAGTAATATCTTTGAATGCTCCATTTTCTTTACGTTCTTCAATAATTACCTCAGCAATATTCTCGCCAACATTTTTAATAGCTCTTAACCCGAAACGAATTGTATTAATTTTTTCTTCTTTGCCGACAACTTCATTTTTTTCCGTGCCGGTTGTAACAGCGGTAAAAGAACCAAACGACTGGTTTATATCCGGACTTTTTACTTCAATACCCATTTTACGGCACTCTTCAATTTCCACCGCTATTCTATCTATGTTTTGCTGATCCGCGGTTAATAGCGCCGCCATAAATTCTGTCGGCCAACGCGCTTTTAAATACGCGGTCTGATAACCAATAAGCGCGTAACAAGCGGCATGCGAACGGTTAAATCCGTATCCGGCGAACGGCTCAATAAATGAAAATATTTTTTCAGCCAGCATGCTATTTATTCCGTTTTTAACACATCCGTCAATAAACTTTTCTTTTTGTTCAACTAATAATTTTACAATTTTCTTTCCCACCGCTTTACGTAAAACATCAGCCTCAGCCATAGTAAATCCGGCTAAATCACGAGCCATCTGCATGACCTGCTCCTGATAAATCGCGACCCCGTAAGTCTTTTTTAAAATCGGTTCTAATTTCTCGTGTAAATATTTTGGTTTTTTTCTGCCATGTTTTCCGGCAATATAATCAGGGATCCATTCCATCGGACCGGGCCGATACAAAGCCACCATAGCGATAATATCTTCAAAGTCGGTCGGCTTTAACTCACGCATATATCGTTTCATTCCCGAGGACTCAAACTGAAACACGCCAGTAGTCTCCCCTTTTTGAAATAACTTATACGCTCTTTTATCATCCAAAGGAATCTTATCAATATCAATTTCTATTCCTCGGGTATTTTTTATAATTCTTATCGCCGACTCAATGATGGTTAAATTTTTAAGCCCTAAAAAATCCATTTTTAATATTCCTAAATCCTCAGTCGGATGAAGGGAGTACTGCGAAACAATACTCTTGTCTGATGATGAAGCGAACTGCAATGGAACATATTCGTTTAACGGATCTTTTGTAATTATAACTCCGCAGGCGTGCGTTGACGCGTGTCTAGCAACGCCTTCCAGTTTTCTGGCAAAATCTATTATTTTTTTTCCCGCGTCTTCTTTGTAAATTTCCTTTAATTCGGAAACGGTTTTAAGCGCTTCATCAATCTTAGTAAACATGGGAATCATCTTAGCCAGTTTATCGCAATAATCATAAGGATAATCCAAAACACGGCCAACGTCCCTAACCGCGGCGCGCGCCGCCATTGTTCCAAAAGTAATAATTTGCGCTACATGGTCTTTGCCGTATTTTTCTTCAACATATCTAATAACTTCATCGCGGCGAACATCGGCAAAATCCAAATCAATATCAGGCATAGAAATACGGTCAGGGTTCAAAAACCGCTCAAATAATAAATCATATTTAAGCGGATCTAAATTAGTAATTCCCGTTAAATAGCAAACTAAGGAACCGGCGGCTGAACCGCGTCCGGGACCAACAACAATTCCGTTATCTTTTGCCCAATTTACAAAATCAGCCACAATTAAAAAATAAGACGGCCACCCCATTTTTTTAATTACCTCAAGCTCAAAATCCAGCCTTTTTTTAACGTCTTTCATTAGTTGATCAGAAATCCCCCTTGCCCCCTTTAATAAAGGGGGAGATTCTTGATAGCTCCCCCCTTTAGTAAAGGGGGGTTGGGGGGATTTTTGACCGTGCTCTCCATACCTTTTCTCTATCCCTTCTTCACACCATTTTCTAAGTAAGCTGTTTCCGTCTTCGCCTTTTGGCACTTCAAAATGCGGAAGCTGAATATTGCCTAACTCAATTTCTAGATTACATTTATCCGCGATTTTAATCGTATTTTCTATCGCCCCGGGCGCGTCCTTAAACGCTTCTATCATATCCCTTGCCGGACGCATTGAATAATCAACTCCTGTCATATTCATACGGTCGCGGTCATCCATTTTCTTTTTGTTTTGTAAACAAAGCAAAACGTCCTGCGCTTCATCATCTTCTTTTTTTAAATAATGGATGTCATTAGTCGCGACGAGTGGTACATTTAGTTCACGCGAAAATTCAATTAATTTTTTATTAACCTGATCCTGACCTTCTAGGTCGGCGTGATCTTGAAGTTCTAAATAAAAATTATCCTGGCCAAAAAGTTTATTATATTCTAAAATTCTTTTTTTAGCTTTCTCTTCTTTTCCGGACAAAATTAGATGCGGAATTTCTCCGCCTAGGCAGGCAGTAAGACCAATAAGACCCTTGCTATATTTTTCTAAAACTTTCCAGTCAATTCTCGGTTTATAATAATAACCCTCTAGGTGCGCTATGCCGGTAAGCTTAATTAAATTATTATAACCTTCCTTGTCGCGGGCTAAAAGTATTAGATGGTGATAATTAGATTCATCGGCTTTAGACACTTTGTCATGCCTTGAGTTCGGCGCTAAATAAGCCTCAACTCCTATAATCGGTTTTATATCGGCTTTTTTGCATTTTTGAAAAAACTCTATCGCTCCATACATAACTCCATGATCAGTTAACGCCAAGGCCGACGCGCCGTCTTCTTTCGCCGCATTAATAAGATCGTCAATTTTGGCGAGCCCGTCTAATAAGGAATAATGCGAATGTGTATGCAAATGCACGAATTTCATAATTTATGTAGGATTACCCCGTTTAATTTGAGCGAAACGAAAATTATTTCGGGGTGAACAAATTTCATAATAATTACCCCCTCTCCTTACTAAGGAGAGGGTTGGGGTGAGGTTATTTATACCTTTATAATATACCATTTTTATATAAATTGGCAAACAAAAAAGAGAGGTAAACAAATGGTCGTTTATCGCTCTCTTTTTTAACGGCTTGAGTTTCAATTGGCATCCGCCAACCTAAAAAACTTCTTTTTATATATTAAATTTAGAGTGCAAAATGGCGGCTATCTGGATAACCAGTGAATCCACAAATAAACAAATTAATAAAAAAAATAAAACTTATTTAATTGCGGCATTAGCCGCCATACTACCCTCTAAATTTTATAGAACTTTCCTTTCTAAAATCATCATAAGATAGTGTTCTGTGAATTATTGCCAGCCATATTTAGCGATAAAAGCTAATAAGGCTTGACATCCATGCGGATGATGATCTTAGAACGGAACCTCTTGTGAACATTGTGAATGTATTCACAAGAGGTAGTGGGGACGGCTGACGTTAGTATTATGTATATGCCAGCCGCCACCAAAACAAATTAAAAGGAGAAATGGGATACAACAACCTTAAAAAAGACTATTGCACAGATTATTATTATGGTGATACAGTATGTTCTATTTTTAAAACATTCTCTGATTTCTTCCATAATCATTTTGTCCCGCTCCTTTGTTTTGTACAGATTTGGAATGTACTATCGTCCTAAGAACGATATATTAGTATACCACACTTCATAAATCATGTCAAGGATTTAATAATATATTCTACTTTTATAGCTAAAATTAGCCAAAAAATATATAAAATATAAAAAAGCTGAGCTTCCATCTGAAAACTCAGCTTCTTAATAATTCCTTATTACTCTTTACTTATTACTTTTAACTTTGTCCGTCATTTCTCCTAATTCTTCATCGCTATAAAAATCAATAATAATTTGTCCACCTTTTCTTTTTCTTTTTATCTCAACTTTTGTGCCGAAATATTCCCTAAAGGCAAATTCTTTGTCTTTGTCCTTGTAATTAATTTTTACTTTGGCTTGTTTCGTTCCGCCCATGCGCCGCGCTTCCAGCGTTGCATCTTCAACCGACATCTTATTAGCAAGCAACTTTCTAAATAAAGTCATCTGCTTAACCTCGGTATCTAATCCGGATAAGATCTTCGCGTGACCCTCGGAAATTCTTCCTTCAATTAAGGCCATCTGTATTTCTTCAGGTAAATTCAATATACGCAAAATATTCGTTACGGACGAACGCGACTTTCCCACCCTTTTAGCAACCGCTTCCTGATTTAAATTAAATTCATCAATAAGTTTCCGATAAGCCAACGCAGTTTCAATAGGATTTAAATCTTCCCTTTGTAAATTTTCAATCAAAGCCACTTCAAGTTTTTCTTGGGCAGAGGCGTCTCGAATTATAACCGGAACTTTTTCTAATCCAATTATCTTTGCTGATCTAAGGCGACGCTCTCCGGCAATAAGTTCATATCTCCCTTCTTTTTCAGTTACAACCAAAGGCTGTATTATACCGTATCGCTTTATTGACTCTACTAATTCGTCCATCTGATGCCCGGCAAAACTTGTTCTTGGCTGCATTGGATTAATATTAATTTTTGCAGGGCTTATCTTTAATATCTTGTCTTTGTCAGCGTCAGAAGTAATATTAATAACCGCTTCGCCTGACGAGTCTGTTGCTTCTTTATTTACTTTTTGCGGAATAAGAGAACTAAGTCCCCTTCCAAGTCCGTTGGTCATATGTTTAAATTTTCAATTTCTAATTTTCAATTTTCAAACAATTACTAATTAAATAATTAATAAATTAAAAATTGTTTGAAAATTGAAAATTGAAAATTAATTAATTTTATAAGTGTTATGCCTTACGCGTTTCTAAATCCACCACTTCCCTAGCAAGACGTTCATACGCTTTTCCTCCTTTTGACTTTGGATCATAATGCAGTATTGAACGGCCATAACTCGGAGCTTCGGCCAGTCTTACGCTTCTTGGAATTACTGAACGAAAAACCCGGTTGGGAAAATATTGGTACAATTCATTCATAACCGATTCGGACAACCTATTTCTTTTATCAAACATAGTTATAACCGCACCCATTATTCCAAGTTCCGGCTTTAAATTGGATTGCACTAATCCAATCGTATTTAAAAGCTGACCCAAACCTTCCAGGGCATAATATTCGCTCTGAATCGGAATTAATATTTCGTCAGCTGCTACTAAACTATTTATCGTTAATAGTCCCAAAGAAGGTGGACCGTCAATTATAATATAATCGTATTCATCTCTAACACTCTCTAGAATTTTTGATAATTTATATTCTCTGTCTTCCATGCCAACCATTTCAATGCCGGCACCAGCTATGGATATTGTGGCAGGAGCGACCTTATATCCGTCCTGTATGGTTCGTTTTATTACTTCGTATATTGGTTTTGTTCCGATAATCGCTTCATATACTCCATGTTCTAAATTCTTATGATCTATTCCAAGACCTGATGTGGCGTTAGCCTGCGGGTCTATATCCACTAGTAAAACATGCATACCCAAATTAGCCAGATAAGCGCCTAAATTAACAGCGGTAGTGGTTTTTCCAACACCGCCCTTTTGATTGACTACAGCAATTATTTTTCCCATAATAAATATATTATAACTTATTTTCTCTTCTTTGACAATTTAAGAAACTTAAACTATAATAAAATCGCAAGCCTAAAAGGCTTTTTTTATATTTTGCCTCGGTGGCGGAACTGGTAGACGCGCGGGATTCAAAATCCCGTAGTAGTAATACTGTGAGAGTTCGATTCTCTCCCGAGGCACAGAGCGGAAAAATTTAATTTTAAAGGGAATAAAAAAATAAATACAAGGGGGGGGCAAAGCCCCTCTGACCCCAAAAAAGAGGACGAAAAAAAAGGAACATCAATTTAAAAACGCTTTAAAGCGAGCGGGGCGAGCAAAAAACAACACGACAAAACGAGGGGGCGAAATGTTTTCTCTTTGCTATTTGTTTTCTCTTTGTTTAATAAATTCGCCATCCGCCCCGACCACCGCCCCGAAAAACGAAAAACAAAAAACCCGAGCAAGTCGGGATTTTCGTTTTCTTTTGGATTAAAACTATTACTTCTTCTTCTTATCTTATCGCTCCGCTATAAGCTATCGCCCTTACCACATCCCATGCCGTGGCTTTTTTCGGACTGTATCCGTAAATATCCTTAAAGATTTTAATTGCCGCTTTTTCACTATTAAGATTTCTTTGAGCAGGCCTTAAGCCGTAGGCCATAACAGTAATCGCGGCATCATCATGCGGATTAGATATGTTCGGGCTTCGCAAATAAACTATTTTAAAATTAATATTCGCCCTGTCCTCCGCTTTTTCGCTTGTCTTGCTCGGCCAGCGGCCATTGGCGATTTTAATTATGTCGCTCCAGTCGGACGCGCTTGTCGGCGCTTTGCCGAACGCCGCCCTAAAACTGTTAACCGCTCCGCCTCGTTCTCCGGCTCCCAATATTTTCGTGGCTGGCGTGCCGTAAGTAATAAAATTGTTAATGGCGTTGCGCTCTTGGGCGGTAATTCCGAGGCCGGAAATAATTTTAGCCGTGATAGTTTTGCTAAAATTTATTTCAGCGGTTAGATCTCTTTTTGCGCCGATTTGAGCGACAACTTGGCTGACATCGCCGGTCGCGATAGTTTCAGCGTCAGAAGACATTTGTTCTAAAGTCGTTTCACTCGTGGAATCAATAGCTGGCTCGCCATGCGATTCAATAATAGTTTCCGAAGCGGTTGTTTCCGGCTCCGTGGATTCCGGCTCTTCTTCCGTGATGTCCTCAATAATCAATTCCCCTGTAATCGGATCATAAGTTTGAAAAGTTGTCGGCGGAGGTGGAGTGGACGGAATGGACACTGAACCGCTGCTTGATTGCACGCAGGTAGCACTCGCTCCTGAACCTGACAATTCATATCCGGAATCGCAGGTCGCGGCTCCGCAGGTCGGGAAAGAATTGTAAGTCGCGGCATTATCTAAAGCCGTGCATAGTGAAGTGCAGTCAGTCGTTGCTGACGGCTCTATGGTATATGTTCCGGCGGTTGTCGGGACGGTGACATAACTTGTGCCCGGCGTTGAGTTTTCCGCGCAAGCCAAGTTAGTTCCGCCTTGCGTAACCTTAATTGATTTAACCGACGAGTCGGACGAGCCGACTTTAAAAGTTCCAGGATTTGTAACGGTAAAAGTTCCGCTGTTAAAAATCCAGCTTTCGGCCGTGGAGCCGTTCATTATCAGCATATCGGCTGTTCCGGCTCCGAAAGTTACGCTGTCAACAGTAATATTTCCGTCAGCCGTAAAGTCGTTTGTAGCGGCTTGAGCGGGCAGAATTATGGACAAAGCCAAAAAAATTATAATAAATTTTCGCATAATTTTTGTGTCTATTTAATTATTTTTTATTCTGCCCGACTTTAGTCGGCTTTTTAAAATTACTCACTAAAGTGAGGCGGAAATAAATATCGGAATTACTTTAAGATTAATTAGAAGGGCAAGCCACGGTCGCGGAGTTGATTACTCCGTCCAAAATATAAATTTCACTGCAGCCGGCTCCGTCAGAGTCTTCCAATATAATCCTGCCGCCACTGCCTGCTGTTTCGCTGATAATTGAAACAGTGGATGTGGCTATGTCGTGGACTTCTAATTTAGTCGCTGGCGTAGATGTGCCAACGCCAACATTAGCGTTAAAAGATAAAATATTATTATCAAATTCTCCGTAGATTAAGGTTGAAGAAGCAGAGGTTTCTGAATTAGATATATAAAGTTTATTTGTTGACGATGCGTTATATCCTGCTCTATATCCTAAAAAAACATTTCCTGAACCTGAATTATTATTGTATCCCGCATTATTGCCAATAAAAGTATTATTATCTCCTGATGTATGCTGGTACCCAGCACCACCGCCCAAAAATGCATTGCTTGAACCTGATATATTTGAATAACCCGCAGTAGTACCAATAAAAGTATTTGATGATCCTAATGTGTTATATAAACCGGCCGAAGATCCAAAAAAATCATTATAACTTCCGCTAATATTATTATTTCCAGCGCTCTCGCCGACAAATGTGTTGAGTTGCCCACTTGTTGTATTTGTCCCTGACTGATAACCTAAAAATGAATTTCCTCCGCCAGATATACTTAATGACCCTGAATCATCCCCAACGAAAATATTATTTCGCGTAGTTGAAGCAAATAAAATTGTTTCTCCATTAATTTTATAAGTACTGCTTAAATCAATATTAACATTTCCATTCACATCTAATTTATATTGAGGAGTTGTTGTGCCTATACCTATATCACCAGAACTATTAACAATAAATCTGTCCCCGTCCCCACTACCACCGTTTGATACCATAAATGTTCCGTTCACTTCAAGGGTTGCGTCTGGACTACTATCCTTTATTCCGATATTGCTTGTGCTAGTTAAGATTAATAAATCTTCAGTGGCATTAGCAATAGATAATAAATCGCTTAACCCACTATTATTATTGATTGTCCATCCGGAAGATGTGGTAGAGGCCAATCTGATTCTGGACACTCCGTTTAATCCAGATTTGATATATAACTCTGTATCGCCACTACTTTCAAATTTCGATGTTGATCCGCCACTTTTATAAAGGTGAAAATCTGAATCTGGAGTTATCGTGCCTATGCCCACTCTGTTGTTCGTTGAATCCACATAAAGCGTATTAGTGTCAACCGTTAAATCGCCAGTGGTAGAGATATTGGCGCCGATCGTTGATGCGGCGTAAATAATTCCCGCGCAGGCAAGCGTGGAAAAAATTGAAGTTATCAATACTTTCAGTATTGTTTTTGATTTTAAAAATTTTCCCATAAATTTTTTATTATCCACCCTATTAATATTTTAATCTGCCTTTGATTAAATTATTAGACAGAGCGAATTTTAAGTTGTTATTAAAATTATAAAAATAAAAAGCCAGCCAATTCAAAAATCAGCTAGCTTAAAAAAATAAATTCTGTTGAATTTGTAATTATCATAAAACCTTGGTTGGATTTCGTTTTATGGCGGAGACGCACAAAACTCCCCGCTAGTCGGTGGTTTCCCACCCATAACCCTTTCGAGCTATGACCAACCAAGGCAATCTAGACGAGGAGTCTAATGCCTTGGTTGGTATTCAAAACCATGCCTTGAAAATAAAAAATTTCCAAGGGTTAGGTTATTTTCTGTTACTCAATTGTTGATTATACAATAACACAAAAAATTTTAACGCGCAAGGATTTTAATTTGCGAAAATAAAAAACCCCTGCTCTATGGTTTTACCATAAAGCAGGGGTTGTGAAACCGGTTAGAATTTTATTTTATGGCTAAATAAACGATTTATGGATAAACTTTTCAATGTCGTCTTTTATTAATAGCCGTGATAAATTTGAATTTTTTTGAAGGCCAAAACTTGGACAATGTGAAAATCCAACATACTCAACTTCTTTTCCTAAATATTTTATATGTTTAATCGCCGGAATTAAATCCGTATCTGAAGAAATTAATATTGCCGTGTCATATCTATTTTCATACGCGCCGATAAGCATATCAATCGCCAGCTTTACATCAACGCTTTTTTCATGAAATTTTCCGTTATTATCCATAAGGTAACCTTGCTTTACGCAAAAATTTTATTTTTCTAAATTACTAAAAAGTTTTTGTTGGTTTTTTCTCATACTCATGGCTTTGCTATTATTGCCTTTAACCCTTACGGCTCCAACATAATAACGATACGAAACCACTACCCTGCCTCTGGCTAAAAAATCACTAAATTCTTTGTAATCAAAATAAATTGAATTCTCAACCTTTAAATCTTTAAGCTTGTAATATAAATTACTGCCGTCTATATAAACTGCGATTTTGTTGATTTTATCCATATTTACAAAAACCCACCGTGCCTCCTTGCGGAGACAGGGTGGGTGGTGTTAGCGCAAATAAACCATTGCGACCATAGACACTATTTCAGAGGTAAAAATATTATAGCAGAAACAATAACTATGTCAATACTTATCCACAGTATAATAATTATAGCATAAATAGTGGAAAAATCAAGGGCACGGTTTATTTTATAACCAAACTTTCCAATTTTTTCGCTTCGCTGATAAAATAATCCTGCCAAACTTTATTGTTTATTTTTTTCTTCATAATCGGATAATCTTTAACTGATTCGGCTAAAATCAACTGGCTGCCCAATTGCAGGGGGTCAATATGAAAATCAAATTTAATTTTCGCTTTTTTAACCAGCTCGCTGATTGTCCAGCCGGTTTTCTTGATTATAAAATATAAATCAATAAAATCTCTTGAACGCGGATTTTGGTAAATAGTAAAAATTTTATTTACCGCGATATCCAATAAACTGTCAATATCCAGTCCGTCTTTTTTAAGGGATTTGTTTATTCTGGGAAAAGGATAATAAGTGAACTCAGTTTTTATAATATCGTTTTTCAGATGAATAAAAAATAAATTGCGGTTAAAACTCTGTTCAAAATCAATTTTTTTAATTCCTAATTTTATTTTGTTTTTTTTAAAAAAAACGCTTATTGCTTGCGCGTCAAATTCATTTTCCGAAAAAAAATCCAAATCCTCGGAAAAGCGATGCTTAAGATAAAATTCGGCCAGAGCCGTGCCGCCGGAAAGATAAAAAAACCGGCAGATCTTTCGGTCCCGGCTGACAGCGCTTAACACTTTATTTTGGTTGCGGCTTAAAATTGTTTGGGCCATAAAAATTATTTGTTTTTAAACCCTAAAAGCATAGAAAGAAATTTTTTTCTTTTCGCGTCTAAATTAAGAAACGGCCAGTATTTTTTTAATTGCCGGCGGTTGAGTTTTCCGCCATTCAAACCAAAATTAACCATTTGCTCCAAGCGCCAAATAGCGTATTTATTTTTATCTTTTTTTAATTCAGCCGTGTCCACTGACCAATTATACATACTTACAGTATAGCATAAATATTGAAAAAATCAAGGACAAATAGTCAAAATAGCCTAAAGTCTTGAAAAATTCAATGACTTCATATATACTAAAATCAAAGTTAAATATTGATTTTATTTCGGTTGCCCCGCCATCGCCCCCCCCTGCCGAAGCGGGGAGGAATAAATATGGCTCTAAAAAGATTTTTAAATCTTTTTTAAATATTTTGCCGTTAAGGTTTGCCTTTAAAGAAAAAAAACAGAAAAATTTTCTTTTCCTTAAATTTAAAAAAGGGGGGGGACAATAAAAAAATAATGTAGAGAAAATTTTTCTGTTTTTTCTTTTTAAATTGATATTTCCTTTTACCATCCTTTTCCGCCGAATACTTCGGCGGAATTAAAAGATAAAAGCTCGCAAGGCGAGCTTCCGAATTAAAAATCTTCGTTTGGATTTTCTTCAAAATGAGTTCGGAGTTTTTTCAGGACAAGGCACATAAAAACTCTGTTTTAAAAAAGCAGAGTTTTTGGTTTAAAAATTTGACCTTTTTTCAGTTTTATACTAATATAAAACCAGAAAATCCAATAAATGGAGATCAAGCTGAGGAGGAGCTTGGTTTTTTGTGCCCTTTATAAATTAATAACATCTGAAAAAAGAGAAGAGAATAATAGCTTGGCTTTTTTCGTACCTTAAAACAATAAATATTTAGATAGACAAAAATGTAAACCTGAAAAAATTTTGTAAAGGAGAAAAAACATGAACGACGTAAGAGTAATTCTTGGAAGTGAATCAGACGGCAACAATGCCAATATAATATTGAAGGTATTGCGTGATGTTGCTGTGAAATATGGTGTCTCAGTTGCTTCTTGCCACAGGAACTCTGGCGGAAGGTTTGAAAAATTTACTAAAGACATAAAGGAGAAGATTATTGTGTTTATTGGCGGAATGTCCTTAGCTGCACCGGGATTAATTGAATCTATTCTCAGAAACACAAACAATCATGACTATATTGTTTTCGGCGTACCGACTGATAAGCCTGCACGAAGTGCAATTGAAGATCTCCCAATGGGAACCGCAATAATTACCTCCGGCCTTAACGAGACAAGCTTAGAACACAGCTTAACAAACAGCGCTTTAGCAATTGCTAAATTAGCTGCGATACTGGGTAATAAAGAAGTTTTCGAGGGACTTGCTTACTGGCATAAGGAAATCAAAGATGAAAAACCTCTTGTGCCGGAAGTAAAACTAACAGAAGGCTTAATGTAAAGACAAAATAAACTGAACTATAGAAAAGGAGGATAAATAAATGGCTAAAATTCCTAAGAACGTAAAAAACGCAGCTTTAATTCCATCTCTAATGGAATATCTTTTTTCACAAGGCAAAGTGAGGGACACATACAAGTTGCCTTTCGGCGAGAAGTTCCTTTTGCTGTTGCTCGCTTCTGACAGACTGTCAATCTTTGATTTCGTTTTGAACGCGCTTGTGCCCCGTAAAGGAGAGGTACTGACGGCCTTGACGCATTTCTGGCTTACCAAGATATTCCCAGAATTACCAAATCACCTTAAAAAATCAGGCATGTTTCCTGGGGGAAACTATGCGCTTGATTACAAAGAAACATTTAGTGACATCCCCCTGGAAAGATGTTTAGCAGTAAATAGTGTAAATATTCCTGATTACGAGATGATATACAGGCACCATATAGGGGGGTCTGTTTTCAAGAAATACCAGGAGACAGGAATGGCCGGAGGACAAAAGCTTGAAAAAGGTCTGCCAAAATGGAGCGCTTTATCAAAGCCGCTTTTTACACCCTCTACTAAAGCTGATGAGGGTCATGATATTAACATTGACGCTGAAGTATATCTGAAAGCTATGGGCGCCAAGGGGAAAGCAGCAGTAGAAATGTTCGAAACTATCTACACGGCGGCTTATAACTACGCTAAAAAGAGGGGCATCCTAATATTGGATACAAAGTTTGAAGGAGATGAAGTTATTGCCGATGAAGTAATTACTCCTGATTCAAGCAGATTTACGACGATTGACGACTGGGAAAAGGCAATGACCGAAGGAAGAGATCCAATATTTTACGACAAAGAACCTGTACGCCAGTGGGGCAAAGCCATTGAGACTCCTTTCGGGTCTACTGGCATACATAAGCTTGATCCGGAAAACGCTGATCATGTTAAGTTCGTTCACGAACTAGAGGTTCCAGCAGAGATTATAGAAGAAACCACAAACAGATATCTGGACATTTTCCAGAAAATAACTGACAGCGACCTTGATGATTACCAGAAAAATAATCAACTGAAAGTAGCATAAATCAAAACACCCCCTGAGCATACCACTCAGGGGGATTTTTTATACTTAAAAATTTATTTTTTATTTTCTATTCTCAGCCTCTTTGCCGTCAAAAATATCTTTTACAAAAACCGAAATGGCTGTTGCTACCGGGATTGATAAAATCGCTCCAATTACACCGGCTATTTTAAATCCCATGAGAAGCACCGCAATGCTAATAATCGGATTTAGTCCTACGGCTTTTTGCATTATTTTCGGAACCAAGATATTATTTTCAACTAATTGGATAATATAATATAACGCGGCAACGAATATAGCGAGCATTGGAGCTTGCGTAAAAGCCAAAAACACAGCCGGAATCGCGGCTAAAATCGGACCTAAATACGGAATAAATTCTGTTAAGCCGGCGATTAAAGCAAGAACTAAGGCGTACTCAATTCCTAAAATAGAAAGTCCCGCGTATGTTAAAATAAAAATAATTAAACTTAAAATAAGCTGCCCCCTTAACCACATGCCGATTTTCTTTTGCATGCGATTTATAAGCTGCATTATATATGGCTGATGCTGAACCGGCGCGATAGAAAAAATTAATTTCTTTATCGCGTTTTCTTCAACTATCATGTAAAAAGTTAAAACCAAAACTAAGAAAAAAGAAAATATTCCGCCGAAAATTCCGGTGACTGTTGAAAATACGCCAGTTGCGGCAGTTTGTAAATTTGAGCTTATTGTGCCTAGACTTTCTTTCACGCTATCCAATACTCCATGCTGAACTGTATAATCTCTAAAAGCGGAAAAACCAACCATTATCTTGTCTAAAATTTTCGGAAAATTAGAAGCTAACTCCCCCACTTCTTTTACTATTGGAGGAATAATTAAATAAATAACCGAACTAAGCACAATAAAAAAAACTAAATAAATAAATAAAACCCCTAATGCCCTTGGAATTTTCCTTTTCTGCATCCAGTCAACCCAAGGGTCAACCGCGCTGGCTAAAATAAGCGCCACAAAAAGAACCGCTAAAATATCTTTAATTAAAAACAAAAAATAAAGTATTAAAAAAATTACAATTACTTTAAGTATTGTGGCGGTAGTAATATTTATATTTATTGGCCTGTTTTTTAGTTCCATATTGTTAGTTAATTAGTTATTATCAACATGGGGTCGGGAAACCCAACATCTATCTCTATTATAAAATATTTTGTAAATTAAGGCAACAACAGTTAAATCCCCATCTACTCAACTCCCCCTCCTGACTAGGAGGGAGCTAGGGTGGCAAGCAATAAAAAACCCTAGTTGATAAATCAACCAGGGCTGTGAAAGGTAAAAAGTTTAGCTTCAGGACGACGATAATTCTGTCGCCCTGAAGCCAGGGGGCTCAGGAGAATCAATTTCTCCTCAACAGAGAAAGCCCGCGCGCGGATATATAGTATCTCGGACTCCCTCTCTGAAAATGAGAATTATTCTTACTATTAGACAGCCCATTGACCAAGCGCATCCTGAACCAATTGAAGCGCAGTCTTTGTTGTTCCCAGTGGTGTTACCGCAGATAAACGCGGTGATACCAAAGTAGAGCCGTCAGAGCTCATGATCTTTACCAGTGTCTCTGATTGCAACCTACCTATCATATCGCTAACTGCTAACACCCTTACTTTTTCACCTTTGTGAAGAGCCTCAAAACTATCTCCTTCCAAGGGAATGTAGCTATCCCCAAAATTAATAAGATTGTTTGTGTTATCTGCTGCGCTTTCTACTTCACGTTCTGTGTTCTGCATGAGTATTATCCTTTGTTATAAAATTCCAATTGATAACTGTTAATACAGCCATCCCCCTGCTTTTAACTGTTACGTCTATTGTCTCCTTTCTTTTTTTATTGTTATATAATGAGCGTGCTTGTTTTAAAAACCTCCTTTTTATTAATATTTTCTCTGAAGCGAGAAAACTCTAATAATCATAACAGACGCCTTGACGCTTGTCAAGAATATGATATAGTAATAGTAATATTACATAAAAAAACAGCTTCACATAAATTAAACAGTAACAGGGAGAGCAACAATGAGATCTTTAAAAAAACAGAAAAAAGAAAAAGAAGAAAAGCTTATATTGCCACCAATCTTCAAATCCATGCACATTTTTAATGGACCACTAACGCCTCTGGCCGCATACCTTCTTTCTGACGAAAAAGTAAAACTGCTGGTAGGCTGCGTGAATCCGTTCGACAGGAAAAAATATTGCATAGATGAGGTGCAGCGCCAGAAAGGGCTGGTTGAGATGGGGGCTATTAACCCATGCCAAGCTACGTGCAATGAATGCCAATTTACAGTGACATACAACTAACAACGGCAAAAAAACAACAACCGCACTATCCTTCTTGACTTCAAACTTGGGTCACCCTAAGCAGTTCTGATTGAGTTTCGCTTAGATCAGCAAAAATAGTTTCTAATTTTCCGGATTCAGGTAATGTGACAGTTATTTCGTAAATAGTATCCAATAATTCAATAGCTTGGGTTACGCTCAAATTATTTTTGTTTATTTCCAATAATCTCTCTAGCTCTTTGTAAATTATATAAGCCACAAAGGATAAACAAATATGAGCTTCAATTCTTTCTTTTTTGTAATGGAATATCGGTCTGATTCTTAAATCATTCTTTGAGATTCGAAAAGCTTTTTCAATCTTCCAGAGATTTTTGTAATTTTCAATAACCTCATCATTGCTTAAATTCGTATTGGTAATGTATCCCTTCAGTCCGTCCCATTTTTCATCATCTTTTACTTTGCTTTCATCAAGTTCAACTTCAACTTTACTTTTTATTTTTAAAAATTTATTATATCCTCGATTATTAATTTGGTCTTTAGTTAATTTTCCGGAACTAATTCTGATCTTTAATTTTTTTAAACCTTTCTCTCGATTATACTTATCTTTTTTAGCTCTGCTCTTTGAAAATGAAATAATCAAATTATCCTCGTCTTTATTAACTAAAACAGTTTCTCCGTTTTTTAAATTCTTGGATTTTTCAATAATTTCTTTCTTTTGTTTTTCTGATACATTTTTAATTCTGGCTCCGAGAATAAATTTATATTTCTTTGCTTTTAGTTCTTTAATATTGCCGTCGGACAGCAAGCCTGAATCAGCTACCACAATGGGCTGAGAAAACCCGTATTTGCCCTGTAATCGCTTAATTATCGGCAACATGGTTTTACCTTCAAACGTATTTCCCTCAAAAATATCATAGCCGATCGGATAGCCGTTTTCTCCAACCAACAAACCCAACATAATTTGCGGTTTTTGAAATTTACCATCCTTGCTAAAGCCTATTTTTCTCAAATCATCCTCCTCTTTGGCCTCAAAATATATTGTAGTCATGTCATAGAAAACAACCGTGATGTTTTTTAAAATTCTCTTGGTGTAATTATATGATATTTGCTCAATTTTGGTTTTGTATTGTTTATGCAGTCTGTCTAAAAAATTGTAGATGGTTTGAGATGTGATATCCAGTTCATTATTATTTTTCCAATACTCCGTAGTTTTTAGTTTGCTTGCCGGATTCACAATACGCGAAATTACAAGTTTTTTAAAAAGTTTTTCTTTGATTTTATTAAATCCGATTGAATCAAATATATTTCCTAAAACTAAATTTGGGCCGACAACTTTTATCTTAATGGAACTGACATCTTGCAGGGAATGTAAAAATTCAGCATCACTTTTTGTATGTCCAAAATCAAAGGTTGTTTGCGCTTGTAGTTTAGGTATTTCCAGATGCGCCTTATTTACCAAAAAATCAATGTTTTTTTCTTCTTTGGCGGTACCCATCGATTTAATCAGCTTATTTTTTCCAGCTATTTTTTGAATTATTTGGATACTAACAGACCCTGATTGATTTTTCTTTTTTCGTATAAACATGCCATTATTTTATCATGGGTCACCCGGAAAGAAAAGTAAAATGGCTAATTAAAAAGGTTTTTTTGATTTTTTAAGTAAAATTTTTAGTGGGGTTTGAAGTCAAGGGGCTATTAACCCATGCCAAGCTACGTGCAATGAATGCCAATTTACAGTGACATACAACTAACAACGGCAAAAAAACAACAACCGCACTATCCTTCGGGATAATGCGGTCTTTTTTTATAAAAATTATTCAAAATTACGATCCTGTATGGGTAGTAATAATTCAAAATTATCCCCTTCTTCTTCTAATACTTTTTTATAAAAATCACAAGTTAAGCAAGTATGAGTTTTTTTTGCAAAACTTCCTTGTACTTCTCCTTCACAAAAAGTTCCAGCCACTGCCCAGCAAACTCTACCTTGATATTTTCCATGATTAAAATCATCGCCGTCGCCTGAAAGCGATGCCGGACAAACTCCAAGCTTTTCCGTTTTGTCGCCCCCCTGCTGTCTTCCGCATTTTTTAAATTCCCAGCAATTTTGTTTTTTCATATTATTTTCCTTTAAAAAATACCTATTTATATTATGGCAAATACAATGAAATAAAAAAAATCCAGTCAACCTAAATTCCCTCTGCCCTAAATATTATTCTTGGCGTACGAAGAATTATTTTAATATCATTAAGCACTACGCGCCACGAAGAATTATTAATAATATAATTAATATACTCGGTTTCAATTTTTATATGGCTTTCTTTAGACAAGCCCTTTGAGGCTTGGGCGCCCCCGGTCAATCCCGCCTTAATAACAGTCTTAGTCGTAACGCCCTGATACAATAGTTTTTTATAAACTTCCGAGTTTACCGGCCTTGGTCCAACCATGCTCATATCGCCTTTTAACACATTAAATAATTGCGGCAGCTCATCTAAATAAATTTTCTGTATTATGTTGCCTATTAGCGTCAAGCTCTTATGGTCATGCTCCAAAATTTTTGTATGAATAAACAAATTTTTATTTTTCATTTTGGTTATCACTCTTGGCTTAAAAATATTAAATTTAATAAAATTAAAAAGTTCGCCCTGGGAAACTCTTTTTTCAACGTAAAGCAGCGGGGCGAATATTTTTCCACGTAAAACATGTTCTATAAAAATCGTAACTGAAAATAATACAAATACCGGCGAAAATATCATTAACAAAAATAAAGAAAAAATTATATCAAATAATCTTTTTAATTTTGGAATGGGAATCTTTTTATTTAAACTATTATTTTCTTGCATAAAATTTATTCTGGCTTAACCACAATCATTGTCTTTTCTTGCTTTTTTATTAGCTCGTGATAACCGGTTGAATAATCGCGTATAGCGTTATATAAAACGTCTTCAGAATATCGATAACTTTCTCCTCTTTTTGTTCCTGGATCGTTCGTTATAAATTCTTTTTTCTCTTCGTCATATCCAATAACAACTATCATGTGCCTAACTGGCCCTGGCGGGGTATAATATAAATTATTTAATTTTTGACCGTCCATTGGAAGAATTATAATATTTCCGTTAGCGAGTTCAAAAATAATGTCATTAATATTAATATCTAATTTAACTTTTGCGTTCTCATATTTAAAATAACCTTGAATAATTCTTTTGACAGTATCTTCAGCCGAAGCATCCCGATATTCACCGAAATTTTCCTTTTGATAATCTGAAGCGGCTACTATCTCGTTCTTAGCTTTAGCCTGATTTAACTTTTCTCCTCTTGCCCATGAAACCGCCATAAGCGACGCAGCTTCTTCACAGCCGTCCTGATGCACCGGATCATTCCATTCGGCGTAAGGCGCTTGCGGCGTAAACGGAACATTGAATAATATATCAAGCATTTCTAATTCATTATTAATTTCTAAAGACTCGTCGTTGCCCCGTTCTTTTTCTTGTTCTAAATTAAGGCTCTCGCTTTCATCAGTCTGAACCGTATCAACTAATTGTTCATCTATTTTTGTAATATCGCTCTGTTCATCTTCTTTGAAACTATCAATTTCAATAATAACATTTTCGTTTTCGTTAGCAACAAAAACTCTTTCGCTTATAGACACTAAATAGAATGCCAAGCTAAGCGATATTAAAAATAAGATAAATATTATTTTTAATTTTAAACTCATAGTTAAATTTATAAAAATAATAAAAACCGCTTTCAAAACGGCCTTTAATAATAACAATCCATAAAATTATAAACCTAATTTTTCCTTATGCAATATTTTTAGCATTGCCAAGCCATCTATAATTGTCACTAAAATATTAAGATCATGATTATAATATTATTAACTCACGCAAAATATAATACATACTTAAAAATATGCTTATGGCGATTATAAACGAGAAAAAACTCACTATGAACGCCTTAAGCCCGTCTTTTGAAAATAATGATTTAAGATTAGCGTTAAGACCTATCGCCGCCATGGCAATGCTCCATAAGTATGTTAGCGCCGGTTTAAAAATCGGATTTAATATTTTCGCTAATTCAGGTAAAAAACTGAATGCCACGCCAGCCCCTAAAAATACCCACAAATACCATGGAATATAAAATCTTTTCCTGGCAAAACTGGCAAACATCGGAATAAGAAGTAATAATCCGATATATCTTACGGCATTGACTGAAAGAGCTAATGGCATCAAGACATCAACGTTGGCGCCATTAACAGGAATATTGGCAACGGCCGCCTTTACAAACCCCGTAAACTGCAAAAGAGCGCCAGCCATTATACTATAATCCAGTCCTGTCATTTTTAATATTGCCGCTAAGAAAGGCAATAAAACAAACAAACCAATTAAAGCTGAAATAAAAATAGGAATTAAGCTATTTGAAACATCATCGGGTTCGGCGTCAATCGCGTCAGAAGTAATAGCTATAGCGGAAGCGCCACAAATAGAAGAGCCGGCAGCGATTAAATACATTGTTTTTTCATTAATATTAAGCAATGTAGATAATAAAAATACAGAGGTTAAATAAGCTATAAATACAATCAAAACTATAAAAATGAAAGTGGGATTTACAGAAGCAAATTTAATAAAATTTAAATTAACGGCGCCATAAAGAATAACGCCAATAGGTATAAATAATAAAGGAGTCAATCTGAAGCCTGAAATAAATTTGTCGTCAAATTTAACAAAAGACCTTAAAACTATACCTATAACTAACGCAACCAATAAAGGGTCTAATATCGGGGACCCAAAAAACTCTTTAATTAATACGGCAGTTGAGCCGACAACAGCAGCTACCAATATACCTTTCCAATTTTGTTTTAATGTATTAATGCTTACCATATTTATTATTTTGAGTTGCTCCTTTTTCCCCATAGCCTAGCGTTTTATTTTATTGATTATTGTTTCATGCTACTCCAAAAGTTTCTGAATAAAAAAATAATAATTTATGCTTTTATTATAACATATTTTTATATACTTAGATAAATTACCGCGTCACGTAAAAACTCTATAAATTTAAAATATTTTTAACCTTATTTCCAAATTCATTAATAGACATGTCCGCTTTTACGAAAAAATCTTTCACGCCCAATTCCTTAGCTTTTTCTTTATCGTCGTCAGTGCAAAGATTAGAACAAACAACAACAGGGGTTTTATCGCCCGCCTCATTTAATTCCTTCATAACCATAAATCCGTCTTTTTTAGGAAGTATTAAATCAAGTAATATTAAATCAAATTTTTCTTTAGACATAATTTCTAAAGCATCTTCACCGGTATAGGCAAGCTTTACTTCAAAACCAGATTTTTTTAATTCAACCTCTATGGCCCTAGATAATTGCTTCTCGTCCTCCACAATAAGAATTCTTCTTGCCACGCTATGGCGGTGGTTTTTATTTTGTATCATATCTAAATAATTTTAAATATTTTTAATTTCTTCTAATTTTTGAATTCTATTAAGCTTTTTAATTCGAACTTCTTCTTTGGCGGCGTTTGACCTGTTTTTAAATCTTTTTGAATAAATTAGCTTAACAGGTCGCCTGGCGGAAGTGTATTTCGCGCCTAACTTAGAATAGTTATGCTCAACAACCCTTCGTTTTAAATCAGTAGTAATCCCCGTATACAAAGTTTTATCAGCGCACTTAAGAATATATAAATAATACATGAATCAATTAACAATTATTAATTATCCCGCTTTTAGCGGGGTCCCGACTAGGGCGGTGGCAAATTAACAATGAATTTATTACTTTACCCTTCTCCTATAAAAGTCGGCTAAAAAGATATTCTTTGTAAAGGATCCTGCCGGAATACCCACTAAAACAATCCACATAACTAAAAAGATAATGCCTATCAAAAAACTTTTAAGTAATGCCATAATATAATCTCCAAAATTATCAAAAACAGATTTCAATATTTTGAATTCAAATAAAGAACCAACAGTTTCCTTGTTCATGAAATTTATGCTTAATATCGGAATTACAAGAATAGCAATAAGGAAATTAACTAATTCTGCTAATCCTGAATCTACCCTGTCTAGAATAGTAGTAGTTATGCCATATGCGACTAAGAAAGGAATAGATTTTATAAACATCATAAATCCTAACTCTAAATCACTTGAAAATTTAAAGGCAGGCAACTCTTTAAACTCGCCCCTGCTAAACTCTTTAATAATTCTAACGCCATATCCTCCTAGGGCAAACCAACCAATAATGGGTAATAAAACCCATAAAATATTCAACATACCCTTTGGTCGGTTAAAGGGATACTTAAACGCTGTGTTAAAATCTAATGTTTGCATAATTTTTCCTTGCCCCTCGTAGCCTTGGCGTAGTGGGGCTTGCCCCTCGTAGCCTTGGCGTAGTGGGGCTTGTCCCTCGTAGCCTTGGCGTAGTGGGGCTTGTCCCTCGTAGCCTTGGCGTAGTGGGGCTTGTCCCTCGTAGCCTTGGCGTAGTGGGGCTTGTCCCTCGTAGCCTTGGCGTAGTGGGGCTTGTCCCTCGT
>CAJVWV010000003.1 GCA_913009695.1 uncultured bacterium
CCCACAAAATGGACATTTTTTTATATATCATACTTTAGATTTATGATTAATTTTAAATTATATCAATATTTTACCTAAAGTAAGAATAATATTCAACTTTTTAAGCACCCAAATATTAACTTAAGCCAAAATTCAAAACAAAAAAGGATAAAATTGGATGGGATATTGTCTTTAGTTCAGCTTTGATTTAACCATTCACTTTGGATCAAAATGAATGGTTTTTTGTAAACTTGACATAAATAAAAATGTGTGTTATTGTGTGATATTAGAGCATTATTGCTTATAATATAAATTGAACATTTTAAAGATTTTAATATAAATCTTAATATAATTTTGGGGGTAAAAGAATGGAATTTGTAGCGAAAATGAAAAAGAAAATAGAGGTTTATTATTTTGTAGCTGTTGGTATGTTGTTATCGGTTGCTTCTTTTTTTCTTGAAGGGCCGCAGGAACATTCTATGTTGTTGCTGTTGTTCGGATACAGTGTTATGTTAATAAGTGTACTCGCGGACATGTTTAAGGAATGGAGCAAGCGGGTAATCAGAGTAGTATTAATCGTTGGAATTTTAATCATGGCGATCGCTGTTATTGAGATGGCGACGACAAAAGAAGCCCAAAAACAGTTCAACGAAATAAAAGCCGTTGAACTTAGCGTATCTTAAATATTCTAATAGGGTATTGGATTTCCAATGCCCTGTTTTTTTATGCTATACTTAAAGTATGTTAAATACAAAAATAATAAAAAGTAAAGACAACGAAAAAATTAAATTATTAAAGAAATTGAAGTTGAAAAAATATAGGGAAAAGTATAATAAATTTTTCGTTGAAAATTTAAATATTATTAAAGACGCGGGAATTAATTTTTCTTCGCTTTTTGTTACTCAAGAATTTATAGAAAATTATCCTAAGGAACTTGAGGTCGTTTTAGATAAATCTGGAGCAGGGGAATATTATATTATAAACAATAGGTTAAATAAGTCTTTTTCTGAACTGGATAATCCTTCGGGGATTTGCGCGGTTTATGAAAGAGTAAAACAAAAAATTAATTTTGATTCGCATGTTGTGTATTTAAATAATATAAACGATCCGGGAAACTTAGGAACTATTCTTCGCTCGGCGTTCGCTTTTAATTTTAAAAATATCGTTTTGGACGAGACTTGCGCGGACATTTATAACGCGAAGACTATTAACGCTGCCAAGGATTCAATTTTTAAATTAAATGTTTTTCATGATAAAAATTTAAAGATACTCAAAGAAACTAAAAGCAGGATGGAAATTTATACAACAAGATTAAAGGGCGGAGAAGATATTGTTAAACTAAAAAAAGAAAAATTATTTTGTGTAGTACTCGGAAATGAGGTAAAGGGGGTGAGCAAGGAAATTGAGGAGATGTCCGATAAATTTATTAAAATAGATATAAATGAAGAAATAGACTCTTTAAACGTAGCGACCGCCGCGTCTATTATTTTTTACGAGATTAATAAGAAATAATACTTAATAAATTATAATATTATAAAACTCACCTAAGAAAATTTTAGGTGAGTTTTTGTTTTTATATAATAGACCTGTTGCTTAATCCCTAGTACTCGGGACTACAATTCGCATATTCCGGTAAATTTTCCTTAAAAATATTTGGCCTATATTAGTATATAAGCAAAAGATTTTTAAGGAAAATTTCCTCGAAATCCGCAAATTTCGCTACATAGCTTATTAAGCAACAGGTCTAATTATTTTATATATCTAAATTTTCAACAGCTTTGGCGTGCGTCTGGATAAAATGTTTTCTAGGGAGTACGTCTCCGCCCATAAGCATATCAAATACTTCATCAGCCCGGGCAGCGTCTTCAACAGTAACCTGCTTCATTAATCTATGTTCCGGATCCATAGTAGTTTCCCAGAGTTGATTCGGATTCATTTCACCAAGACCCTTATATCTCTGAATATTAATTTTTGCTGGTTTTTTTACTTCTTTTTTATTTCCTTTTTCTTTTGTTTTCACCTCTTCTGTTTCAGATTCGACTTCTTCTTCATTAACATCATCCGCTTCCATTATTTCTCCACCAAGCTCTTTGATTATTTTTTCTTTTTCTTCATCAGAGTAAGCGTATTTAATAGTAGCTCCTTTTTTAAGTTGATAAAGTGGCGGTTGAGCAATATATAGGTGTCCGTTTGTAACAAGGCTAGTAAAATGCCTAAAAAATAAGGTTAATAAAAGAGTTCTAATATGGGCGCCGTCAACGTCGGCATCAGTCATGATTATTACTCTGTGGTATCTAAGTTTTTCCAAATCAAGCTGGTCGTCAATATTTGTGCCTAAGGCAATAACTAAGTTTTTAATTTCATTATTAGCAAGCATTTTATCAAGCCGCGCTCTTTCAACGTTCAGGATTTTACCGCGAAGGGGGAGTATAGCTTGGAATTTTCTGTCGCGTCCCTGTTTAGCGCTTCCACCGGCAGAGTCTCCCTCTACAATGTATAGTTCGCATTCTTCCGGTTTTCTTGAAGAGCAATCGGATAATTTTCCCGGAAGAGTCATTCCTTCAAGCGCGCCTTTCCTTAAAATAGTAGCGCGCGCGGTTCGGGCCGCGATACGAGCCTGAGACGAAAGAATACATTTTCCTATTATTGCTTCAGCTTCTTTGGGTCGTTCATTTAAAAAGTTGGAAAAAGCATCTCCGAAAGCTTGCTCAACATAGGTTTTCATTTCAGCGTTTCCAAGTTTTCCCTTAGTTTGCCCCTCAAATTGCGGTTCAGATAATTTAACGCTAATAATAGCGGTTAATCCCTCGCGAACATCTTCCCCTGTTAAATTTTCGTCTTTTTCTTTTATTAAATTTTTTGTTCGAGCGTAGGTATTAAGGGTTCTTGTAAGAGCGGTTCTAAATCCGACTATATGCGTTCCGCCATCTGGGTTATGAATATTATTTGCAAAAGGCATAACCATTTCATTAAATTCGTCATTATATTGGAGCGCTACTTCCACTTTTCCATCTTTAACTTCTTTTTCAACATAAAAAATCGTTTCATTTTTTACGGTTTTATTATGATTAAGGGATTTAATGTATGATTTTATTCCGCCTTCAAAATGAAATTTATAATCTTTTTCCCGATGGCCTTCGCGTCTGTCCGAAAGTTTTATAGTAATTCCTTTTGTTAAGTATGATTGCTGGCGCAAACGATCTAAAATTTTTCCCCAATTATATTCAAGCTCGGTAAATATTGTTTCGTCCGCTTTAAACGTAATAGTAGTTCCGGTTTTTTTGGAAGCTCCGATTGATTTTAATTTTTTAACCGGTATTCCTTTTTTGTATTCTTGAACCCAGATTTTACCTTCACGATAAACTTCAGCTTTAAGGTATTCGCTTAAAGCGTTAACAACCGATACGCCAACGCCATGCAGTCCGCCGGAAACTTTATATCCGCCGCCTTCGCCGAACTTTCCTCCGGCATGAAGCTTAGTTAATACGGTTTCCAAAGCGGAAACGCCGGTAACTTTATGCTTTCCAACCGGAATACCGCGTCCATTGTCAGTAATTTCCACCATGCCTTGCGGAAGAAGCTTTACGTCAATTTCAGTTGCGTACCCTGCCATTGCTTCGTCAATGCCGTTATCAACAACCTCCCAGATTAAATGGTGAAGTCCCGAAGCGGAAGTTGAACCAATGTACATCCCCGGCCTTTTTCTAACAGGATCAAGACCCTCAAGGACTGTAATAGACTCAGCGCCGTAAGTTGATTTTTGGTTATTTTTTTTAGTTTGTTTTGTTTTTGTCATATTTATTAAAATTTACCTTATTTTACATAAAAATTAACCCTAATTAACAGGGTAAATTATGTATATATTTTAGCAAAAAAATAGTAAAATAGCAAGCATTGACAGAATTTAGAAAATATGTAATAATGTTATGAAGCTCATTAAAATCAATAAGTATTATTGCAGGTTTTAGTTAATTTTAAAAGCTATAGGATTTGCGTGTTTGTACGATAATCCACATTTTACTCATGCAAACTGTCCATCCCGAAGCGTCGGGATAAACAGTCCGCTTGATGATGTTTATTGTATTAGCGGACTGTTTGTGAGCGGAGCGAACGGACAGTTTGCGTTTTTGTACTCAAACGCGTAAGTTCTAAGTTATTTAAAATATGTAATAATATTATGAAAATAAAGAAGTACCTTAAATAATGGCAAGTCTGGGGTTTTGACATGGGGTCAAGGTGAGGGACGAGCCAAAAATAAAGGAGGTTGTAAATGAGCAAAAAGAACGTACATCCGATCGTAAGAGGAGCTGGCTGGATAGGAAGTTTCGCTGGAGCACTGGTAGAAGAGCTTGAGGAGCTTGGTGTGCCATTTGATAGCATTCATAAGCTTAACGGCAACACTAAGGAAGGCAGGTCTCTTGTCCGTGTCTGTGCTGAAAAAATCGCTGAGGCGGTGAATGGAGTAAAAAGTGAGTTTCTTAAACTCATTTCCGGCGACGAAATTCTTATTCTTAATGAGTGCGACGGGTCAAAAGGTCTGGCAGATGCAAATGATGTATTTAATTGGATTGACCATGATTTTGTAAATTATGGAGCTGACCAGAAAGGGTCAGCAACAGGAAAAACCAAGGTTCGTGTTCATGAGATGGCAGAAGATGGCACTTTTGCGCAGATGTTCGGATACTTATTCGGAGTTTCTCCTGATGGCATGGATGTTGCTGAGTTTGTAAGGCAATATCGTGGCGAACTGAATAAGCTTTGTCTAACTCCGCATCAGATCAGGAATTTTCAAATGGAGTACCGCAATTGGCTTTGGACAGACGGCAACGCCACTTTTTTCTTATTTGAGTCAAACAGCGAATTTTTCGTTGCCCGCGTGAGCGTGTACTCTGGTGGTTCGCTCTACGTGTTCGTGAGCCGGTTTGAGGACTCGCGCGTCTGGCGCGCCGGGCGCCGCCATCGAGTGGTTGTTCCGCAATTGGCTTGATTCCTCGTTCCTTTGATCGCTTTATCCCCTGAATGAATTTTGTTCATTCAGGGGCTTTTCTTTTTAATGGTTCTTTATAATTTTTGGACAATCTAAAATAATGAATTTTGGTTTATTTTAGACATCCGATGTCTTAAGCTCTGTTGAAATTTTTAAAACTTTATTGTTTAGTGGAAAATTTACTGTTATCAAAGCAAAAGCGTAAAAGACATCGGATGTCTTTAGTGTTTATTGCTCCAAAATTTGTCAAAAGATTGTAAAGAACTTTTTAATATATTTATTTGGCAATATACCGTAATTTATGGTAAAATATAAACATGAAAAAAGATGACCTGCCTGCCGGCAAGGCAGGAGAAAATTTACTTGACGATTATTCTTCCGACTATGCTCAGGACGTTTCTATTAATAATGAAGAAGCTGGGAATGGTGACGAAAACGAAAAACCCAAAACGGTTGATATTAAAAGATATAAAGATATCGGTGGCCTTACATTAAGGAGGCTTGATTGGGGGCTTTGGTATGTTGAGCATAAAAAGATTTTGCAAAGAATTTTAATCGGATTTTTAATTTTAGTTTCCGGAGCGTCTTGGTCGTATACTATTTATGGTTTTGCTTATTACTATACTCGCGGTATAGCCGAGGACGAATTAATGGCAAAGCAGATAATAGAAGCGGGTCACTTGAATCATGAAGCGATTTTAATGTCTATGCCAAAAGATTTAGTTTATGATCAAACGAAGATTTTAAAGGCAAATGAAGATAGATATGATTTTTACGCGCGGGTTATGAATCCCAATGATAGGCATAGCGTTTTGATAGAATATTATTTTCTAACGTCTACGGGAGAGACAGAACATGCCAAAGAATTTATTTTACCTGGCGAAACAAAGTATTTCTTATCATTATCAAATGAATTAGAATCTCGGCCAGTTAACGCTCAACTTAGATTGGCGGACGTAAATTGGAATAGGATTGATAGGCATGAAATTAGCGATTGGGAGTTGTTTAAGGACAAGAGAATAGATTTTACAATTAACGATGCTCAATTTGTGCCGGCTAACCAAAGCGGTTTATCGGATAAAATAAATTTAAATCATTTAGAGTTTACAGCCAAAAATAACTCGGCTTATAATTATTGGAATGTTGATTTTGTGATTTTACTGTATAGCGGCCCTAATGTTGTTGGTATTAATAAATATAGCATTGAAGAATTTATGTCCGGAGAAGAGCGTGAAGCGGCTATGAGCTGGCCGGGCGTTATTGGCAGAGTTAGTAAAGTAGAAATAATACCAGAGATTGATATTACAAGAAGCGATATTTATATAAAGCATGAAGGGGGAATAGGGGAGGAGAAGTGATGAAGTTTTAAATGTCAAAGCTCAAATGCCAAATCAATTTTAAATTTCCAAATAATAAAATTAATTATTTGTCATTTGGATTTTGGTTTTGATTTGTCATTTGGATTTTGGCATTTTGTATTTGTTATGTTTAATAAAATTACATTATATCTAAAAAACATTGATTGGATTTTATTTTCGTCCGTATTGCTACTCGTTTGTTTCGGTTTGATAGAGATATATAGCATAGCCCTTGGCCAGGGCGCGACGGATTTGCTTAATTTTAAAAAGCAAATTTTTTTCTGCTTTCTGGGATTCGCTTTGTTGTTTTTGTTTGCTTTCATTGATTATCATAATTTACGAAGCTTAAGCAACTATTTTTATATTTTTGGGATTATACTTCTTGTTGGCGTTTTATTTTTTGGAGAAACGATTCGTGGTACGCGAGGTTGGTTTTCTTTTGGAAATTTTAGCCTACAGCCGGTCGAATTTATAAAATTTTTTATTATTTTATTTTTGGCTCGTTATTTTTCAGGGGTGTCAATAAAAGTAAATACTCTAAAACATTTTTTTATTAGTGGTGGAGGCATATTGATTCTTATTTTATTAGTATTGGGTCAGCCTGATTTTGGGTCAGCCTTAATTCTTTTTCTGTTATGGTTATCCATGATAGTTTTAGCTGGTTTTAATAGAAAATATTTAATTGTAATTTTTTTAATTATAAGCATGCTTGGAAGCTTGGCTTGGGGATTTTATTTTAAGCCTTATCAGAAAGAACGTATTTTAACTTTTTTAAATCCTTCGGCTAATTCACTCGATCAGGGTTATAGCATTACTCAAGCTATTATCGCTATTGGATCCGGCGGATTATTCGGCAGAGGACTGGGTTTTGGCTCTCAATCACAGTTAAAATTTTTACCGGAAAGCCAAACAGATTTTATTTTTGCCGTAGTTTCCGAGGAATTAGGATTTTTGGGAGCCTTTTTAGTGCTTTTATTTTTTGTCATCTTTTTTTACAGATGTATTATTAATTTAAAGAAAATCAACAATGATTTCGGCATTTTTTTTATTTTAGGGGCCATGAGCTTGATTTTTATTGAAATGTTTATTAATATTGGTATGAACATAGGAATCTTGCCTGTTGTGGGCATTGCCCTTCCTTTTTTAAGTTATGGGGGTTCTGCTATGATTGCTAATTTAATATTGGTAGGCGTAGTTGAAAGTATTATTATTAGATCAAAAATTAATTATTAAATATTTAGACAGCAGAAAACAAAGAACAGATGACAGAAGATATAAGTATGTTTTTCTATTAAACTTTAATCTATCCGTTATCCGCCGTTTGTTATTTGCTATCTTTAAAAATATGGCAAAAGAAATAAGTTTAGAGGCTCAAATCAGGGAAGAAAAAAATGGTAAAATGGAAAAAGTGGGAGAGGCCGGTTTTATTCCAGCTAATATTTATGGTCCAGGTGTTGATAACCAAAATATTAGAATTAAAGAGCTTGATTTTATAAAAGTATTTAAAGATGCTGGAGAATCAAGTTTAATTAATTTAATAGTTGATAAAAAGGATCCTATTAAAGTTGTCGTTAAGGACACACAAAAAAACCCCGTTAAAGATAATTTTACGCATATTGATTTTTATCAAGTTGATATGAGTAAAAAGATTACCGCGGAAATATCTTTAAAATTTATTGGCGAAGCGCGAGCGGTTAAAGAGTTAGGAGGCATATTAGTTAAGAGTATAGATAGTGTTGAAGCTAAGTGTTTGCCTGGAGACTTGGTTGATAATATTGAAGTGAGCCTAGAAAGTCTAGATGATTATCATAAGCATATTAGAATTGGCGACATTAAATTGCCTCAAGGAATTGAATTAACCGCGGACGCGAGCGAAACTGTGGCGACCGTTGTTGAACCTGTCAAGGAAGAAGAGATAAAAGAAGTTGAAGAAGTAGAAGGAGAAGAGGGAGAAGAATCAGCAGAAGAAGGAAAAGAGGGAGAACCATCCTCCGCTAAAGCTTCGGAGGGCAAGGAAGAAGAAGGTGAAAAAGATAAGCCCGCAAAGGCTAAAGAAGAGAAAAAATAATTATTATTAGGACTTACGCGTTTGAGCGCAAACAACGCAAACTGTCCGTTCGCTCCGCCCCGCCCTTCGCGAAGGGCGGGGCTTCGCTCACAAACAGTCCGCTAATACAATAAACATCGTCAAGCGGACTGTTTATCCCGACGCTTCGGGATGGACAGTTTGCATGAGTAAAATGTGGATTATCCGGCAAACGCGTAAGTCGTATATTATATTAAATTAATAGCTTCAGGGAGGATGAAAAAGAATAAACTCAACAATAATAAAAAGCGCACAAAATGGTTATGGTTAGTAACCATTTTTGTGTTGTTAATTTTTATTGTTTTTTTGGGATGTATTGTTTATAAATATTCAGAAGTGCTTTTCGGCGTTTTGAATATTAATCGCGTAGAACAGACCGTGAAGCAAGATAAGCCTTGTGAGGACTGCGTTCGTCGTTATATTGACGGCGTTTATGTTAAGCCGGGACAAGAAAATTTATATCCGGTAGCGATAATTATAGAAAATCATGTTGACGCGCGGCCGCAGTACGGACTATCAAAAGCCAATTTAGTTATTGAAGCTGAAGCCGAAGGGCGTATTACGAGATTTTTAGCTGTTTTCGCTGATGGTCAAAAAATAGATAAGATTGGCCCTATTAGAAGCGCAAGGCCGTACTTTGTTGATTGGGCGCGGGAATTTTCAGCGATTTTTATGCACTGTGGAGGCAGCCCGGAAGCTTTAGTAAAAATTGCTAAAGAAAATATTTTTGATATTAATGAATTTTATCAAGGCAGTTATTTTTGGCGGGATAAAAGTATATTGGCTCCGCACAATATTTTTACTTCTACTGATAATATAAATAAATATCTTGAATCTAAAAATAAACTTGAAGGTAAATTTTTAAGCTGGCAGTTTAAAAATGACGGGAAACCTGAAGAGGAAACGAGTTTATCTAAAGAAATTATAATTGATTTTCAGTTGTCCGGTTATATGGTAAAATGGAAGTACAATAAAGAAAATAATGATTATGCGCGTTATGCGGTTGATAAAGCCCATAAAGACGCGGAAGGCAACGAAATAAGAGCTAAGAATGTAATTATTCAATACGTGGAGGCAAAAGTAATTGATGAAGAATTTAGATTGAAGATGGAACATATTGGAGATGGAAGGGCTGTGGTTTGTCTTGATGGAAAATGCGAAGAAGGGGAGTGGGAAAAGAAATCCAGCGCAAGCCGTACAAGGTTTTATAGTAATGAGGGAAAAGAATTTAAATTTAACGCCGGAAAAACATGGATAGAGGTGGTGCGGCCGGAAAATGAAGTAAATTATTAAATTAATATAAGAAGTTATATTTAATATGAATTTATTTGCGATATCAGGTCTTTTAATTATTCTTTCCAGCGCTCTTATGGCTGTGTTTGTCTTTTGGAAATCTAAAGATAAGGCAACAAGGATTTTGTGGCCGCTTTTATGCATTTGTATAATTTTATGGGGAGTAATAACATATAAGACTTCCACTGTAACTTCTATAGATCAGGCGTTGTTTTGGTGGAATTTATTATATATAGGACCAATTTTTGTTCCTGTTATTTTCTATCACTTTATATATTCTTTTCTTAAATTAAGCAAAAAAATTAATAAATACATTCTTGTTGCTTCATATTTTTTAGCGTTATTTTTTACAATAATTAGTTTAATTTTTCCTAAAGTTTTTTTCGGCAATCTAACTATTTTCTTTGATTATATTTATTCGCCGATAATTAATCCAAAAAATATTGTATTTTTCATTTTTTATTTTACTTTTTATTGGGCACTTCTTTCTTATGCTTTTTGGCAATTAATATTAGCATTTAAAAATTCTACCGGGATATTGAGAAACCAGCTTAAATATTTTCTTCTTGGCTCTGCTGTTGGCTGGGCCGGACCGCATGGATTTTTTGTAATGGCAGCAAATATTAATATTTATCCATATTCTAATTTCCTTCTTATTATTTATCCGATTATTTTTGCTTACGCTATATTAAAATACCAATTAATGGATATAAGTATTATTATTAAAAAGGCGTTCTTCTATTCTATTGGAATTGCTTTAGCGGCTGGTTTAATAGTCGGCGTAAGCTTTTTAAGCAGTTGGTTTACTGAAAGAATACATGGTTTTCAGTCATGGGTTGTACCTTTAATAGCTGGCACATCCGCGTTTATAGTGGGTCGTATATTTTGGCACAAATCAAAGGAAGTAGATAAATTAAAATATGAATTTATAACAGTAGCTGCTCATAAACTAAGAACCCCTCTTACTAAAGTTAAATGGGCGTTAGAAGCATTATCCGAAGAAGTTCCAGGGGCTGGCAAAAAATTAATTTCCGAAGCCAAAAAAGCAAATGCTCAAACTATTGAATTAACTGATGAGCTATTGACTGTTTCTAAAGCAGACGCGGATAAAATAAAATATCAATTAAAGCCGGCCGATTTAGAAATGATCGCGCAGGATGTAATAAATGATTTAGAAAATCAGATAAGGACAAAAAATATTAAATTAGTATTTAATTTTGAAAAAAATTTACCGCGAGTGAATGTAGATCAATTAAGAATTAGCTCAGTTATCCAGATTTTATTAGAAAACGCCATTTTATATACTAAAGATGAAATAAAAATTAATATTGATTCGCATAAGGATAGCGTAGTATTACATATTGAAGATAACGGAATAGGCATTAAAAAAGAAGATCAGCCCTATATATTTTCTAGATTCTATCGTTCTCATGAGGCTTATCTAACCGAAACAGAGGGGACTGGAATCGGACTTTTTCTTGCCAAAAGCATGATTGATAAACATGATGGCACAATTGGCGTTAGGTCTGAGGGTAAGGGCAAGGGGAGTATATTCTGGTTTAAACTTCCGGTAGTATAATTTATTTTTAAAATATGAATTTTCATTATTATGTTATCTTTAGTTAATTTTTTAGAAAGCGTACATCATTTAAATCATCCTTTGCTTTCAGGTTTGAGCGCTCTAGTGATTTTATTATTGGGATTCTTCGTTTTATCAAAAGAAAAGAAATCCGAGTTATTTAGGGTTTTCTTTTTTATGATGATTACTATTAGTTTATGGTTTGCCTGTAATGCTTTTTCTATGTATTATTTTAATAATTTTGAGAAAGCAATTTTATGGTACAAAATTGGTTATATTGGGCCAATCTTTATGGCTGTTGTCTATTATCATTTTTATTTGGCATATTCAAAAAAGAGGAAAATAATTCTATATCTTCTTTATTTCATTGCTTTAATAGAAGCATATTATCTATGGTTTTCTGGGTATGTGGGAATAGACGCTTATTTTATAGAAAATGTAGGTATAGTTTATAGGAAAATATCTGAAGGGGCCTATTTTAAAATATTCGGCATGATTAAGTATGTTTTGTTTACGCTAATTACTGCTATATCTTTTTTGAAATTATATAAAAAAGAAATAGAACCACTCAAAAAACAACAACTAAAATATTTAACAATAGCTTTTTTTACGCTTACTATGGGAGCGATAGAGTGGGTTTCTGCGTTTAATATTCCATTACATCTGGCGTGGATATTATCACCAATTTTTGTTGCACTTATAGCCTATGCCATTCTCAAATACCAACTCATGGATATAAAAGTAGTTCTTAAAAAAGCATTCTTTTATTCAATCGGTATTGCATTAATAAGCGGAGCTATTTTTGGTGTAAGCTTTTTAAATAGCTGGTTTGCTGATAATTTTTCCGGTTTTAGACCTTGGATGATTCCGTTATTATCAGGTATCGTCGCCTTTATAATCGGTAATCTTTTTTGGAATAAATCTCAAGAAGCTGAAAAATTAAAATATGAATTTATAACAGTAGCGGCCCATAAATTAAGAACCCCTTTAACTGAAATAAAATGGGCCGTTGAAGCGTCAAAAGACACAAAAGACACAAAAGAAAAAGATAAATTGTTTGATAATATCGGGAGCGCTAATAGTCGTCTAATTATTCTAACTGATGAACTTTTATTAGTTTCCAGAGCAGAGGCCGAGCAAAGTAAATACGATTTAAAACCGGCTGATCTGGAAATGATTGCGCAAGATGTTATTGGTGATTTAGAGGATCAAATAAAGAAGAAAAATATTAAATTAATGTTTAATTATGAAAAGAATTTGTCGCAAGTAAACGTGGACAAAAAAAGAATTAGCTCTGTGATTCAGATTTTATTAGAAAATGCTATTTCATACACTAAAGATGAAATAAAAATTAATATTGATTCATATAAGAATAACGTAATATTTCATATTGAAGATAACGGCATAGGCATCTTAAAGGAAGATCAGTCTCATATATTTTCAAAATTTTATCGTTCTCATGATGCTTATCTAACTGAAACAGAAGGCACAGGCGTTGGTTTATTTTTAGCTAAGAAGATAATTGATAGGCATGATGGGAAAATAGGGTTAAAGTCGGAAGGCAAGGGGCAGGGGAGCGTATTTTGGTTTAGCTTAGAGGCAGTTAAATAATATAATTAAATTAATATGAATTTTCTTTTATTAAATCATGCGGTAGCCATGATGCTGACATCTGTTGTTGCTTTTGTTGTTGGCGTGTTTGTGCTATTTAGAGGGCGTGGTAAAAAAATTAATTTAGCATATTCAGCATGGTCTTTAAGCGTTGCTTGGTGGTCTTTTTTTACTGGCCTTGTAATATTAGCAGATTCAGCTGAACAAGCAATCATTTATACGCGCCTTGTATGGTTTCCTGTTCTTTTAATAGCAGTTTCAACCGCCCATTTTGTAATTTTATTTTTAGAAATAAAAGGAAAGGAATTATTTATAAAAATAGGCTATGTTTTTTGCGCGTTTTTTGCTGTTATGAGTTTTACGCCGTATATGGTGTCCAGTGTTCAGGAGATGGCTTATCTAAAATATTGGCCCCAACCGGAGCTTCTAGTATATATTCAGTTTTTTATTTTTGTAATATATGTAATCTATCAAATGAATGAATTATTCAAGGCATATAGAGCTTCAACGGGTATTCGCCATAATCAAATCGGCTATGTTTTTTGGGCATCTTTACTTGGATATACAGGCGGTTTATCTAATTATTTATTAGTATTTAAAATTTATATTCCTATTATCCATCCATTTGCCTCATATCTTCTTATTGTGTATTCATTAGTGGTCGCAATGGCTATTTTAAAATATCAGTTAATGGATATTAGGGTAATAATTAAGAAAGCATTCTTTTTTACAGTCGGCATTGCGTTAATAAGCGGAGCTATTTTTGGTGTCAGCTTTTTAAATAGCTGGTTCGCTGATAATTTTCCCGGCTTTAAACCCTGGATGATTCCGTTATTATCAGGTATGGTCGCTTTTATAATAGGTAATCTTTTTTGGAAAAAAACACAAGAGGCGGATAAACTAAAATATGAGTTTCTTACGGTCGCGGCTCACAAACTAAGAACCCCGTTAACTGAAATTAAGTGGGGCATGGATGCGCTAGAAGAAAAAGAAAAGGACAATGAAAAAAGAAAATTAATTGGAAGTGTACAAAAAGCAAATGTTCGTTTGATTGAATTGACCGAAGAATTGTTATTGGTCTCCAAGTCCGAAGCTGAACAAAGTAAATATGATTTAAAACCGGCTGACTTAGAAATGATTGCGCAGGACGTAATAAACGACCTAGAAGAGCAAATAAAAGCTAAAAATATTAAATTAATGTTTAATTATGAAAAGAATTTACCGCGAGTGAACGTAGATAAAATAAGAATTGGCTCTGTGATTCAGATTTTATTAGAAAACGCTATTTCATACACTAAAGATGAAATAAAAATTAATATTGATTCGTATAAAAATAACGTAATATTCCATATTGAAGACAACGGTATAGGCATTTTAAAAGAAGACCAGTCTCGTATATTTTCAAAATTTTATCGCTCTCATGATGCTTATCTAACTGAAACAGAAGGCACAGGCGTTGGTTTATTTTTAGCTAAAAGAATAATTGATAGGCATGACGGTAAAATAGGAGTAAGATCCAAGGGCAAGGAAGAGGGAAGTACTTTTTGGTTTAGTCTAAAGGCAACGTAATTTTATAATTGAATAATAACCAATCTATTAAGACCCCTTAGGTCTTTTTTTATTTTTATCTTTGCTTTTGGAAAATTATTTTTGATTATTTTTTTAAGTTTTGCGGTTTGCTGAGGATCAATTTCAATTAACGCAGTAACGGATAATTGGTAACCGGTAACTAGTAATTTAATTTGTTTAAATAATTGGCGGTAGTATTTTAGTCCGTCTTTTCCCGCGTTTAAAGCGAGCTTTGGTTCACATTGGATGGAAGAAGAGTTTTTTATTTGAGCTGGAGTTAGGTAGGGAAGGTTCGATACAATTATCAATTTACAATTATCAATTATCAATTTTTTATTATTTAATACTGGCTTTAAAAGGTTGCCGTTTAAGAATTTAATCCTTTTATTTACTTTGTGGATTTTTGCGTTTTGTCGTGCGACTCGTAGAGCTGTCCTAGAGATATCTGTGGCAATAAATTTGTAATTAGCTAATTGTTTTGCAAGAGAAATGATAATACAACCTGAGCCAGTTCCAATATCAATTATTGTTAATTGTTCATTGTTAATTGTTAATTGTTTTATCGTTTCATCAACCATTAATTCAGTTTCAGGGCGGGGGATTAACGTATTTTTATTTACTTTAAAATTAAGCCCATAAAATTCTTTCTCGCCAAAAATATAAGCCAGCGGTTCGCCTTTTAGCCTTCTGTCTATGTAATTCGTAATTCGTAATTCGTAATTCGTAATTAACTTAAATTCCGGGTGCGTTAAAACAAATTCCCGCGGTTTTTTTATAACGCGGGAAATTATTAATTCTAAATCTAATAAGTCTATTTTTTTGTAATATTTTTGTTTGACTTCGCTGATAGTCATATAATTTCCCGGCGAATCAATCACCGCTTTAGCGGGATCCCGCCCTCAATAAATTTGATTAAAGTGGCGGGACAAATTTGACAACAAATGCAACTAATAATTTTATATATAAATTTGTTTCATTCGTTGTATGATTCGTTGATTTGTTAGGATTTTCATTTATTTTGTTTCAGAACGTAATTTTTGTTCGGCCTCTTTAAGGGAATTAATTATGCCTTCAAGGTCGCCGTCAAGTATATTTTTAATATTGCTCCATGATTTTTTAATGCGGTGGTCTGTAATGCGATCCTGTGGAAAATTGTAAGTTCTTATTTTTTCGCTTCGATCTCCTGTGCCGATTTGCTGTTTACGCTCGGCCGCTTCTTTTGACCTTTTTTCTTCTTCTTTTTGAGCAAAGAGGCGTGATCGTAAAACTTGCATAGCCTTATCTTTATTTTGGTGTTGTGATTTTTGATCTTGGCAAGAAACCACTAGTCCAGTTGGAATGTAGGTTATTCGGATAGCGCTGGCTGTCGTATTAACCGATTGTCCGCCAGGACCAGAAGAACAAAAGGTATCAATTTTAAGATCTTCATTTTTAATTTCAAAATCAAATTCTTCAGCTTCAGGCATTATAGCTACCGTCGCGGCGGAAGTATGTACTCGGCCTTGTTTTTCGGTTTCAGGAATTCTTTGTACGCGATGCGTGCCGCTTTCATATTTTAAAAGGCCAAAAGCGTTTTTACCGTTAACAGAAAAAATAACTTCTTTAAAGCCTCCAATTTCAGTTTGACTTGAATTTAGTAATTCCATTTTAAGTTCTTGTCTTTCGGCAAATCTTGAATACATCCTAAAAAGGTCAGCCGCGAACAAGGCCGATTCATCGCCTCCGGTTCCCGCTCTTATTTCCATAATACAATTTTTTTTGTCGTTAGGGTCAGCCGGATTTAATTCTATTTCAATATTATTTTTTAATTCTTCGGTTTTTTTCGTAAGTTCTTTAAGTTCTTCTTCCGCCATTTCTTTTAATTCTGCTTCATTTTCTTTAGAAATAATGTTTTTGTTTTGTTTTATATTCTCTTCAATTTTTTCCAATTCAAAAATCATCCCGACTACATCTTTAATCTCGGAATGCTTAAGAGAGATTTCCTTTAATTTCTTTTGATTTCCAATAATATTAGGATTTTGTAATTCCTCTTCAAGTTTTTTAAATTTTTCTTTTATATCTTCGTACATAGGTATAATGCGAATGATGCGAATTAGTATGCAAATTTTGCGAATTGCGAATATGCAAATTATACAAAAACGATTATTCTCTACTATTTAGTATAATTAAATTATACCACACAATAAAGAATAACCGTTTACAGGGGGCATTCAACGACTGCCCCTGAAGTTATTTTTTGTCAGTTTTTTTCTTGATGACTTTAGTATCAGCTTTAACCGTTACTTCTTTTTTTGCTCTTTTTTTTGCCTGGGCCGCTCTCTTTAATTTTTTACCCTTTCTGGTTGGAGCAATTCTCTTCTTTGCTTCCATTTTAGCCTGGAATTTTTCTACTCTTCTGGCTGTATCAACTAATTTTTGTTTACCGGTATAAAAGGGGTGGCAAGCCGAACAAAGCTCAACTTTAATTTCAGGTAAAGTTGAACCAAGAGTAAAACTATTGCCGCAAGCGCAGCTAATTTTAGCTTTTTCGTGATACTTTGGATGTATGTCTTTTTTCATATTTTAGATGCTTGCCCCGTAACATCACGAGCTATAACGATAGGTTGTTTCGGGGAATGTGTTTTTTCATAAAAATAAATTAAAACACAACATAAAATTGTGTTACTTAAATATGTTAACATATAATTAAAATCTTTGCAACAGTACAGGATAGGATTTGACGTATTTAAATAGTATGCTATAGTATTAATACCAACTAAATTGGTAGGATATAAAATGTCATTCTGGAGCCCGAAGGGCGATAGAATCTCGTGAAAAACGTACATGCGTTTATGACGAGATTCTATCGTTTCGCTCCAGAATGACAGTGTTTTATGAAATTTTCAACAAAATCAACATACGGCCTTAGGGCTATGATAAATTTGGCTCGGAATTTTAAAGGGAAGAGTGTTTCTTTGGCTAATATTGCGAAAGATGAAGATATTTCACAAGGATATTTGGAAAAGCTGTTTTCAAGCTTGAAAAAGGCAAAATTAGTAAAATCGGTAAAAGGAGCATCCGGCGGATATAAATTATCCAATGATCCTAAAAATATTAATGTTTTAGATATTATAAACGCTTTAGAAGGGGAAAACCCACCTTTTTATTGCGTTGATAATGATAATAAGGTCTATTGCAGCGCCAGTTGTGAATGCGCGGTATCATCGGTACTTTCTAAAGTGCAGAATGCCGTAAATTCAACTCTTAAGAATATTAAATTAAGTGATTTAATATAAACTTCCCACAACACCTCCTAGTAAGAAGGGGAGCATGCTATGGTGTATTATTAATTTTTATGAAGTTTATTGTAACTATTATTTTATTATTTTTTTTAAGCCTGCCTGTTTTTGCTAATGGACAAGCTGATGCAGACATGGATGGCGTGCCGGATAGCGATGAAATTAATGTTTATTTTACAGACCCTCAAAATCCGGATACTGACGGCGACGGATATAGTGATTGGGAAGAATTAAATAATGGTTATTCCCCACACAATATAAAGGCTGTAAAATTAGAAGATAATGATTATGATAATGATGGACTATCTGACAGAATGGAGCTTAATTTTAAAACTAACTTAACAAACCCCGATACTGACGGCGACGGATATAAAGATGGAGAAGAAATTAATAATGGATATGACCCATTAAATAATAACAGTGCTAAACTTAATAAACATATTGAAGTTAACACTGAAAATCAAGAATTATATTATTTTTTAGGAGGAGTAAAAATGGGAACTTTTATTATTTCAAGCGGCATCAACAATTCAACTCCGAAAGAAAATTATTTAATAACCAACAAACACCCCAGGGCGTGGTCACCTTATGGACTTTGGATGCCTTATTGGCTGGGATTAGGAAACGGAAAAATAGGAATTCATGAGCTTCCAGTCTGGCCGAACGGGTATAGAGAGGGCGAGGATCATTTAGGAACGCCTGTCTCACACGGCTGTATACGATTAGGAATAAATTCAGCGGAATTTATATATAATTGGGCGGAGGTTGGAACGCCAGTTAATATATATTAGAAATTGAAAATTAAATCTATGCAATATTCTAAACAAGTATTAAAACATTTTAAAAACCCTCATAATCAGGGTAATATTAAAAATGCCGACGCAATAGGGCAGGCAGGCAACCTTAAGTGTGGAGACGTTATGAAAATATATTTAAAGATTAAAGATAATAAAATTAAAGATATTAAATTTGAAACTCTTGGTTGTGCCGCCGCCATAGCCGTATCATCCGCTACTACTGACATGATAAAAGGAAAAACAATAGATGAAGCTAAAAAATTGACAAAAGAAAAAATTATAAAAAAACTAGGTGGCTTACCACCAGTAAAAGTTCATTGCTCTATGCTTGCCTTAGAGGCGTTGCATGAGGCGATTAAGAAGTATAAAAGTTAAATAAGAAATTATCAGTTTAAATCTGTTTTAATCAATGCAAAATTAAGCATTGATTTAGACTAATTAAGACAGATAAAAAAATATGCAAAAAAAAATAGTAAAAGCATTAGATAAAATCAGGCCTACGCTACAAGCGGATGGAGGCGACGTCAAATTCAACGAATTTAACGAAAAAACAGGCATTGTTAAGGTTAAATTAGTGGGAATGTGCGCTCATTGCCCAATGTCGCAAATAACGCTAAAACAGGGAATTGAGGAAGAAATTAAAAAAGAGGTCCCAAAAGTTAAAGAAGTGATTGCTGTGTAAATATAATAATTTTTATGAACAAAATATATCTAGATTACAGCGCTACAACGCCAATGGATAAAAGAGTGGCACAAGCCATGCTTCCTTATTTTTGTGATAAATTCGGTAATGCTTCATCAATTCATAATTTTGGGCAGACGGCCATGGCCGGCGTTGATAAAGCGCGGGAACAAGCCGCTAAATTTTTAAATTGCGAGCCGGATGAAATTGTGTTCACTTCCGGCGCGACCGAATCAAACAATTTAGCTATCACTGGTGTTATTAAAGCCCTCCTACGCCAAGACTTCGGAGGGCAGGCCTCAAAACAACAAAGGATTAAAAATCCGCACATTATAACATCTTCTATTGAACATCCCGCCATTCTAGAGCCATGTAAAAAACTAGAAAAAGAAGGAGTTGAAGTTACATATTTGCCAGTAAAATCTAACGGAGTTGTTGATATTGAAAAATTTAAAAAAGCAATAAAGAAAAATACGGCTCTAGTTTCCGTAATGCATGTCAATAATGAAGTTGGAAGTATTCAACCAATTCGAGAGATTGGAAAAACTATTAAAAAAATAAATGAAAAAAAATTAAAAGATTGGAAAAAATTAAATCCGAAAGAAAGAGGGGAGAAGCCACAACCAATTTATTTTCATACTGACGCGACTCAATCGGTTAATTATTTAAATTGCGATGTGCGTTGGAATTACGTAGATATGCTTAGTATGTCCGGACATAAAATTCAAGGACCAAAGGGAGTAGGCGTTCTATACGTAAAAACAGACGTGCCGATTGAGCCACTGCAATTAGGCGGACATCAAGAGAATGGAGTAAGAAGCGGGACATATAACGTTCCGGCTATTGTTGGCATAGGAAAAGCGATAGAATTGATAGAAAATAGGAAAGCAAAAAAACAAGGAAAAAAGAAAGCGGGCGCGGCCAAATCGGTTGAAGCGAATAACTTAAAAATCGCGAAATTGCGCAATATGCTTGTTGACGGCATTATAAAAAATATTCCGAATGTGGTTTTAAATACTGATAGAAAAAATGCTGTCCCGTCACACGCTAATTTTTCTTTTTTAGGCGTAGAAGGGGAGTCTATTTTAATTTCTCTTGATCTTGAGGGCGTTGCAGTATCAACAGGATCAGCTTGCGCGTCAGGAAAACTTGAAGCATCCCATGTACTCTTGGCAATGGGCATAAAGCAGGAAATAGCGCACAGCTCCATAAGATTTAGTCTAGGAAAATATACGACTGAAGCTGAGATAAAAAAAGTAATAAAAATTTTACCGCCTATTATTAAAAAATTACGCAGGATGTCACCCGAGCTTTAAGCAGACACTAATTAAACGAAAAATAACAAAAAACACGAATATTAATTCGTGTTTTTATTAGTCAAAAGGATTTTTAATTTCTCCCAATTTACGAGATTCAGTTTTATTTTTTATTTTTTCTAGTATTTTATTAAACTTATTCATATTAACCACATCCGACGCGACTTTTCCCTGTAAAATTAATATTTCCTCAGATTGAGTTATGGTCTGGTAAAAGTTTCTATATAAAAATAAAGATACTATAGTCAACAGGACAACAACGCTGACCGCAGTTAAAATATGAAAATATAGATTTATTTTTTCGGTATTTAATTTTAATTTTAATTTTTCCATATTTTATTTTAATTTATTCCCAATATGTATCAGCAAAAATTAGCATGCTTATGGGCCTTTCCGGAGTTTGCCCTTCATGGCTAATGGGGCGGGAATAGCCGGCTTTTAATTCTAAAGAATTTATATTTATATAATAATTCATGGCTTCCAAATTTATTAAATAATTCAATTGCTTGATAAAATTACCGTTAGTGATAATTTGCAGCGGCGTTTTTTTATAGCCATCTTTGGCGGTGTTTTTGGGGGCGGCTAAATTTATTTTTTGTTCAACACCCTGGCTACTTGCCACTTCTTCCAACTCGGTAATAAATTCCAATACCTTGTCTTTACCAATTAAAATTCGGTTTAATTTAAGCAATTGGGGTTCAATTACTTCTAAATCTTTAGTTAGTTTGTTTATGCTTTGGCCTTTTTTATATTTAATTTCTAAATCAATTCTTTGCGCTTCTATTTCATTTTTAATATTTTTAATGTCTTTAACAGTAGGAACAATAACTAAAAGAATTAAACCACCGATAGCCAAAGGAAACAAAACGGAAATAATAATTATTTTTTTCTTTAAACTGATTTTTTTTGAAATATTATTAAAATTCATACGACGGCTTATCTATAAATATCTACGAATTATAAATCTGTTACGAATTTATTCGTAATTCGTAGGAGTGATATTTTTTAAATTTAATTTCATGCTTAACTCAAAATTTATATTTTCTTTTTGAAGAATATTCTCAATTGGCGATTTAATATCCGTGAATATATTTGAATCTTTTAATTTTTGCTTTAATTCAAGCAGGCTGTCCCGCGTATCAGCATGCCCCTTTATTTTTAAAGCTTGACTTTCTTTTTCTATTTTTATATACGAAAAAGAAATTTCATTTGATGGCATCTGGGCCAACATTTCCAATAAATACGACCATGCGATATATTCATTTTGAATATTAGTAACTGTATCAATTTGTGAATTAATTTTTCTTACTTTGTCAATATTCCCTCGACTGGAACTTGTTACTAAAGTAGTTTGCGCCACAACGTCATTAAAATTATTCTGTAGTATTATTTTAGCCACCAATAAAATAATCGTAATAATTATTGCTATAATAATTAAAACATAATTCATTTTCTTCAACAGCGAATAAACATGCCTTGATTTAATTTCTTGTTTAAGCTCTTGCGAGACAAGATTTAAAGTTAACATATTGTGTTATAGTTTATCAATAAATATTTCCCTTAGCGCCAGACCAATAGCCGTAGCGTATGTTATGCTAGTGTCTTGTGTTATTTTGCTTGATTTGGATTTGTTTTTTATTTTAGCTGAAAAATTGGTATTTAAACTATGAGTTTCGGAAAAAATTTTTAATATTTCCCGTCTGTCTTCATTTAAATTAATTAAAGCGTCTCCCGGCTCTACTTTAATGGAAACATATTCGCTTATTATTTTATCAAGATTTTTAATATTCGCGCCTCCGCCACAAAGTAATATTTTATCAATCTGACCATAATCGGGAAAATGATGATTGTAAAACATAATGGAATCGTTAATTTTCGCGACCAATTCTTTAATCATCCCGTATAGCGTATCTTTAATTATTCCTTGAGCCTTACTTTCGTCAAGACCGCATATAATCTTGGCTTTCTCGGCCTGTTTTATATCAATTTTTAAGGTTTCAGCAATTTTTTTCGTTATTTTATTTCCTGATATCGGCACACTAAAAGAAAAAAGGATTGTATTTTTTGAATAGACAGTCATATTGGAACGCTTCGCGCCAATATCAATAATGCCATAATTCTTATTTTTATCTCCCTTGAATTTATAATGTTCTTCCTTAAGCAAGCTGCGACAAAGCGAAATAGGTTCTATTTCTAGGGCCACTATTGATAATTTCGCCTGATCTAGTAAATCAGTATATTGATTAACGATATCTTTCGGAGCGGCGCCAATTAAAATAAGCTGCTTATTCGGAAAATCTTTTATTAACTGCCAATCAAAATATATTTTATCAATTGCCATAGGGACATGTTTTTCAATCTCATCTCTAATTGTCTTAAAAGTACTTTCTTGGGTTTTTTTTACTTCAATTAATTTTATAAAAGTTCTGGATTCAGGCAGGCAGGCAACCACTTCTCTTGTTGTCACTTTTCCGTATTTTGGCTTATCAATCAATGCGTTAATAGCTTTGATTATTTTTTCTTTATTTTTAATCTCTCCATTTTCAAAAAGACCCTCTGGCAAATTTACCTTGTTTAGAGCCTGTATTGCGATTTTATCCCCCTGCTTTTTGAGCTGGACAAGCTTAAGGGATAAATTTGATATATCCAGACCGATGGGATAGTTTAATTTGTTGCTGAAAAACATATATAAAAATTCTAAATAAAATCAAAATGACAAAATCCTAATGTCAAAGCAATGTCAAATGACTTAATATCAAAATTTAAACATTTGGATTTTGGATTTCCTGCCTGCCGGCAGGCAGGGATTTGACATTTGAGCTTTGACATTTATCATTTACATTATAACATAACCATATTAATTTTTACATCCTATTTTTCTTTCCAAGAGATAAAGGTATATTCTCCTGTTGTTGGAAAATGAGGCGGGGGAATAAAAGTTAAATTATTATCATAATTCAAATTTCTGTATTGATAGCCCGTGCCGTCCACGTAAGCAAAGCCATAGCGATTATGAGTCGCCAACGAACCGTTTATTGTAATTGTATTTCTAATATAGCTTGTTCCACAGAAATCATAATAATGATTTCTGCTGATTCTTCCTTCCTTGGCTATTAAAGCGGCGTCAATTTGTAAATCATCTTCGCTATAAAAGCCGACTGTAATATCTCTTTGGGCTATTAGTCCAATAGCGTCCGTACCGTCATAATTAGTATAAGTTAAATCATTATTTATTATTATGTCAGTCGTATCACCGGTAATAGGTTCGGCAAAAGCTAAAATGGTTAATCTGTTGCCGTCTATTTGCCCGTCAACCCAAACTTTATCTTTAACAAAAACAACGCCGTTCGCCGGAGTGCTTGAACCGATATCATACACGGTTTCTGAGGCAATACCCTCTGTCTCTTCACTATACCACCATGAGGTACACGGAGAAGTTACGGCGGTGACTGTTCTAATGTCAATGGTGTCATCAGTATTTAAGGTTATATGGTATCCTTCGGCGCCCGAACTTGGTAAAACCATGCCCGAGGTTGTCGCCTTATCCAAAACATCATTTAAATAATTATCAAGCATATTAAAACTTACAACCGGCTCGGCAAAAGAACGGCCAACCATAAAAACATCAGCTCTGTCAGGCACATTTTGCGGCGGGCAGTTGGCGTCCGGAGAGGGGTCGGTAGGCGAAACATGGGTATGAACCGCGAATTCATCCGATCCGGTATGATCCGGATCGTCGTAAACGCAAATAGACGATGAAACTACATTATGAGCCACGCCGTCAAAACGGATTCCCGTATTGGAATGAATCTGACCCCAGACTTCCGTTCCTTCGCCAAAACGAACATCAGCGTCGCTAAGAGTTGAGTAAGTTGACCAAGAAGGTATGCCGCATCTTACTTCAATTTCTCTTTTTACATTAGGATATTTATCGGTCCAACCAACTGATTTAATATTTACAATAGTTGAACCATTAATAGCCGGCGGCGTTATATATAGTTCGTATCTACCGGTTACTTCTCCGTTGGCATCAGTATATTCATAGGGTCCATATGGTCCGTAATCGGGGGCGCCGATACATGTTTCTTTATTACAATAGTCTTCGTTGTCGTGATATAGAACCCAGCGATAGTAATTTACGCCCGCTTCCGCGACATGAATCGCCTGGGCGCGGGCAACTTTGCTTATATTAAGCTTTCTTTGCATTGTCGCCAGCCCAACCGCGCCTAACGTAATTGCTAAAAATAGCCCTGTGGCCGTTAAAGCAAGAACAAGCATCGCGCCTTTCTGATTAGTGGTCAAGTTGTTAGTTGATTTTAACATAAGTAATAAATTTTTATAGGTTGTCCTTTAAATTTCTTAAATGCACGTCGGTTTCAATATAATAGTCATTAGGCGAGCGTTCAGGGGTTACATTAATTTTTAATCTAATATTAATTAGGCGCGTATTGTTAATATCGTCTGTTTCAACATAACTACTGTCATAATATATAAAAACCGCTTCATTTTGATTATTAACATAACTTGAAATAGTCGTGGTGGCTCCTGAACCGCTATAATCGTTTCCTGCTCCTGGCTGGGTTTCTACCTTTTTTAACAGCAAGCCATCCAAAAAATATCTGACTTTTTCCATATATCCGTCATCATCAATATCACTATAATAAATAAGATTATCTTCTTCTATCGCGGCTAACGGATAGTCTCCCCGTTCAGAATTATTCGCGCCCCTAATTTCTTTTACCATTATTTCAGCGCCTCGCCGCGCATTTTGCACGGCAGTTCCTTGCTCAGCTTCAAAAGTTGTTGACCTAAATCCTCTGATAATAAATTCTGAAGCCATAATTGTCACTACTATAAAAATTGAAATTGTAACAAGAAGCTCTATTAATGTGAAGCCGAAAGTTTTAATTTGTATTTTTTCCTTCATTTTGTATGTTTATTATATCCCTCTTTATTAAAGGGGGTTAGGGGGATTTAAAGCCACGACAATATGCCACATATGCTAACCCCCCCCCCAACCCCCCTTGCCGTAAAGGGGGGAGCTATTTATTCTACATAAACCGTCCATTCTTTAGTTTCGTCAGGCAATATTTCCAGTGGCTGTATCGGATCCGTATAAATCATATCTAACGACGTGGAGGCAGCGACTAATTCTATCGTATATCCGGCATCCCACTCTAAAGACAAATTCGCGTAGCCGCTTGCGTCAGTATATTGGTCGTGGTCAAATTCGTAAATAACAGGAGTTTCACTGATTGTTTTTGTGCCGTAAACTCTAATTGGGACATAACCGTAACCGCTGGGAGATCCCGGATCGGTGAATTTAGTGGCGTAAATATTGTAATCAGTGTCACGGTTATCCTGCCATGCCGCGAATGGTTCATCGGCCGTGTTAATCGCCAATACTGAATTAGATTGCGCGCTGACGGTTAAATTTATGTTAATTTTTAGGTCATTCGTCCATTGGGCATTGCCGTTTAAATCATATTTTTGCGCGTAAATATCTTCATTACCGTCACGGTCGTCTGTCCATAAAACATAAGCGAGAGAAATGGAATTATTAATGGCAACAGCAGAATCATATTGATTGTCGGCAAGAGAAGATATGTTGGCTTGTGTTTCCCATTGGCTAATTCCATTTGAATCAAATTTCGCCAACCGAACGTTTAATACGCCTAAAATATCTTCTGTCCAAGATAAATAAATATTATCCGAACTGTCAACCGTTAAACTTGGCGAGTAGTCGTCAAAAGATGAATTTGAAATATTTTTCGGGCTTAACCAAACGTTCGCTTCCGTTAAATCGAATTTTTGCAGATATATTTCTTTATCGGCCGCGCCGTCGTTTACCCAAGCAACCACGATATTATTATTTGAATCAAACGAAATGGCGGGGGAGTGTTCATTGGTTGACGAGCTGGTAATTTGCAAGTCAGATCCCCAAAGCTTGTTTCCTAATATATCCAAAGCCTGGGCGTAAATATCGGTATTGCCGTTTCTTTCATCCTGCCACACTATGGTTGTGGTGGCCGAATTTTGGGTAATAGCTATTTTAGGATTTGTCTGATTCGTATTTGTGCTGTCTGAGTTTACTTTTTTTACGCTCCACAATTCACTGCCGCTTGCGTCAAGGCTTACTATATAAATATTTTCATCTCCTATAACGGATATTTCGGGATATACTGTGTAATAAAAATCATCTGTTGAACCGGCGTTAGTTAAGCGAAAACAATAATTAGTCTCATTTATATTTGATGTTGCCTGAATCGCGTATTCTAGTTCGGTAAATTCGTTTGACGTTAGAGTAATAGCGGACGTCTGGTTGCCCGCGTCTTTTACTTGTCCTGCTTTAAAACTGGTATTTTCGTCGGTTAAGCCCGAAACGTTTGTTGTCGCTTCGCTATCTGTCAAGTTAGCTGAATCACTTATTTGCCAATGCTGACTTGAGTCATTAGGCAACGCTGTCCAACTTGAAATACCTGAACAGCTAGACGACATTTCTCCATATTCAATTCTATACTCGGTTGTTCCTGAGTCAATACTGCCCTCGTTTGATATTTCAAAACGTAAGCGCGTTATGGAATTAATTTCTACGGTTGTCGGCGTATCTTGACTATCTTTCCATGAGGCTGAAATTTCCGAGCCATCGTCATCGCGCCAACGATAATGTATTTGATTTAATTCGGTTGGTTTTAGTAAAATAGTGGAACCACTAATCTCAACTGTCGTATCGGGTAAAGCAGTACCTGCATTTAACGTAATGTCGGTTGAAGGATCATTAATTTTAATTTCAACAGTTTCGTCTTTACCGGCGCCGCTTAAAACGTCTAAAACAGTATATATGCAAAGCGTTTTAGTGGTTGAAATTTCTATATTATCCGTAAATGCCACCGAGCCGTCAGCGCCGTTAAAACTCGCAGCAGAGCCGAACTGCGCGTCAATACCGGCATCATATTGCTCGTCAGCGCAATTATAAGGCGCGACTATATCCAGATCATAATAAAGTTTAATATTAGACAAGTTGTTTTGCGCGTCAACGGTTCCGTTTTCTGAAATAGTAATACCGGTGACATTGTGCGTGCCGGTATTATCGGTAATAACAAACGCGCCACCCGTGTATTGGCTGGTACTGAGGATCATTATTGACGCAGTTTGCGTATTAATCGTGCCTACGGTAGCATCATTCGGAATTTGAACTCGAAATACCGCTAAAGCGCTGTTTCTTTGCTCAGCCCCGCCGGTGCTCAAAGTCAGGTCGGCGCTTTGTACGGCGGCTGAAGTTATATTAAGAGTGGCTACCGCCAAAGATCCATCATTAATCCACCATCCCCCCCAATCCTGCCATAGCTGATGCGTCCAGTTGTCGCTTGAACCGGATGCCCAGTTACTTGAACTTGGAGTCGTAAAGTTATTGTCGGCAAACGCGATGGCGGCAACCCCAAATCCAGTAATTTCCGATTGCGCGGTTGATCCGGTTGAGGCAGTTAGCCCATCACTGCCTGTTTCGTCGTTAGTGGATGTAACATCAATTAAGTTGCTTGTGTCTAGTCCGGATACTTCCATAATCATCAAAACACCTCCTTCAATATTTCCACTGTTTGTTAAAGTTACCTGCGATGGTTCGCCGGCTCCGATAATTTTATGCCATATTCCAATATCCAAATACCATGAACTATCCGAATAAGCTGATTCCGTGAATGAGCCGGCGGTATTGGTTGGGAGATTAAATGAACTATTATTATTTCTATGGACGGCTATGGCTATAATAACGTTTCCTTCCGTCGGCTGATTATCAAAAGTGGCGGTCAGCGTATTGCTCCAGCTTACGATTGAACCTATTTTGGTTTGCACAATTGAACCGGCCGCTCGGGCATTATTGACTGTTAATTTATCATGGAATAAACTCGCGAAGGCGACGGAGAATTTATTATAAATTTTTTTTACACCGGTTTTTAATTCCTCAAATTTATCCGCAATTCGCAGATTGGCATTTATTCGCGTATTAGCGTAATATGCCGTAATATTTTTAATTATATTAGAAGTTTTATGTTTTATTAAAGAAAAAATTGATTTTTTTGATAACAGCGTTTTACTATTAATTATATCTACGGCATATTTTTTCCCAAAGTTATCGGGAACATCATAAGCAATTTGCTTTAAAGTAATTGAATCATCCTGCCAAACAACGAATAAATTTCCATTTGCGGCCGCGACGATATCCGGATTGCGTTGAAATGCCGTATTGCTGATTTTGTAATCATTAGCCCACTGTTTAACGGATGAAGAGTTATATTTTTGCGCGTATATATAAGACGAAGTGGCGGTATTGCTTTGCCATACAAAATACATATTATTAAAACTATCAAGAGAAAAATTGGCGTTTATTTGATCTCTCGCGCTTTGCGGCAGGTTGACCCTCCAGTTGTCCGGAAGATTATTGGATACTGTGCGAATCTGTAAATTCGCCAGTTTATCAATAGTAAAACTTTCTTCTGTTTTGTCGCCCTCTGTAACGCTAAGGTGAATTGGGGATTTGCCGGCTGAAAGTAAATATGATTGGTCCGCGCCATAATATACCGATGGCTCTTCATTGGTTTTTGTCACAGTTATTTCATAGCTCTGAAAAGATTCTAAGGCGGGCAAATATAATATACCGCTCGCATCGGTTGGATTAGTGACGTCTACCGCCGGGTTTAAAGAGTTATTTACTACGCGAACATTAGCGCCTGCCAATGGTTCAGCGCCGGCATTATTTACTAATATTTTTAAAAGTCCATAACCCTCGGCTGTTTCTTCGGTGCGGGGAATAATTTTTGAAAAAATTGTAACGTTTCTGTCTCCGAATTTTCCAACCCAGCCAACTTTTATTGTCGCGATTTTATAATCATTTATAATAGTATCAACCCCGGCTGAACCGTCGTAAGGGTCGTCGTAATACGTGACATAAGTATTTATCGTGAATGTTCCTTCGCGGCTGATTGTTTCTACCTGCGGTATGTTGCCGCTAGGAATGCCGCCCTGCACACCAACTTCGCTGTAAGGCAAGTTCCTAATTTGCTCCATTTTTTGATTAGCTATTCCAATAGCTTCAACATAATACTTATTGTCAGCGGTAACGCGCAAAGAAAGAAGTATTAAGCTAAAAATTCCCAAAGCTAAAATTACAAGAATTGCGATTGAAATTATTACTTCAATTAATGTGAAGCCGAATTGATTTTTTATTTTAAAAAAAGCATAATTCATAACTTATATAAATAATTATATCGCGCTTGTTAAACTATACATAGGCATAATAATAGCAACAGCCATAGCGCCGACGCCTATGCCCAAAATCAAAATTAATATAGGCTCAATTATAGACGGCAAATTATTCATAATCTGATCAACTTCATCCTCGTAAAAATCAGCCAATTCTTCAAGAATATTATCTATTTGTCCCGTTTGCTCGCCGACTAAAATCATCTGCACTACTACCGGAGGAAAAAGTTTTGGATAATTTTTTATAACTTCATTTATCTGTCCGCCTTTCTTTATTTTTTCGCTCATCTCCTTAAGAGCGTATCGATAATGAAGATTTCCCAAAACATCAGCTGTTATCTGGAAAGTTTTAATAATCATAATGTCTGTTTTTAATAAAGAACTTACGGTACGCGCGAAACGGGCTATATTTATTTTTTTTACAATAGGGGCAACAACCGGCATCTTTAAAATCAATGACTGAAAAAAATACTTACCCTTGGGATTGCGCAATATTTGTATAAAGCCCAAAATAAAAACCGTTAAACCGACTACAACAAGCAGACCATTATTTATAATACCGCTGCTAATAGAGATTAAAATTTTAGTTGGCAATGGAAGTTCCGCTTCAAAACTTGATAACATATCCATAATCTTCGGAATCACAACTATCATCATAAAACCCCCGATTCCCATCATTGCAAAAATTATTACTACCGGATAAGTCAACGCGCCCCGAACCTTAGAAATAAGCTGATATTGCTTTTTCATTTGAATAAATAATTGCGCCAACACCTCCTCAAGTTTTCCGGAAATTTCACCGGATTCAACCATATTAATAAATAACTCGCCGAATATTTTTTTATGGGGTTTTAAGCTATCCGTCAAACTAACGCCTCCGGTAACATCATCGGCAATCTTTTTTAAAACTTTTTGCATTAATTTATTGTCTGACTGCTCCGACAAGGTTTTTAAAGCGCCGGACATCGGCAAGCCGGCCTTTAACATGATCCCCAAATGCTGCACAAAAATTAATTTTTCTTTTAACGGAATACGAGAAAATCGTAATAAAAAATTATTAATTTTATCCATTGTTGACCCTAATTCCTCGTCCTTTTTATCTTCTTGGTCTTTTTCTCCCACGTTTTTTTGTTGTAAATTAACTGGCATAGTTTGAAAATTTTTAATTATTAATTTTGTAATTTTTTCCGCCAAGGGCGGATTCGCCTCAGGCGGAAAATAATGTTTAAATTTTTAATGCTTAAATTTTTAAAAATTAGAAATTAGAATATTATTTCAAAAATTAAAAATTATAAAATTAAAAATTATTCTTTGGTTACTCTCATTACTTCTTCAATGGTAGTGATGCCGCTTTTCGCCTTGATAAAACCATCTTCTACTATTGAAAGCATGCCTTGCTTTTCTACTAATTTACTTACTTCTCTTATTGGCGCGTTTCTTAAAATAAGATCAGATACTTCGTCGTTAACTTCCAGCGTTTCGTAAATTCCCATTCTACCTTTATATCCGGAATTATTGCATTTTTTACATCCTTTGCCGCGATAAAAAAGCAAAGATTCCAGCCCCTTTTTAGCGTCAAAAATTATTTTAAGCCTTTCCAATTTTTCTAAAATACGGGGAATATCCATTTGTTTACTCAACTCTTTTATTACCTGTTTATCCAAGTTAAAACTTTGAATACAATTGGTGCAAATTTTCCTTACCAGCCTTTGGGCAATTATTACGTTAGTGGTAGACGCGACTAAAAACGCCGGGATATCCATCTGTGTAAGGCGAGGCAATGTTGTAACAGCATCGTTGGTATGCAGGGTAGAAAGTAAAAGATGTCCAGTCATGGCGGCATGAACTGCTATTTCAGCAGTTTCATGGTCGCGTATTTCTCCGACCATTATAATATCAGGATCCTGCCTAAGAAGAGCTCGAAGGCCAAGAGCAAAGGTAAAGCTAATTTTAGCGTTAACCTGAGTTTGATTTACATGTGGCATTCTATATTCAATCGGATCTTCAACGGTAGAAATATTTACTTTAGGGGTATTTAATATATTTAAAATAGTATAAAGAGTTGTTGTTTTACCTGAGCCGGTCGGACCCGTAACTAAAATCATTCCATGTGGCTTTGATATGTTTCTTTTAATTATCTCTAAAACGCTTGGTTGAAATCCTAGTTGTTCTAGCGACAGAATTTGCGCTTTTTCATTCAAAAGGCGCATAACTATTTTTTCGCCGTCAAAGGTTGGCAATATGGAGACTCTAAACGCGACTTTATATTCATCAGTTTGAATTTTAAAACGGCCGTCCTGCGGAAGACGATGCTCATCAACTTTTAAATTAGATAAAATTTTAATACGAGCTATAATTCCGGATTGCACGTTTTTCGGCAACGTCATGACGTTTCTCAATATACCGTCAATACGATAACGAACGTTAATACTTTTTTCTTCCGGTTCTATATGTATATCACTGGCCTCCTCAAAAACCGCGTACTCAAGCAAAGTATTAACAATTCTAACAACCGGCAAGTCTTCAGCTAATTTTTTTAATCCTTGCTCATCCGAAGGGATGCCTTCTTTGTCTTTTTCTCCTTCTTTTCCTTTAGTTAAATAGTCAAACTCTGACTTAAGGGTTTTATGATATTGTTTTATGCCCTCTTTAATACTGTCTGGAGTAGTTAAAAATATTTTTTGGTCAAGCCCTGTTTTTTTCTTAAGAAATTCAAATATTTCCAAATCTCCGGGGTCAAGCGCGGCAATTTGCATTTCTTTATTATCAGCATCAAAAGCTATAATATTATGCGCCATTGCAATCGGCTCCGGCACGCTCAATAAAATATCTTTCCTTATTGTTTTTTCTTTTAAATTTATAAAGGGAATATTAAAATACTTTGCCGCCTCCTCATATAAAGTCTGCTGAGTTATGATTTTTTTTTCTATCAGATAGCTTTCTATATTTTTCTTGTCCTTTTCCGCCTCCTTATTCATTTCTTCAAAATTTTCAGCTGACAAGATATTTGATTTATTTAATATATTTTTAATTTGTTCCTTTGTAAACATAAAATATTATAACAAAATAATAAAGCAAAAATAAAAATTAATTTATTCACATTAAGAATTATGTTTTTATTATAACATATCTCGGTTATTAATAGAAATACTTAATTAAAACTGCTGTCATAATATAATTATCTTGATGTCTTTTAATTTAAATAAAAATATGGTAAAGTTATGCTTAGAATATAATTTAAATTTTTGCAATTACTATTTGAGTTTTTTAAAATTTACCTTATGAACACATTTGACCCATTAAATTATTTTCATCATATTAGGCTAAAATTGGCGGAACTATCAGCCGGTTTATTCAATTCTTTTTATATAAGAATGTATTTAATATTAACTTTGGGCTTAATAATATTAAACTGGCTATCCGCGTATATAATAAATATTGATGTCAGCCAAAATTTAGTTATATTGCATTATAATGTTGATTTTGGCGTAAATTTAATCGGTGATGTGTCAAAAATTTATATTATTCCTTTGCTGGGCTTGGCTATTTTTTTAATTAATTTAATTTTACTGGCTGCAATATTAAAACAAAGACATAATATGGCCGCTGCCAGTAAATTTCTTAGCCATATTTTGTTGGCGGGTGCCCTTTTTTCAAACTTCATATTACTAATTAGCTTAGCTTCAATTTATTTAATTAATTTTTACAGATAGGTCTGTTGTATAATAAATTTCGTAACAAAATTTACCAAAATATGGGAATTGCAGTAGAAAAATTATTATTCAGTAGACCTGACAATTATGACTGATTTTTATATCACAAAAATACTTCTTCTAACTTTTTTAGCATTCATATTTACGATGGCCTGGACGCCAATCTTAAGCCATTTTTTATATAAGCATAAATTAGGCAAACAAATAAGAAGTAAAGGGACAACTCCAATTTTTACTAAAATGCACGCCCACAAAACCGGTACGCCTACAATGGGAGGAATTTTGATCTGGGTTACTGTCCTTCTTTTTTCTGTTTTATTTTTTTATCTGGCTAAATTTTTGCCTTGGGATATTTTTCAAAATCTAAATTTTCTATCAAGAGAGGAGACTTTGCTTCCGCTTGGCGTATTAGTGGCAACGGCTTTGGTCGGGTTAGTTGACGATTGGATAGATATTAAAGGCAAGGGAGGCGGACTGGAAGTTAAGCATCGCTTATTAATTTACACAATTATCGCGCTAGTAGGAGCGTGGTGGTTTTATTTTAAACTTGAATGGGACCTGCTTCATGTTCCATTTTTAGGAAACTTTGAAGTGGGCTGGGCGTATATTTTAATTTTTATTTTTGTTATTGTCGCTACCGCTTTTTCCGTAAACGAAACAGACGGTCTTGACGGATTAGCCGGCGGAACCCTCCTTATTGCTTTTGGCGCGTATGGCATTATGTCCTTTTCTTTAGGGAAATACGACTTAGCTACTTTTTGCGGAGTTATAACCGGCGCGCTTCTTGCTTTTTTATGGTTCAACATAAATCCGGCCAGATTTTTTATGGGAGATACCGGTTCAATGAGCCTGGGCATAACCTTGGGTATTATAGCTATGCTTACGAATACAGCATTCATTTTACCTATTATAGGTTTAATTTTTGTAGTTGAGTCAGCTTCAGTTATTATTCAACTATTATCTAAAAAATTTCGTAAAGGAAAAAAAGTTTTTATTTCTTCTCCCATACATCATCACCTTGAAGCTAAGGGATGGCCAGAGCCAAAAATAGTTATGCGTTTTTGGGTAATCGCGGGAGTAAGCGCGGGTATAGGGTTGGTTGTCTTTTTACTTGATAAAACATTTTAACGGATAAATAATTTCTAAATGTCTACATTAAAACAAACAATAAATAAACTATTAAGTCCCAGAACAAACGAGCATGAACAGGACAAAACTATTGTCATTACTGTTGGAATAATAATAGTTTTTGGCCTTATTATGCTTTCAAGCGCGACTAGCGCCGTGGCATATTATGAGCATCAGGACAGTTATTATTTTTTAAAACACCAGTTTTTTGGTCTTGGAGTAGGACTATTGGCTTTTTATTTTTTTTCAAAAGTTGACTATCACAGATGGGGAAAATATGCTTTTTGGTTTTTAGTTGTTTCCGTAATACTTCTACTGCTAGTATTTATACCTGGGCTTTCAGCGCATTACGGAAAAGCGCGAAGCTGGATTAATATTTTCGGGTTTTCGCTACAGCCATCCGAATTCGTAAAAATATCCTTTTTATTATACTTAGCTAGATGGCTTGAAAGCCGTGAAAAAAAACTGCACGATATCGCCCAGGGCATAGGTCCGTTCGTTGTTGTTTTAGGAGTAATAGGGCTTTTGATGTTACTACAGCCCGACATAGGAACGCTAGCTATTATTACAATTACATCACTAGTAGTATATTTCGTTGGCGGAGGAAAAATTAAACATATTCTGGGTATAATTTTAATCGGTATAATAATGTTAACGCTAATGGTAAAAGTTATGCCATATCAGGCTAATAGATTTAAATGCTTTTTTGATCCCGAGACTAATGCTCAAAGCACATGTTATCAAATCAACCAATCATTAATAGCGGTCGGCTCAGGCGGATTTTTCGGCATGGGACTTGGCGCAAGCCGGCAAAAATATATGTATTTACCCGAAGTAAGCGGAGATTCAATCTTTGCCATTATCGGCGAAGAAACAGGCTTGATTTTTAGCTCAATTTTGGTAATGTTATTTCTATATTTATTTTACAGAGGATATTTGGTCGCCAAGCATGCTCCAGACAATTTCGGACGAATTCTGGCAATAGGTATTGTAACTTGGCTAGTTACGCAGGCAATGGTAAATATCGGAGGCATGATAAATTTAATACCTATGACCGGCGTACCGCTTCCTTTTATAAGCTACGGAGGTTCGGCCATGCTCGCATCTTTAGCCGCGATTGGGATATTGGTTAATATAAGTAAACACACCCGCCTACGCTAATCTGCCTGCCGGCAGGCAGGAGCTGCGGACGGACGGGTGCGGGTCTAGAAGGCCCCCTTGATAAAGGGGGCTGGGGGATTTTTAAATTGGGAATAAGCGGACTGTTTGCGAACGATAGTGAGCGGACAGTTTGCGGGCGGACGAATAAATTACGGATAAACCGCGAACGAATTTGTAAACTGTCCGTTCGCTCCGCTCACAAACAGTCCACAAATTCTAAATTCGTTTAAATCTGTCTAAATCAATGCAAATAAAAAAGGAAAAAAATGTCAATAGAATACTCTTAACTGGTGGTGGAACCGGCGGGTCGGTGTCGCCGCTTTTGGCTTTGGCGGAAGCCTTAAAAAAAATCCCCCCAACCCCCTTTAATAAAGGGGGGGCAACCGAAAAACCCCCTTTAGTAAAGGGGGCGAAGGGGGATTTCGATTTTTTATTTGTTGGGACAAAAGTTGGTCCGGAAAAAAAGATGGTTGAGGAAAAGGGGACTAAATTTAAAACGATTTGCAGCGGAAAATTCAGGCGATATATTTCTTTAAGAAATTTAATTGATCCGTTTTTAATAATAATTGGTTTTTTTCAATCTATAGCTATTATTTTGGTATGGAGGCCGAATTTAGTTATAAGCGCCGGAAGCTTCGTAAGCGTGCCTGTTATTTGGGTGGCGTGGATTTTACGCGTTCCGGTTCTAATTCATCAACAAGACGCGCGTCCGGGACTAGCTAATAAATTAATGGCAAAATTCGCAAAAAAAATTACAGTAACCTTTGAAGAATCTTTAAAATATTACGGCAAGAAGGCCGTTTGGACAGGAAACCCAGCCAGACGTAGTCTGGAAATTACAAATGACAAATTACAAATGACAAATAAATTTGGATTTAAAAACAATTTACCAGTTGTACTTATTATGGGTGGTGGAACTGGAGCTATGGCGATTAATGAGTTGGTTTGGAAAAGTCTAGGTGAATTAATTAAATTCTGTCAGATTATTCATGTCACCGGAAAAGGAAAAAATAAAGGAGATCCAATCTCCAAATCGGAGATTGGATCTCCTCGCTCTCATAACTATTTATCCTTTGAATTTTTAGATGCAAAACAAATGGCTGAAGCTTACGCATCCGCCGATATAGTTGTTTCGCGTTGTGGACTAGGAACGTTAACCGAATTGTCATATTTAGGAAAGCCCTCTATCATAATCCCAATGCCCGACTCGCATCAAGAAGAAAACGCTAAAATTTTTAAAGAAAAAGAAGCGGCAATTGTTTTAAATCAAAAAAAATTGACACCTGAAATTTTAACTGATAACATAAAAAAACTATTAGATGATGATGTGTTGCGTAGCATGCTACGTAACAATATTCAAAAAGTTATGAAAAGGGGAGCTAATGAAAAAATAATAAATATAATCCACGAAATTTTATAATAAACAAAGGAGGTGTCTTATGAGCACATGTAAACATTCTCAGGTTTCAAAGTATTGCTCAAAATGCGGTGAAGTAATCAATCCGGACGCTAAAGTAAATCCCAATTGCTCCAACCACCACGAAGAATACAAAGAATGGAACTACAAAAATTGTCCTGATTGCGGAAAATCATTATAGTTCTACAAATTAAAACCCACTCAAAATTTGAGTGGGAATTTTTTTATAAAATTATAATCAAGATTTAATGTATTTATTTTTAAAGTCTTCTTCGTCGCCGTACTCCGCAAAATATTCATGATGCCTTGGGTCTTTAAAGCCTTGTCTTTGTTGATGCTTTATCCCACACCAATATTTTTCGGTCCTTCCGGATATCTCTAAAATGTAATGGAAAAAACCATTAACATATCCGCAATAAGCGCAGCCTAATTTCTCAAAAAAATTAAGATATTTAAGTTTATGCCTGTCTATTTTTATATACTCTGATCTTTTGACTTTTTCTATACCGCATAAACTGAATCCCACTTGATGATACAATTCAATAAATATATCTAAAAGAACTACAGGGATAATTAAAATAAATACAAAGGGATCATTAAGTCTGTGCCTCAACCACATATTTTTTCTAAGTTTTTTTTCCATTTGTTTTTGCTTGCCAGCCCGTAGCTCCTGCCTGCCGGCAGGCAGGTTAGCGAAGGCGGGTTTAATTAATTATTATAAATTATTTATATCATGAATAATCTGCACTCGTCCAACTTCGCCGGACTCAATGCGGACTTTTATTCCCCTGTGATGCGCGGAAGAGCTAGTTAAAATATCTTTAACGTAGCCGTCCGTTAGTTCGTCCGTTCCCTGATTCTGCTTTTCTACAATTGAAACAGGCGCTCCAATATAAATATTACTTCTTTTTGTTTCGTCAAACTTATCCATATTTTTCAAGAAATATTTATTTAAAAATTAAGCTCACTATAAATACGTTTATTTAAAACATGATTAATTGTTTGCCTTATATACGGTATAGTATTTTCCGGTAATTCGTCAAGCGGAAACCAACTTAGATCGTCGCATTTATGCGGTTCCATGTTTTTAATTTCTCCTTCCCATTCACTGGTCTTTAAAAAAATATCAAGCCTTTCGCCGCCTTTATCATTTAAGCGATGCAAAACATGCACTACGTCAAGTTTTTCAGGGCTTATCTTGATACCGGCCTCTTCCTTAGCTTCTCGCACCATGGCTTGCCTAAAAGACTCGTTACCGTCAAGGTGACCGGCAACAAAGCTGTAGTTTCCGTCTTGGTAGCCAGTATTAAATCTTCTTAACAATAATATTTTATTATCTTTAATTAATACTAAATAACAAGCTGGAGTTAATTTAAACCTTTCTTTTTTCATATTTTTATTCTGTAATTCTTTCAGTTATTTTTTTAACAATAGGTGTTAATATTAAAGCAATCGGAAAACCTATCGGAAAACTAAGAAATAAAGCTTTCATCCACATCTGCATAAAATTATCAACTAAACCGAGATTAATAAATGTAACAACTAGAGACATAAAAAGACTCATAAAGACTCCCATCATGGCGCCCATTAAAATCCCTGAATATTTTTTAGATATTTTTTTCATAATCTTTATTATTATCCCTGCCACTCTGTCATCCCGGCCCGAGAGCCGGGATCCAGGAGAAAAAGGTAGTAGTGTTCTTTATAGATGCACGTTATCAACCTTATAAGTGTTAAACCCTGGATTCCCGCTTTCGCGGGAATGACAAAGTAGAATTTGATTTTTCCTAATAAATAAAGTAAATTAGATATATAAGCACAAAATTAGCTGTAATAGCTAATTTATTATATTATATCATTTTTAAAGTAAAAGTCGCAAATACTTTGTCATTCCGAAACGAAGTGAGGAATCCCTTAACTATCAATTATCACGGTTTGTGCTATTACAATATTTAAGCGATTTCTCGCCCATGGCTCAAAATGACAAAAGAATGAAAACAAAAAAGTATGGATTTAAGTAAAACAAAGAAAATATACATGATTGGAATAAAAGGCGTGGGCATGACAATGCTGGCGCAGTTTTTTGCCGCTAACAATGTTGAGGTTTTAGGCTCTGACATAGAAGAAAAATTCATGACTGACGAAGTATTAAAGAGAGCGGGGATTAAAATAATTGAAAAGTTTGATAATAATAACATTCCTAAAGACGCTGATTTAATCATATATTCAAGCGCTTATAATACGAAAAACAATATTGAAGTAGCGGCGGCTATTAAATCCCCCCAGCCCCCCTTTACTAAAGGGGGGAAAGTTAGAGTTTTAACTTATGCTCAAGCAATGGGTGAAGTCTTTAACCAAAAATATGGCATAGCGGTTGCGGGGTCGCACGGAAAAACCACAACCACCGCCTGGCTTGGATTCGTATTAGACAGAGCAGGAATTAAACCGAACGTTATGGTAGGCGCAAGCGTACCGCAGTTTAACGGAGCGGCTCTAACTTCTAAATCCGACTATTTAGTTATTGAAGCCGACGAATACCAGAATAAATTTATTAATTTTAATCCTAAGGCGGTAATTTTAAATAATATTGAATTTGACCATCCTGACTTTTTTAAAGACGAAGACGATTATAATAAAATTTTTATTGAGTTTATTAAAAAAATTCCTAAGAAAGGATTTTTAGTAGCTAACTATGACGATCCTATTATTAGAAAAATAGCGCAGGTAAATTGTAAAGGAAAAGTTATTACTTACGCGATTAACGAGTCCGCCGACTACGTTGCTTACGATATTAAAACTGAAATCCCCCCAACCCCCTTTAATAAAGGGGGAGGAAGGCAGTATTTTAAAGTGAAATTGGGCGTTGACGAAGACGAAAGCAACGAACTGGGGGACTTTAGTATTAGCCTTATCGGAAAGCATAATATATCTAACGCCTTAGCGGTAATTGCTACATGCATTGAACTAGACGTTGATTTAGTAGATATTAGAAAATATCTTGAAGAATTTACTGGGACCGCAAGAAGAATGGAAACTATGGGCGAATTTAACGGCGCGACCATAATCGACGACTACGCGCATCATCCGACAGAAGTTAAAGCTACGCTAAAAGGCGTAAGAGAAGTTTATCCTTCGGCTTCGCTCCACGCCAAAGGGCGGGCAGGCAGGACAGGTAAATTAAGGGTAGTTTTTCATCCGCATACTTTTACTAGAACTAAAGCTATGCTTAATGAATTCGCGAAAAGTTTTAAAGACGCTGACGAGGTAATCGTTTTAGATATTTATGGATCGGCCAGAGAAGAGCATGGCGGAGTGAGTAGTGAAGACTTGGTTAATAAAATAAAGGAGCAAGGAAAAGAAAACGCAAAATACATACCGACATTGAAAGAATGCGAAGAGTATTTAAGAGAAAATATTGAAAGAGGGGATATAATTTTATTAATGGGAGCTGGTGATGTGTTCCGAATAGGTGAAAAATTAATCAGATCTTAATGTTGAGTCCCGCAATATAGCGGGACGAAATCCCGAGTTCGCTTGCGAATTTTCGGGAGGGGCCGACGACGTATTTAGAATTGGAGAAAATTTAATAAAATAAAAAAAGCTCCTGAATTAACAGAAGCTTATTGGATGATGTATTAAATTGGCAAATTCGCACGAAATCTATAGGGAAGTAGACATAATAAGAGAAGAAAAGCGGCGGCGAAGATGAAGTGTATCCAGTCACCTATAAATTTAACCTTTCTTTTTATATTTAAAAAACAACTATTCATTAAACACCTCCTGGCATATGCTTTTTCTTTTGATGTTAAAAAATCAAAAATTAAAAATATAAATTTTTTCAAAAATTCCATAATCCTTTTATATCTTATTCTAACAAATTTAACAACAATATCCCTCCTTGGCACAAACATGATAATAGCCGAATAGACGATAAGCAGGGCTGTAAGAAAAACAAACACCTTGGCATACTTTAAAAACGTATGTAAAAGAGCTTTCATCTTTGACCCTCCTTTATTTTAATTTCTTAGTTATTGTTAGATTAATCAGACAATAACAAACTTCATCCCGAAAGTCAATCTTGATTGTAACATTTTACCTAATTTTACGTATTATTATATGGGGCTTAGCGCCCCTATTTATATTTTAATATGAAAAAAGAAAAAAGAAAAACTGAAAATTTTTGGCTAAGATTATGGAAACTTTTAAAGCCATCACAAAAGCGAATTAAAATCTTGCTCTGTTTTACTATTGTTTTTGAATCATTAAGGCTTATTGGCCCTTACATGCTTAAGTTAATTATTGATAAATTAACCGCGTTTAACGCGGCCGAAGTCATGCCGATTATATACCTTATTATTTTTATGTTCATCGCCGAGCAAGGGGTAGCAATAATAAATTATTTTAGGGAAAAAAGAATTTTTGATATTTTAGTTGATATAGAATATTATCTACCGATTAAAATCCACAAAAAACTTATTTTATTGCCGCTTTCCTATCATGAAAAAGAAAATACCGGAAATAAAATTACAAAAATTGAAAGAGGCATACAAAAAATTATTGAATTATTAGCTAATGCTTCTTTTGAAATTGCGCCAACCATAACACAATTAATAGTAACTATGATTGTTCTTTTCGCGGTTGATTGGCGGTTCGGACTGTCATTCTTTATATTCGCTCCATTGTTTATTGTATTAACATGGAAAGTTAATAAGGACCTGTATCCTACCAGAAAAAAAAGGCATGAGGATTATGAAGTCGCGTCCGGAAAATTAGGGCAGTCAATAATTAACATTAATACTGTAAAATCTTTTGTGCAGGAAAAAAGAGAGTCCAGCGATTATGGTTTAATTAGAAAAAGAATCAAAGTTAATGAATTAAAAGAATGGACAAAATTATTAAGAAGCGGCATAAGTAGAAGTTTAATTGTTGATTTCGGGCGAATTACTATTTTACTTTTAGGATCATACTTCGTTTGGCAGGGAAGCGTAACTATCGGTACTCTAGTTTTCGTAATTACGTTGTCTGAAAAATCATATTTTTCATTATGGCGATTGTCCCGTTTCTACGACAGAGTTGAGGAGGGGGCAGAGGCTATAAATAGGTTTATAAACATTGAAAGAGAAGAAATTAACGTTGCAAATCCAAAGAACGGCATTAAACCGAAAACAATCGGCGGAGAAATAAAATTTAAAAATATGAGCTTTGCTTATGAAGACGATAAAGAAAGGGCGCTTAATAATATAAACCTAAAAATAGGCGCCGGATACGTTACCGCGCTGGTTGGTCCGTCCGGAGGAGGAAAGACAACGCTGGCAAGAATGATATATAGGCACTACGATCCACAAAGGGGAGAAGTGTTGCTTGATGATATAAATTTAAAAAAATACGATATTTTTTCTTTTAGAAAATTTATATCTATTGTCCCGCAAGAAGTTGAAATATTTAACGTAAGCGTTAAAGATAATATTGCTTACGCCAATCCGAACGCGAGTTTTAGAGAAATTAAAGCGGCAGCGCGCATTGCCAACGCGGAAGAATTTATTGAAAAATTACATAATAAATACGATACTCTAGTAGGAGAAAGAGGCATTAAATTATCAGGCGGGCAAAGGCAAAGAATCGGAATCGCTCGCGCTGTACTTGCTAACCCGAAAATATTAATCTTTGACGAGGCAACGAGCAGCCTTGATAGCTATAGCGAAAAACTTATTCAGGAAGCAATAGAGAAAGTAAGAAAAGGGCGCACTATGATTATAATCGCGCATAGATTAAGTACGATAAAAAGGGCTGATAAAATTGTGGTTATTGAAGACGGAAAAATAGTTGAACAAGGAAGTCATTATGAGCTCGCGCAAACAAGCAAGGGCATATACGCCAAATTACTGAATTTGCAAAAGATGGGAGATGTTGAATAAAATATACAAAAAAGACCAACTTTAAATAAAGTTGGTCTTTTTTAATTAGATTTGTTAAGATAATAAATAATGATTAGTTGATTAGTGATTAGGTTTTTTATTAAAAAATCTAAGCCATAAGTGCCTAAGCCCTAATTAACTAAATTTTTTATTATGCCAATAGAACAAAAAATAAAACAAAATATTATTCTTGCTCCGCTCACTACTTTCAAGATCGGCGGTCCGGCTAAATTTTTTATTGAAGTAAAAAGTAAAGAAGAATTTTTACAAGCGCTTGATTGGGCTGAAAAAGAAAAACAAGACGTTTTTGTTTTAGCTGGCGGAAGTAATGTATTAATTAATGATAATGGAATTAAAGGACTGGTTATAAAAATATCTAACAGTAATATAAAAATTAAAGGCGAAAGAATTGAATGCGGAGCTGGAGCCAATTTAGCCGTAGCCGTCTCCATGGCTACTAAAGAAAACTTAACTGGACTAGAATGGGCGGTTGGAATTCCCGGAACAATCGGCGGAGCAATTCGCGGAAACGCCGGAGGATACGGCAGTAATATTGGCGAGATTATAGAGACTGTTGAAGTTTTAGACGCAAGAAAAAATCAGTTTCTACAATTTAGTAGAAGAGACTGCGAATTTAATTATCGGATAAGTATTTTTAAAACAAATAGTGATTTATTAATCTGGCAAACAACATTAAGATTAAAAAAGGGAAGAGGGGACGAAATAAAAAAAGAAATTAACAAATACGTAAAAATCCGCTCAAAAACTAATCCAAAACTCCCCAGCGCGGGAAGTATTTTTAAAAATATTAATTTTAAAATTTTAAACGAAAATAATATTCACTTAGCCGAAAAAGCTAAAGAAGAGGGAGTCGTAAAAGACGAAATGGTCGGAGCTGGCTGGCTTATTGACATACTAGACCTTAAAGGAAAAACAATCGGAGGCGCAAAAATAAGCCTTGAACATGCTAACTTCATAGTTAACACGGGAAAAGCCACGGCAGAGGACGTTATAACCATAATAAGTTATATAAAACAACAAGTAAGAGATAGATTTAAAGTACAGCTTCAAGAAGAAATACAGTATTTGGGGTTTTAGCTGTACGTGGTATAATGTAATCAGAAGGCTTTCTGATTTGAAATTTTGTTAATTTTTTTACCTAATTTTAAATAATAAATCAACAAGTTCGCATATAACTTCAGACCATCTAATAACCAAATCTTAGGCGGTCATTTTTTTACTAAAAGAGGCCGCATGGCTCCTAGATTGCCGTCCCGCGCGCCCCGCTCCTCAAACGATTTCCTCCTGTCCGGAATATACGCGTCAATTTCTGTTTGCTTTTAATCTTCTCATCAGCCATTTTCAGTTTATTCATTTTATCCATTAATCGCTTAATCTCTTTCTTCCCGGTTTTAGGATCAGCCAATCTCGGAGGCAATTGGTCATAGCCCCTTTCTTTCCCATACTTTTTATTTTCCTTTCTATCAACTTTCTCCGCCTCTCTAAGTATCTTTTTCATTCGTTTTCTCCACTTGGCTATTTCTTCCCGGTTAAATGTATTTTTCTTGGATGCGGACGCTTTGAATATGGAGCCATCTATGGATATATCAGAGAAATCGGACATATTCATTTGTCCGATTTCTCTGATATGTCCATATTATCAACTACATCATTGATAATATAGCAAATATGATCACTGGGAATAATATCCCTGATATCAGGAGGAAGAAGCATCATCTGCCCTTGATTATATTCTTTGAATTTAGGCATATGTTTAATTAAAATATTAATGAATTATATCTTAATTATATCATATATTTGCCTAATTTTAAACAAAAAACAGGGGATAACTTAAAATGAAATGAGCGGTTTTACGGTATATTTTGTTGATGTGTTTTTGGGGGTTTTTCGACAGCCAGCTTTGTTATATGATGTATATATTTTTCTTTAATCCCGAAGCTTCGGGATTACTCTTAAATTAATTATATTTTGTTTTTATGTTTAGGGCAAATGGTAGAGGGGAATTAAAGGGGTGAATACCCTTTGCCCTAAACTCCTTATTTTATTTTTTTACAGTTTTTCTTTTTCTGGTTCGGTTTTTAAGATACCGTTCAACAGCTTCTTTTGAAGTCAACCAATCTCTGCCTTCCTTGTGTGCCTCAAGCTTTCCTTGTCTTGCAAGTAGATTTAGATATTTTGCAGAGAATGAAGTGTTTTTAGATATTTCCGTTAAAGTTAAAAATTTTTCTTGATTTCTTGTTGTTGGTGTTAAAATTTTTAGATAAATATCAAGAGAGCGTTCTACTGACTGAGCGATAAATTTTACTAATTGTTCATATTTCCCGCTATCAGCTTCACTTAGTACGTCATAATATTTTTTGCGGTCATTTTTTAGAATAATAACCAGTGGGTAGCCGTTTTGCATGAGTAGTAAATTCATGGCAAGTCGCGAGGTTCTTCCATTACCGTCAAAAAATGGGTGGATATGCACAAGTTTATGGTGCAGTAAGGCGGATAACTCAACGACGTGCATTTTATTTTTTTGTGAATTCAGCCATTTAATTAAATCTTGCATTTTTTGCGGTACTTGCAATGCATCGGGCGGTGTGTGCTTGGCTCCGCCGATAATTACATTTGCATTTCTATATTTTCCAGCCCACTCTTTATCAATTTCTTGAATAATAATTTGATGCAGATGCCGTATGAGTATTTCAGAGAAAGTGTGTCTTTTATCTTTAGCTACCAGGTCATATAAATATTCTAGAGCAGCGTGATGATCTTTAGCTTCTAAATGGTCTTTGAGCGGTTTTCCTTTTACGGTCATGCCCTCGTTGATAACCAGAAAGGTTTCTTTTAAGGTTAAAGAGTTACCCTCAATCGCATTTGAATTGTAGGTCATTTCTATTTGGAATTTTTCTCGAAGTTTTTGCACGGCTGATTTTGGCAAGGGGCGGAGTTTATTGAGTTTGGTCAATTTTTCTTCCAAGCGTTTTTTTATAATTGATGATAGATAATTCATATAAATACTTAATATGGTTTAGTTAATTATTTACAGTATACCATATTAAGAAAATGGGTCAAATTTTATAACTCCAAGGAATTAAAAGGGGGGTGTCTGTTTGCCCATGGAGGGAGCTCACTTTACCTAAAACTCTTTAGTTTAAATAATTTAATTACAAATTGTCGGTTGAAGTGATACGCCATAAATTTTGTCCTGCAAGCCTTCCCAGAGACCAGGAATAGAAAATTTGTCAGGCTCAATTTTGTATTCCAACCCAATTTTGTCGGCAGTCATACTAACCTTAATTTCTCCGGGAACATCTTCTCCGTTAACTGATTTTACAGAAGGCACAACAATATTTTCATCAATTCTAAATATTAATCCTGATTGCGAAGTTAATCTTGTGGTTGCAATTAATGACTGTGGTTTGTTGTGAAAATTGTAAATAGTCACAAATCCACGTGCTTTTTGGATTGCGCAGTCAGAAGTAAAACTAAGTGAGGATCTAATTTGAGATTTAAGCCAAGGGACTAAATTGTTTGCAACATTAATGGGAATAGCTAATTTTATTGATTCACCTAAAATTATTCCATTTACGCTGTCACCCAACTTTCCTGTATTTATTCCCACTACTTCACCAAATTTATTAACTAATGGTCCGCCACTATTGCCAGGATGAATTTCAGCAGAAGTTTCAATGTAGGTTGATTCATTATAGATAAATTTGCGTGAAACAGTACCATCCTTAAAACTCACATCCCCCTTAATACCGAATGGAAAGCCAAACGTAAATACTTCATCTCCTTGTTGTACTAAGTCTGAGTCGGCAAATTTAACTACTGGCAAATCTGTGGCATCAATTTTTAGAATTGCCACATCTGTATTTTCATCAGAGGATGATACAAAATCAACTGGAAAAACTCTTCCGTCATTTAGTATAATTTTAATTGAGCCTGTTTCTTTAACAACGCTTTACAATCTAACAATTATTACGCCTAACTGCAGTTGTATCTGAAGTTTTTGAAAACTCCTTATTAAATTAATTATTTTTCAAAAATTTGGGCGAAGCCAGTAAGTAATATTTTTTTATAATTTTATTTTTCTGATAATGTCTCTAAAGCTTTTAGGGCATAGAACTGGACATCTCCTGGTATGCCACAATCGTTTTTGATTATTTCTTGTTTTGTGAACCATCTGCAATCATCAGTGATTTCTGTATCAGATAATGTTAGTGTGTTTATTTTTGTCGTTGCAAAATAAACAAACGCAATATGTTCATGTTTCTCAGATATAGAATGTCTGTTTAAATACTGCGGGGGGATAAGAGATTTGTTATTCTCTTTGAACATTGGTTGCTTATTTTTATCACAAAATAGTATTACATCTAAGCCAACCTCTTCTTTTACTTCACGTATGGCCGCTTGGTTGGGATCTTCATCTAGCTCAATATGTCCACCAACACTTAGCCATATTTTAAGCTTATCATGCTTTCTTAAAAGGACAGTGTCTTTGTAAACAATGAACGTTTCTGAACAAAAATCTATTTTATCATGTATATGTGGCATACTTGTTTAACACGTTATAAAATTATAAAAAATATTACTTACTGGTGTAGCCAGATACAACATCAGACTGTCTAATAACTCCATTTTGAAAAATTTGGTATGCTAAAATTAGCTAAAAAAATTTTAAAAAACGGCAAAAATTGGGGTTTTTCGACAGCCTGCCTTGTTAAGTGACCCGAACAAAATGAAATGAAGTGAGAGCGCAGCGTGGCTTGAGTTGAGGATTTGTCCTTCATAATTTAAAATAGGGCAAAAAATTATTTTTCAGCTACCCAAAATAACCTGTGATTACTTAATTTTATACCTTTCTTATTAAGTTTTCTATCAATCTCTTCAAGATATGATTTGTCTTTTGCTTTATCAAAATCTGGGATAATCGGTGCTCTTTCAAGAGTTTCTATGACATCATTGATTGATGAATAAACTTGATAATATTTAAAATATTTTGATTTAACGAGGTTCATTCCGCATTGTGCTAACATTTTTTTTACTAATTCGAGCTTAGTTTCTTGATAGGGGTAATTTTGTCCTCTTCCAAAAATTTTTTTGAGTTCGATTTTGTCCTCTTCGCCAATAGTTTCTTCAATCATCAACCCTCCTTTCTTTAAAACACGAAAACTTTCTCTAATAAAATCATTGTTGGCAGAGAGCGGTCCTCTTGAACTAAAAACAATATCAAAATACTCGTCTTCAAAAGGTAGATTTTTCCCGTCTGCAATTTTAAAAATCACATTTTTGATATCTGTTTCTTTTTTTAGTTTTTCTGCACTCTTTATATAATCATCGAAAGGATCAATGCCAACGATTTCCTTTAAAAATGGAGAAAATTTGAGTGTTAGTTCACCAGATCCACATCCCAAATCTAATACTTTAAAGTTTTTGTTTGTAAATTTTTTAAGATACTCAAAAAAATTTGGTTTTTCCCCAGCAACCAATCTGCCTTGTCCATGAAACTCGTATTTCTTGAATTTCTTTGAACTTTTTTTATAAAAACTATCGTAATTATCTTTCATGTCTATCTCGCTATAAATAATTTTTTGCCCTTATATATTTTTTGGACAAATCTTTAATTTCATTTAACGTTTGCGTATCATCTGAAGTTTTAAATTTTTTATTTGGTAAAATTGAGCTGTGCTCTACCAAATAAAAAATTTAAAATTTGGGCGGAGCCAGAGGATAAATTTATATTTTTTTACCTAATATTAAAGCTCTTTTTAATTTGCTATTGACAAAACGCTTGTATTTGCTATACTAATAATAGAAAAATCATCCAGAGCCTCGTTGTCCTTAGGGACGCGGGGTTTTGTGATTTTAGGCAGTTAAGTTCCAGTCGTTTTTAAACCAGTTGAACCACATAAATTTATCAGACGCGGATATGATTTCCTTGGAAACATGGTTACGGGTTGAAATGGCGATTACTTTTTTACCGTGTTTTTGAACGTATTTGATAAGGGGTGCGAAATCGCTGTCTCCACTAAGCAGCACTGCCGTGTCATAAGCTGGTATTAGGTCAATCATATCTATGGTTAATTCCACATCGCAATTACCTTTAAACAGTTGCTCGCCGTTTTTCAGTTTGATTATCTTAACTTCCTTGACTACCATTTTAAAACCTTTGCGAGCCAGCATTTCCAATAAGTTCGCTTGCCCGACATTCTCTTTGTTGGTGGAATAATAGAAGTAGATGTCAGCCAATTTACTATGGTTTTTAAAATACTGCTGAAGTTTTTTGTAGTCGATTCTCCAGCCCAAGTCTTTTAAGCTATAAACGACATTAGCCACATCTATGAATACCGCTATTCTGCCGTAATTTTGCCAGTTAATTTGTTGATTATTGTTAGCCATACTAATATTCTAATGTAATTCCACCCTATTTGCAAATTAAAAAATTAAAAAGAGCTTTTTGAATAATAAAAGAAAAAAATATAAATTTATCCTCTGGCGCAGCCAGATATACGCTCAGACCGTCTAATAACCAAATCTTAGGCGGTCATTTTTTTACTAAAAGAGTCCGCATGACTCCTAGATTGCCGTTCCCGATCTCATTAAACTGTCAAATTGTTTTTTGTTTTTACCTATTTTAATCCAATTTGCCATTTTAACGAAGTTATGAGCGATTGCCGTCAAACCAAACTCTGTTTTTACCATTGGTTTGCCCCGACAAAGAAAGTTTTCCATTTTTTGGTTATGTTTAATATTCCCGAATACCGGCTCAACATCATATATGCGCTCCAGATATTTTTGCTTCCCTGATTTAGTATTTAATTTTTTTCTCATTTTTGATTTTAGTTTTTCCAGTGTCCAATCCACGCAGATTTGTTTATTCTTTGCTTTCGTGCATTTCTTTTTTGCTTTACAATTTCCGCAGTCATCGCAGAAATATCTTTGACTGATTATTTTTGTTTTGTCATGCTTGCCGCGGTTAGTTATTTTCAGTTTCAGCCTATTCCTTCCGGGACAGATAAATTCATTGCTTTTCTCATTATACTTAAAATAATTCCGATGGTATTTATTCAATGTCCCGTCCCTCATGCCTTTTTCCTCAAATGATTTTCTCCTGTCGGGAATATACGCGTTAATCTCTGTTTTATCCAATTTCTCCATATTCTCCTTGCTCCAATATCCGCAGTCGGCTTTGACTGTTTTAACTTGTTTTTTCGTATTCTCTTCGCTTTTCTCAATCATAACATTTAGCGAAGGCTCGTCAATGGCTTCATCAGTAATGTCATACGCGGTAATTATCTGCTTGCTGGGCATATATGACCAAAAACCTTGCAAGATGCATCTAAAAAAACTTTAGGAATGCTATCGGGATAATTTCTGAGATTAAAATTTTTAGTTTCCTCCTTAAACCATTTTTCTCTTGCCTTATCAAGTTTTTTTTCATTGCCCAATTTTTTAGTTTTAAGACATTCTTTTAAGTATTCATTATGCTCTTTCGCTTCTTTTTTGGTGGGCGGGAATAGCGGAAAATCTTCGACAAGTGGCCCAAAAGGACAATATTTTAATTCCCAACAAGGCTTGCACAATCCCGAAATTCTTTCTTTCCAATTTTTTACAATAACTTTGTCTGCAATTCTTGGTGGATAGCCAAGTTGTTTTTTTATTGAACTATGAATCTTCATAAATTAAAGAAAGTGACAAATATTTCGCCTAACAAGTTATATATGAATTTGTTATTTAGACTTCATTTCTAAACTTCAACGCGTTAGAGAGCGTCATTTCATCGGCGTATTCCAGATCAGAGCCCATAGGAAGTCCTTTAGCTAGCTTAGTTATCTTTATATTGTAAGGTTTTAGGAGTTTTACTAGATACATTGAAGTTGTTTCTCCTTCAAGGTTTGGGTTTAAAGCGAGTATTATTTCTTTTATATTGCCAGCCTTAACTTTTTCAACAAGCTTTTTGATGTTAAGCTGTTCGGGTTTTATTCCTTCAATCGCGTTCAGTTGTCCGCCTAGAACATGATAAAGGCCGTTGTATTCGCCGGTAGATTCAATAGTTATCATATCACGAGTATCGGCGACAACGCACAATAAGTTTTTATCGCGTTTATTGTCAGTACATATAGAGCATGGGTCTGACTCAGCGTAAACCATGCAGGTTTGGCATATAGTAGTCTTTTCTTTAAGCTCGGCAATACCTTGCGCAAATCTTTGCAGTTCTTCTGGATGCGCCCTTAGTAAATAAAAAACATACCGCTCAGCAGTCTTTGGACCGACGGTAGGGAGGCTGGAGAAATGATTTATTAGATTTTGGATAGATGCAGGGAAACGCATAAAAATTTCTAATATCTAATTTCTAATTTCTAATAAAATTACCAATGTCTAATGCTAAAATTAATCCAGAACACTCGGGATTAGAAATTTATTCATTTTGAATTTGACCTTTTATTAGAAATTAGGTGAATTAGAAATTATTAATCTATAAGTTCGTGTTTTGTGCTATGTCCTAGATCCTTCGCTTCGCTCAGGATGACAAAAAAAGATTACCCAATCCCCGGCAATCCTCCCATTTCCTGCATTTTTTGCGCCATTATTTTTTGGGTTTTTTTAATAGCTTCATTCATGCAATCAGTAAGCATTCCTTCAAGGCTGTCCTTAGCTAATTCATCATTTATTGTTATGGAGGTAATTTCCATATTACCATTCATTATGACCTTGACACCGCCTTTCTCAACGGTTACTGACTCTTGTGATAAGGCGTTTTGCATTGTTTTTGCTTGGCTACGCAAGTCTTTTATGTGTTTAAGTTTGTTGAACATGTGTTTGTAATTTGTAATTAGAAATTTGTAATTAGGGGTCTTTATCCAAATTACCAGTTACAAATTGCTAATTACTTTTTATAAAAAATATAAATTAATCATTATTTGTAAATTCGTAGTAGATTCGTCCCGCCACTATATTAATTTTGTTGTGGGCGGGATCCCGCTAAAAGCGGTGATAATTCGTAGAGGCTAAAATTCTGGTGGAACATCAGCTCCTGTTTTTTCTAGTGTTTTAAAACTAACTGTATTTTCGTCAAAGAATAATTTTATTTTTCCGGTCGGGCCGTTTCTATGTTTGGCGATATGAATTTCAGCGATGGTTTTATCTTCTTCAGTTAATTCATCAATATCATAATTCCGGTCAGATGACTTACGATAAATAAACATAACAACGTCAGCATCCTGCTCAATAGAACCTGATTCACGCAAATGGGATAATTTTGGAATAGCGGGCCTAGATTGTTCAACCACACGGGAAAGTTGAGACAGGGCCAGAACTGGAATATTCAACTCTCTAGCGATACCTTTAAGTCCGCGGGTTATTTCCGATACTTCCTGCACTCTGTTATCGCCGTATCTGCCGCGTCCTTCCATTAGCTGTAAGTAATCAATTACAATCAAATCCAATTTTTTTTCAATTTGCAATCTCCTTGCCTTTGTTCTTATTTCCATTATAGATGTATTGGCTGAATCATCAATAAAAATCGGCGCTTCGGATAGTTGCCCCATGGACGCGCTGATATTCGCGAAATCATTGTCTTCTTCGCGGTCGGACAATTTACCCGTACGCATCTTCCATAAACTTACGCCGGCCTGGGCGCAAAGCATACGGTCTACTAATTGTTCCTTACTCATTTCCAAAGAAAATATTCCCACGGCAGCCTTGTTTTTAACCGCTGCTTGTCTGGCAATATCAAGAGCAAGAGAAGTTTTTCCGACTGAAGGGCGAGCCGCTAAAATAACTAGATCTGATTTTTGCAGTCCGGCAAGTAAATTATCAAGGTCGGAAAAACCGGTTGGTAAACCGCGCAATTTTCCGCTTTGTTTATGCAGTTCGTCAATACGGTCAAAAGCCTCGGTTAAAAGGTTGTCAATCGGAAGGAAAACATTCTTTAAATATTTTTGAGAAACACTAAATAATTTTTGTTCGGCTTCATCCAGAATTTTATCTATATCCTCGTCTTCTTTGTAACCCATTTCAGTGATTTCGCTTGAAGCGTGAAGGAGTCGCCTTAGAGTGGCTTTGCGCTGAATTATTTTAGCATAATGAGTTACGTTCGCGGCGGTTGCTACGGAGTTAGACAGATCGGAAGAGCACACGTCTGAACTCCAGTCACACTGATATATCTC
>CAJVWV010000004.1 GCA_913009695.1 uncultured bacterium
GAGAAAATTATTTACTTGAACAAATGTCAGATGAAGAGTTGGAAAAAATAGTAAAAGAAATTGTAGAAACAGGACAGTGTCCTGTTTCTATACAAGATTTCGGGAAAATAATGGGACAGGTTATGCCGCGCGTAAAAGGAAAAGCTGACGGCAATAAAGTAAGTGAAGCGGTGAAGAAGATTTTGTCTAAATAAAATTATATAAAACACATTAAAGAAGGCGAGGATTGTCCGCTTCGGTAAGCGAGACGAGTAATTCTCGCCTTCTTTATATGTGTAAGACAAAATATTATCCTCCGTATTGCTTTTGTCGCCTGATTAGACATACTCCATTAGAGGGCGTGGACTTTTTTTTATTAAGGTATTATGATATAATATATATAGAAAATTAGTATGTTTATAAGCTGGTTTATAATTGGACAACTCATAAAAAAAGTTGTCTCTTTTTAAGTTTTATGGCAAAACGTAAAAAAAGATTTAGAAGAAAAAAGGATCCATTAGATTATATTGCCCTACCTAGTTTACCTAAGTTGGACTTAGACCCTGACACAAAGAGGGGTATTTTTATTGTTTTAATTTTGGCCATTGGAGCGATTAGTTTTCTTAGCCTTTTTGATTTGGCCGGCGGCATGGGAGTTTATATTGAAAAAGGAATAACTTTTATTTTTGGCTGGGGAAAATGGATAGCGCCTTTGCTTTTGCTCCTTCTTGGCTTCTTTTTATATAATGATGATAAGTATTATGTCGGAGGCACTACTTATCTTGGATTATTTTTGTTCGTTATTTCTCTTCAGCCTCTTCTTCATTTTTTTGTTCCTCATGATGAATGGCAGGAGATGGTTGAACTGGGAGTGGGCGGAGGATACTTAGGATTTTTATTAGCTTCGGCATTTTTTAAATTAATAGGATTTTGGGGAGGGTTGATTATAATTATTGGTCTCTTGATAGTTTCTTTAATGATTATGTTTAACGCGCCTCTTTATAGTTTAATCGGATCTGAAGGCTGGTTAGCTAAATTAATTTTTCATCCAATAAAATTTATTTTTAATAAAGTATTTAGACGCGGCGAAGATGTTGAAAAGGAAGACGAAGAAGACGAGGAGGATGAAGAGGACGAAGAAGAAATTGAAGAAGAAGACGAGGAGGATGAAGAGGACGAAGAAACAGGTTTTTCTAAGCATGGGCTTAAGGACGAATCCTCCTACGCTAAAGCTTCGGCGGACGAGCCGGAATTTATGTCTGCTTCATTTAATGAAAAAGGAAAAATTAAAAAAGACGATAAGGTTTTTAAACGAAGTAATGTTAAAATTGATTTACCGTTAGATTTGCTTAGCGGAAAAATAGGCAAGCCGACTTCGGGAGACATAAAAAATAATATGATAGTTATTCAGAAAGCCTTGAAGAATTTCGGCATTCCGGTTGAGATGGGAGAAGTTAGCGTTGGTCCAACCGTTACCCAGTATACTTTTAAACCAAGCGAAGGAGTTAAACTGTCGCGCATTACTAATTTAAGTAATGACTTGGCGTTAGCTTTAGCGGCGCATCCAATCCGCATTGAAGCTCCAATTCCGGGAAAATCTTTAGTAGGCGTTGAAGTTCCTAATCAGACCAAAGCTATTGTCGGACAAAAAGAAATTTTATCTGATAAAGAATTTAAAAATAGGAAAAATAATTTAATGTTGGCTCTTGGTAAAGACGTTTCCGGAAAAGCGTGGATGTACGAATTGTCCAAGATGCCTCACTTGCTTGTTGCCGGCGCCACTAACTCAGGTAAGTCGGTTTGTTTAAACTCGGTTATTGTTTCACTCCTTTATCAAAACAATCCGGATGATTTAAAGTTTATTATGGTTGATCCTAAACGCGTAGAGCTACCCGTTTATAATGGCATCCCGCACCTCTTAACTCCGGTTATTACTGACGTTAATAAAACCATAAACGCTTTAAAATGGTGTCTTAATGAAATGGACAGGCGTTTTGAGATTTTAAGCAAGGCAGGCAAACGCAATATTCAATCTTATAATTTAAGCGTGAACGGTTCAGGAAAAAACGGCAAGGAGAAGATGCCCTACATAGTATTTATAGTTGATGAGCTGGCTGATTTAATGGTAGCGGCCGCTCGCGATATTGAAGCTTCGGTTATTAGATTGGCGCAGATGGCTAGGGCAGTCGGCATCCATTTAGTTTTAGCAACGCAAAGACCAAGTGTTGACGTTATTACCGGCTTAATTAAAGCTAATATGCCGGCTCGTATCGCTTTTTCAGTCGCTTCCGGAACCGATTCAAGAACAATTTTAGATTCTTTAGGCGCGGAAAAATTATTAGGCCGCGGAGACATGCTTTTTATAACCGCTGAATTATCAAAGCCGAAAAGATTGCAAGGAGCCTTTGTTAGCGACGCCGAGATTAAAAAAATAGTTCGTTATATAAAAGAAAATGGCGGAGAGACAGATTATGTTGAAGGCGTAACTGAAAGACAAAAAGTGAGCGGGATGGCTGGCGTTGGCATGGATGGCGGGAGTGTAGATGATGATGAATTACTAGCTGAAGCAAAGGAATTGATTATTAATTCAGGCAAAGCCTCGGCTTCATACTTACAGCGCAGGTTAAGTATTGGATATGCCCGCGCCGCGCGAATATTAGATATTTTGGAAGAGATGGGGGTTGTTGGTCCGTCTGCCGGAGCAAAGCCCAGAGAGATATTGATTAGTAAGGAACAGTATGATAGTATGATATCTCAGGGAGTAAGTGGCGTAGCTCTTCATGATAGAGAAGAGTCTGAGGCTCCGGACGATTACCTCACCCCCGACCCCTCTCCTAGCCAGGAGATGGGAGAAGATGAAGAGGATGAGAAGGAAGATGAAGATGATAGCGAAGAAGAAATAGAAGGGGGAGAGGAGGAGGACGACGAAAGCGAAGAAGATGCTGATGATAATGAAGAGTCGGATGATGAGAAACCCTCCTACGCTAAAGCTTCGGAGGGCGGGGAAGACGATGACGATGATGAAGATGAAGGAAAATATTCTTCAAGGTAATAGATTTAATTTTCAATTTCTAATTTTCAAACAATTTCTAATTAGCTAATTATTAATTAAGAATTGTTTTCCGTTGCGGCAGAATCTCTCCGCAGAGGATTCTGCCGGTTAACGCTCTTAACATAATTAATCCAATTAATAATGACAATAAAAAATCAAAATACGCATCTGGCTTTATTTAAGGGCAAGAAAATAAGGAAGATTGTTTTTCAAAAAGAATGGTGGTTTTCGGTTTTAGATGTTATAAAAGTTTTAACTGACAGTCCGCAACCCAAAACATATTGGGCTAAAATGAAGGAAAGGGATAAAGAGATGTCTCAACCGTCCCCATTTTGGGAACAGTTGAAAATGCCGGCTGAAGACGGTAAAATGCGTGAAACCGACTGCGCCGACACCGAAGGAATGTTTAGGATTGTCCAATCAATTCCATCGCCAAAAGCTGAACCGCTAAAGCGCTGGCTTGCTAAAGTCGGTTATGAGCGCGTACAGGAAATAGAAAATCCGGAACTTGCGACTAAGCGCGCAAAAATGTTATATAAACTTAAAGGATATCCCGATGATTGGATTGAAAAGCGAATGCGCGGCATTGCTATTCGGGAAGAATTAACCGATGAGTGGGAAAAACGCGGAGCAGAAACTAACCGCGATTATGAGATATTGACGGCTGAAATATCGCAAGCGACATTTGGATTAAAGCCAAATGAATACAAAAAGCATAAAGGACTGAAGCGGGAAAATTTGCGCGACCATATGGACGACTTTGAATGGAAATTCACCGGACAAAAGACACTAAGGGCGTACCGAGATTAAAAGACGACGCGCGTGTTGGCGGTTCGGTCGCCGGTTCGGCCAGAAAACAGATAGAAAGAAAAATCGGCAGGAAAATTGTTTCAAAAAGTAATTTTTTAAAACAACAAAATATAAAAAAATTAAAAAATTGGAGACAGGGTATTTAATTAGGGAGTTGACAATATATACCTCATAAGGTATATTGATAATATAGATTATGACAATAAATATTTATTACCATAGGTCAAGTACGGGCAATGAAATTATTAAAAATTACATAAAATCATTAGATGAAGAAACGCAGGACGCGGTTTACGCGTTTTTAAGAAAATTCAGGGATGACTCGCGTTTTCGGCAAATTCCGTACACTAAAAAGATACACAAAGATATTTTTGAAATTAGAATAAAAGTCAGGGATCATTTTAGAATACTATACGCGTTTATAGAAAAAGATAGTGTAATTTTGTTGCATATTTTTAAAAAGAAAACTAATAAAATATCTCGCAAAGATTTAAAATTAGCCATTAACAGATTAAAATTATATGAAAGCTAATAGGCGATACAATTTAACAAAAATTAAAAAATTATCTAAATTTAACGATGACTTGAATGATAAGTTAAAAAATTCAAGCTTTAAAAAGAGGCATTTTTTGATATTAAGAAGACTAGAGTTAGCGCATGAGATTATGCTGGCAAGAAAAAAAGCCAAATTAACCCAGAAAGAGTTCGCTAAAAAACTCCATACCAGTCAGAGTTTTGTGGCCAGAATAGAAAATGGAAATCAGAATTTAACTGTTGATGTATTAATTAAAATAGCCGATGTTTTAGCAAACAAACAAAAAGCTCCGATAAAATTTGAAATTGTAGGTTCGGTTTTAAGGTAACTGTTTTTAATATAAAAAATACAAAAATATTAAATGATTTGTTTTTAAATAATAAATTTTTCAATTAAAAATTAATTTTATGATAATAACTTGGATAGGACATTCATGTTTTAAAATTCAGGACAAGACCGGATCGGAAGGGGTTACGGTTGTTACTGATCCTTTTGATAAGAAGGTCGGCTTTAAGGCGCCTAATTTTGAAGCCGATATTGTTACGGTTAGTCATGACCACTATGATCACAATAACGCAAACGCGTTAAGGGGCGATCCTTTTGTCGTTGACTGCGCTGGAGAATATGACCGCAAGGGCGTGGCTATAGCAGGTATTGAATCTTATCATGACACAAAACAGGGAGCGGAAAAAGGAAAAAATATAATTTATAGAATTGATATGGATGATATTTCAGTCGCTCATCTGGGAGACCTAGGGCATGAACTGGACACAAAACAATTAGAAAGATTAGAGGGAACTGACATATTATTAATTCCAATTGGCGGGAAATATACGATTGATTATAAAAAGGCCGTAGAGGTCGTTAAGCAGATTGATCCAAGAATTGTTATTCCAATGCATTATAAAGTAAAAGGATTAAAGGTAGATGTTGACGGAGTTGATAAGTTTGTAAAAGAAATGGGATTAAAACCTACCAATGAAGAAAAATTAAAGATAAGTAAAAAAGATTTACCGCAGGAAGAAACGGAGTTGGTTATTTTAAACATGTAACATGAAACAAAAAATTACTAAAACTAAAAAAACAACAAAAAAGCCGGTGAGAAAAACAGCACGCAAACTAAGAGTTACAAAGCCGAGAACAAAAATTGTAAAACTGGAAGGAGAAAAGGACATTAAAGATATTAGAGCGGAAATAGAGAGAGCCGTAAAATTAGAGCGGGATAAAAGGTTAATTCTTTGGAGCGGAGTTACTTTTTTTATGGTTGTTATTTTTGTTTTTTGGATATTTAATTTAAAGCAGACTTTTAAACAAATTGAAAGCAGTAATTCGCAAAATCAAGAGTTTAATTTAAATAAAATAACTGATGATTTTAGCAAGACGATGGAAGAGATGAAAGGGAATTTAGCTGATATAAAAGAGTTCGCGGAGATACCCGCGGAAGTTAGCACTAGCACTGAAGATAAAATAGGAACAAGTTCTCCCTTTGTACAGCCGAATCAGGAAGAGATTGATGAGTTAAAGGCGAGGCTGGAAGAGTTGGAGAATAGGATTGAGGCTGGAGAATGAATAATAATTATTTAATTTTCAATTTTCAATTTTCAAACAATTATTAATTTTTTAATTATGGCAAAAGATAAAAATAAGATAAATAAGAAAACTGTAAAACCAGCGAAAAGCGTGGTTAAGCCCTCATCCGCTAAAGCTTCGGAGGGTAAAAAAGTTGTGTCCAAAAAGGTTATTAAAAAATCGGTCAAAGTGGTTAATAAAATACAAAAGGAAGTTACAAAGAAAGAGGTTAAAGAAAATGTTAAAGAAGAAGCTGTAAAGCCAGAAGTTGAAGAGAAAGATGATAAAAAGGCAGTGCATTACATAGTCGGTGGAAAAGAAAAAACTGAATTCGGTATGGTTGAACCGCAACCTATTGTTAAAGAAATGCGCAAGTCGTATTTGGATTATGCCATGAGCGTTATTGTGGCGCGCGCCCTGCCGGACGTACGGGACGGTTTAAAGCCGGTTCATAGAAGAATTCTTTATGCTATGTGGAGTATTGGGCTAAGGGCCGGAGCTAAATTTAGAAAATCCGCTACCGTTGTCGGTGAAGTTCTAGGTAAATATCATCCTCATGGCGATACTGCGGTTTACGATTCAATGGTTCGTATGGCGCAGAATTTTTCTTTACGTTATACATTAGTAAGAGGACAGGGTAATTTCGGTTCTATGGACGGAGATCGGGCAGCGGCTATGCGTTATACCGAAGCCAAGCTATCGCCCATTTCAGAGGAATTAATTTTTGATATTGAAAAAAATACAGTTGATTTTACGCCTAACTTTGACGGCTCGCACAAGGAGCCTAGAGTTATGCCGGCAAAACTTCCTAACCTGCTTCTTAACGGCACAATGGGAATCGCGGTCGGTATGGCGACTAACATCCCGCCGCATAACTTAAGAGAATTAATACAGGCTATAAATCATTTAATAGATAATCCTGAATTAACCACCGAAGATTTAACGCAGTTCGTTAAAGGGCCGGATTTTCCGACCGGCGGAATTATTTATAATCAAAAAGATATATTGCACGCTTATACAACCGGAAGGGGTGGCATTGTTATGCGCGGTAGAGCGGAGATTAAAGAAGATAAGAGTGGAATGTTTAAGATAATTATTACTGAACTTCCTTATCAGGTTAATAAAGCGAATTTAGTTGAAAAAATCGCTGATTTAGTCAAAGATAAAAAGCTAGAAGGAATTAGAGATTTACGAGATGAGTCGGATAAAGAGGGTGTGCGCGTTGTTGTTGATTTAAAAAGGGACGCGTACCCGAAGAAAATTTTAAATAGTTTATATAAACATACCCAATTGCAGGAAACATTCCATGTAAATATGCTCGCGTTAATTGACGGAATTCAGCCTAAGGTTTTAAATTTAAAAATAGTATTGGAAGAATATATTAAGCACAGGGAAATTGTAGTTAGGCGCCGAACGCAGTTTGATTTAGATAAAGCTAAAGATCGGGCGCATATCTTAGAAGGCTTAATGATCGCCTTAAATAAGATTGACGCGGTTATAAAAATAATTAAAGCTTCAAAAGACAAGGAAGTGGCTAAAGTTAATTTAATAAAGAAGTTTAAACTATCCGAACGCCAAGCTATAGCGATTTTAGAAATGAAACTGCAAAGCCTAGCTAACTTAGAAAAATTAAAAATTGAAGATGAATTAAAGGAGAAAAAGAAAATAATTAAAGAATTAGAGGCGATATTAAAATCTCGTAAAAAAATTCAAGAGATTATTAAAAAAGAAATTAATGATTTAAATGATAAATTTGGCGACGACAGAAAGACGCAGGTTGTATCGCATGGCGTTCAAGATATTTCTGTTGAAGATTTAGTGCCGAACGAGGAAACAATGATAATGATGACGCGCGACGGATATATTAAGCGGCTTTCGCCGGATACGTTCAAGGTTCAAGGACGGGGAGGAAAAGGAGTAATCGGCTTATCAACCAAAGAAGAAGATATGGTAGAATTTTTATTTACTACTATGACTCATTCCGATATTTTATTTTTTACGACTCGCGGACGGGTATTCCAGCTTAAAGCCTATGAAATTCCGCAGGCTTCAAGAACCGCCAAGGGACAAGCTATCGTAAATTTCTTACAACTTCCAACTGAAGAAAAAGTAACCTCGGTTCTTCCTCTTGATAAAATCGCAAAATCAAAATTTTTATTCTTTGCTACCGAGAAAGGCTTGGTTAAAAAAGTAAAACTGGAAGCCTTTGCTAACGTGCGCCGCAGCGGACTTATCGCTATTAAAATAAAAGACGGAGACGAGCTTATCTGGGTTAAACCGACTAAGGGTGATGATTATATTTTACTTGTAACCGCTAATGGCCAGGCGATTAGATTTAAAGAAAAAGATGTGCGCGATATGGGAAGAAGCGCCGCCGGAGTTAGAGGGGTTCGCCTTAAAAAAGATGATATTTTAGTCGGCATGGGCGTAATAAAAAATGATAAAGAAAAATTGAAAAAATATCAAATTTTATCTATAATGGAAAAAGGATTTGGTAAACGCACCGCGTTAAATATGTATAAAGTTCAGGGACGCGGAGGATCTGGCATAAAAACCGCTAAAGTAACTCCAAAAACCGGAAAGCTGATTAACGCTTTTATTGTAAATAGCGAGACAATGAAAGAAAAAGATATAATAATTATTTCTGAAAAAGGACAGTTAATCAGGCTACCGTTTAAAACCGTAAACCAATCAGGCCGTGATACGCAGGGCGTAAGACTTATGCGTTTTAAAGAGATAGGAGATAATGTGGCCTGCGTAACATGGGCGTAATTCAATTAACAATTACGAATTATCAATTATTAATATATTAATTATTAATTAAATATAACATTATGAAGAAATTTTTTATCGCGATGATTATGCTATCAGTAGTGTTAGCAGGATGCGCATTAGAAGGAGAAAAAAAGGAAGCAGTAATAACCATAGAAGAAGCTTCGGTTAAGGCGTTAGATTTTATTAATGAAAATTTAATGGCGCCGGGAAGCGAAGCAACCGTTAAGGAAACGATTGAAGAAGGTGATATGTATAAAATTACGGTTAATTTGCCTAATGGACAGGACGTTGATACATATATTACAAAAGACGGAGAAAAATTTTTTCCTCAAGTTTTTAATTTAAACGAGGAAGAAAAACAGCCGGAAGAAAATACAAGCGCCAATAAGCCGGCTGACAGTACAGTTTCTTCTAAAAATGATAAACCGGAAATAGAATTATTCGTTATGAGCCATTGCCCTTACGGAGCTCAGATTGAAAAAGGAATTTTACCTGCCCTAGAAGCTTTGGGCGATAAAGTTGATTTTGAATTAAGGTTTTGCGACTATGCTATGCATGGAGAAAAAGAGCTTAACGAAGAGCTTGAGCAATATTGCGTACAAAAAGAAGCGCCGGACAAATTGTTTAGTTATTTAAATTGTTTTTTGGCTAGTGGAGACGAAGGGGACGCGTGTTTCTCTGAAGTCGGAATTGATAAATCTAAGATTGACTCTTGCGTAGCTTCAGCCGACAGCCAGTTTAAGGTAACGGAGAACTTTAAAGATAAAAGCACTTGGAAAGGAAATTTCCCGACTTTTAATATTTATAAATCTGATGTAGATAAATATAGCGTAGGCGGTTCTCCAACTCTCATAATTAACGGTAATAAAATTTCCGCGGCAAGAGATTCGGCCAGCCTGCTCGCGACAATTTGTTCCGCTTTTAACAACGCCCCTGATGAATGTTCCAAGCAATTATCTCCAACCTCTCCGTCTCCTGGATTTGGAGCAGGCGCAAGCGGAGGAGGCAGCGCTCAAGGATGCGGACAGTAATTTCACTAACACATAGCACTTAACATAAAACAAACTAGCCAATTATGGCTAGTTTGTTATTTTTTGGAGAAAAGTTTGACTGTGGTATAATAAGGATATGTTTAGAAAAAAATATCCTGAAAAAAATTTGGACATAAGACTTAATAATAATCCAGTTAAATACACCTTAAAAACAAGCAGTAAAGCAAAACGAATGCGTTTAGCTATTTATTGCGACGGGAGCCTTGTTGTTACAAGGCCCTTTTGGTTAAGTGATCGTAAAGTAGAAAGATTTATTTTAGAAAAATCAAGCTGGGTAATTAAAAAACTGGAACATTTTAAAAATTTTACAACCAGCCTGCCAGTAAGCGGTAAAAGCCATTATTTAAAATATAAAAGCGAGACATATAAATTTATAGAAGAGCGTATAAAATATTATAACGAATTTTATAATTTTAAATTTAATAGAATTAATATTAAAAATCAGAAAACACGCTGGGGGAGCTGTTCTAAAAAAGGAAATTTAAATTTTAATTATAGAATATTGTTTTTGCCTAAGCGCGTCGCGGATTATATTATAGTGCATGAACTGTGCCATATAAAAGAATTTAACCATTCTAAAAATTTTTGGAATTTAGTAGCTGAGAGATTGCCTGATCATAAAAATTTAAGAAAGGAATTAAAATTAAAAATTTAATGATATACTTGTTTTTTATAAAAAAACATTATAATAAGAATACTTAATTAATTAAAAAAAATAAATATGAATGAACAAATTAATATTTCATCAAAGTATTCACCTGAGGATATAGAATATTTAAATAGAATTGTGAAGGAAATAATAGATAGCTATGAAGATAATGAAAAAAAAGTAAATTTAAAAACAGGCAGTGAACATATTATATATACCAAAATAAATGGAAGTAAAGTTATGTTTCCTAAATGGGAAAAAATGTCTATAAAAGATAAGGATCCAGTAGACATGGAAGAATATATCAAAAAAGTTATTAATGAGGATTTAGAGCAAAACAAAAAGAAGGAAGTTTAAAAAATCATTGTTATTTTAAAAAAAGGAGGAATCAATGCAAAAGAAATTGCCGGCATTAAAAATAGCTGATTTAAGTATTGACCCCCCTATTATCCAGGGCGGTATGGGTGTTAGAGTGTCGCGTGCTAATCTGGCAGCCGCGGTTGCAAATGAAGGCGGTGTGGGTGTGATAGCCGGTGTTGGTCTCGGAAAATTTGAAGACCTTCCCGGTAAAGAATTCGTGTTGGTCAACGACGAAGCGTTAAGAGAAGAGATAAGAAAAGCAAGGAATATGATGACTAAGGGTGTCTTGGGTGTAAACCTGATGGTGGCGCTCTCCAACTACGAAGAATTAGTCAGGACCTCGGCGGAGGAAGGCATTGATGTGATTATATCGGGCGCTGGTCTTCCTCTTGATCTTCCCGCGCATGTAGAAGGCAAAGACGTCAAACTCGTCCCGATAGTATCGTCTTTAAGGGCATTGAAGATCATCTGTAACAAATGGAAAAAGAACTTCAAAAGACTTCCTGATGCCGCAGTGGTTGAAGGAGCCAAGGCGGGCGGTCATATAGGTTTTGATCACCAGGAAGTTGTCGATGGCAAAACAGCCTCGCTTGAAGAGCTGGTAAGCGAAGTAGTAGAATATGCCAATACATTTGATCCGAAGATTCCAGTGATAGCTGCCGGAGGTATTTTTGACGGCAAGGATATCGTGGACTTCATTAAACTTGGCGCATCCGGAGTCCAGATAGGTACCCGCTTTGTCTGTACCGATGAATGTGACGTGCATCCGAGCTTTAAGCAGGCGTACATTGACGCGAAGGAAGAAGACCTTGTTGTCATAAAGAGTCCTGTTGGTATGCCCGGACGTGTGATCAGAAATAAATTTATTGAGGATGTTATGCGAGGCAAAACCACTCCCGCAGCCTGTAACTTCAGATGCTTAAGAACATGCGACACCAAAAAAGCCCCTTACTGTATTGCCAAGGCGTTGGCAAATGCCGCTGAAGGCAATCTTGATGAAGGCCTTTTGTTCGCTGGATCCAACGTTTACAAATGCAACGAGATCGTTTCAGTAAAACAGTTAATGGATGAGCTCGTCGCTGAAGCAATAGAAAATTTGTAAGTTCAAATCATCACTACGGCTGGTTTTAAACCAGTCGTTTTATTTTAATAAAAAAACGGTGATAGTTTTTTATGGTATAATTTTATTATGAAGACAAAAAAGAGAAAAATAGACAGGTTTATTTTTGGAGGTATTTTTTTAAGCCTAGGAATACTCTTGTTTTTTGGATATTATTTATTTTTTCTAAAGCCCGTTTTTGTTTTGCGAGATTGGACTACGGTTGGCAAGTTCACGGAAACCTCCCCCAGCCTCCTCCCCTCCAATTCGGCGGGCAGGCTTAGTAAGGAGTGGGAAGTTAAGAGTTCGGAAGAGGAAATTATTTTGCCGGTTCATGTTGCGACTCCGGACGCGGTACGCGCAATTTATATGACAAACTGCGTTGCTCAGAGTCCAAGGTGGCGTGAAGGCTTAGTTGACCTTGTTATGGATACGGAATTGAATTCCATTGTTATTGATATAAAGGATTACTCAGGAAAAATATCTTTTAAATTAGATGGCTCGTTTTTTGAAAATAATGAGACTTCAAGGTGTACGGTTGATGATATAGAGGAGTTTATTAAATCTCTTCACGAAAAAGATATTTATGTTATCGGGCGTATTACTGTTTTTCAGGATCCTTATTACGCGGTGGAAAGGCCGGACTTGGCGGTTAAAAGAAAAAACGGTTCAGTTTGGAAAGATTATAAAGGAATAAGTTTTATTGACATCGGAGCCCGTGAATTTTGGGATTATATTGTTGCCCTTTCACGCGAATCTTATAATATTGGGTTTGACGAGTTAAACTATGATTATATACGTTTTCCATCTGATGGCAATATGAGTGATGCTTATTATCCATTTAGCGGGGAAATCGTTAAAGAAGATCCGGAGCTTGGTAAAGCAAAAGTAGTTCAAGGTTTTTTTAAATATTTAGATGAAGGGTTAAGCGATACTGGAGTTATATTATCAGCGGATCTTTTCGGCATGGCAACCGTTAATACTGATGATTTAAATATCGGGCAGGTTCTTGAATACGCGGAACCGTATTTTGATTATATTTCACCGATGGTTTATCCGTCGCATTACCCAACCGGATTTATAGGGTATAGCGACGTAAACGCGCATCCTTACGCAATTGTAAAATATTCTATGGATAAAGCGGCAGAACGGCTTAATGCCGCTTCTTCAACTCCAGAAAAACTTAGGCCATGGCTTCAGGATTTTAGTTGGCCAGTTACATATACATCCAGTATGGTTCGCGCGCAGATACAGGCGGTCTATGATGCAGGTCTAGATTCTTGGATGCTTTGGAGTCCGTCGAATACATATACGCGTTCGGCGCTGGAAAGTAAACTTGAAAAGTAAACCCCGTTAAATATGTGTCGCCTGTCGGTGGCTTTAGACCACCGACTGCGACTAATCTATTACTGCCGATTTCATCAGCGGCTTTATTTAACTGGGGTAAATATATATGTATATAATATAGATATTAATAATTTAAATAATCCGCCGGAGGCGGACAAGAAAAATATGAAAAAAACAAAAGCCCGCCAAAAGGGCGGACAGGCAAAAAAATGCCCAGAAGACATGATTAAAGAAAAAATTCATGATGTGGCTGATGATCTTAGTAAGATGATAAAGAAAGCAAAGAGTAGTTATGATAAAGCTGACCCAGACACAAAGAAAAAAGTTTTAGCCGGAATCGCTGGAGCTGGCGCTCTTTTGACTAGCGTCTTAGGCGCAAGAGCTTTAAAGAAAAAGAAGAAAAAATAAATACAAGTATTTTTGTGATAATATGACAGAAGGGAGGAGCTAATAATAAATTTATGGCTTTAATTTTTGATATAGAAACAATTGGCGCTGACTTTGACGAGTTAGATGAGACAACGCAGAACAGCTTAACTCGTTGGATTAGGCGTGAGTCTGGAGACGACAAAGGAAAATATAATGTAATGCTTAAGGATTTAAAAGAGGGGCTTGGATTTTCTCCCCTAACTGGAGAAATAGTGGCGGCTGGAGTGTACGACACTGAAAGAGAAAAGGGGGTTGTTTATTACGCTGTTGGAGATTCAATAAAAGGTGACACGCAGGAAAACAACTTTACTTTTAAACCAATGACTGAATTAGGCATGCTCCAAAGTTTTTGGCAAGGAGCATTGCATTATAATGAGTTCGTCAGTTTTAACGGAAGGTCTTTTGACGTTCCTTTTCTAATGATTAGATCAGCGGTTCATAAAATAAAACCCGGAGTTAATTTAATGACTAATCGTTATTTGGGGAGCCAACCATACAATGTTAAGCACATAGATTTAATGGATCAGCTTTCTTTTTATGGCGCGGTTAGGCGCAGGGGCAACCTACATCTTTATTGTCAGGCATTCGGGATTAAATCGCCAAAGTCTAAAGGAATTACCGGAGATGATGTGGGACGGTTGTATAAAGAGAAAGAATATGAGAAAATAGCGAAATATAATAGCTGGGATTTAATAGCTACGGCGGAGCTATATAAGAGATGGAGAGATTATATTAGGTTTTAATTTTCAATTTCTAATTTTCAAACAATTTTTTCCGCTCCTAAATAATTTATATTGATGCGGGATCCCGCCAAAGGCGGTGACAATTATTTAATTTATGAATTATAATATAATTAAAAAAGAAATAGAGGATATTTTACCCAACTCTCCTCTTGAATTTGAATTAGCTCATTCTCGTCTAACTTTAAAATGGTTGATTAAATTGAAACCTGATGCAGATGAAGCTTTACGTATTGCGGCAATATCTCACGATATTGATCGAGCCATAACGGGAATAACAGAAAAAGACCTAAAAGATTTTTCTAAATTAGATGAATTTAAAAAAGAACATTCAATAAGGTCAGCAAACATTATTTCTGATTTATTAAAAAAACATAACTACAGTAAAAAAATTATAGAAAAAGTAAAAAGACTAGTTGAATGTCATGAATTTGGAGGAGAAAAAGAATCAGATGTATTAAAAGAAGCAGATAGCTTGGCATATTTTGATTATAATATTCCTTTTTATCTGAAGCGTAATGGCATAGAAAAAACAAAGAAAAAAATTAAATTTATGTATGATAGACTGTCTGGTCAATCTAAGAAATTTGTTAATGATATTAAGTTTAATGACAAGGAGGTTAATAATTTGGTAAAAAGTGTTATTAATAATTAATAAATTAGTAATTGTTTGAAAATTGAAAATTAGAAATTGAAAATTACCCTTTCTTGCATTTTTTTGGAATTCATGTACAATAGAGTAGTACAATAAAATCCTGTAAATATGGGATAAAAATAAACACCTGTAATAAATTCCTTGATTTTAAGGTGGTCAAGGAACTTCTTATTCCGCATGCGGAAAAGAGGTTAAAAGGTATTTTTTTATTGCAAAAAACTACTTTTTTAAATATTATGACAAAAGATAAAAATGACGAACAAACCAGAAACAGCGACTTCGCTGATTTATTAGATAAAGACACTTTTCAGGCGCCTAAAGCAGGCGATACCGTAACTGGAACAGTGATATCATCTTCAAAAGCAGAGGTTAGATTAGATATTGATGGAGTAATGACAGGTATTGTTCGCGGGCCTGAGCTTTATGTTGAGGTAGAGGAATATGCTAATTTAAAGTCCGGCGACGAGGTTGAGGCTACGGTTATTGATGAAGAAAATGAGAATGGCGAATTGGAATTATCTTTTAAATACGCCGGTCAGGAAAAGATTTGGGGCGATTTAAGGGACGCTTTTGAAAATAAAACTAATATTAAAATTAAAGTTGTAGCGGCAAACAGAGGCGGGCTTGTGGCGAGCTTTGGTCAAGTTAACGGATTTTTACCGGTTTCTCAACTTTCACCGGAAAAGTATCCTCGAGTAAGCGGCGGGGATAGAGGTAAAATTCTTGAAAAGTTAAAATCATACGTTGGCGATGAGATGGAAGTTAAGGTTGTAAATTTAGAGGAAGCGGAAAAAGAAGAAAAAATAATTTTTAGTGAAAAAGATGTCTGGAATGAAAAACAGAAAAACGTTATAGGAAAATATAAAGTAGGCGTTGTTGTTGAAGGAAATATTACCGCTATTGCTGATTTCGGAGTTTTTGTCAGTTTTGGTGAAAACTTAGAAGGCCTTATTCATATTTCCGAATTAGCTTGGCAGAGGATTGATAATCCGGGAGATTTATTTAAAGTCGGCGATAAGGTCAAAGCGGAAGTAATAAGTTTGGAAGGCTCAAAAATATTTCTTTCCGCTAAGAAATTAGCCAAGGATCCATGGAGCGACGTGGACAAGAAATATAAATCCGGTCAAACAGTTAAAGGAACAATTTTAAAAGTTAATCCGTTTGGTTTGTTCGTAGAGCTTGATAATGTTATTCATGGGCTAGCGCATATCAGCCAGTTAGGATTAGCTCCCGGCCAAAAAATAAATGATGTATTTAAGGTTAATGATAAAAAGGAATTTACCGTGGTTTCTGTTGAAGCAAAGAACCATAGATTAGGGCTGTCATTTGGAAAAATTAAAGACGTAGATGATAAAAAAGAAAAAGAATTAAAAAAGACAGAAAAGAAGACCACGAAGGAGAGTAAGCTCCCTGCGGGACAAGAAGAAGACAAGAAAAGTGTTAACAAAGACAATAAGAAGGATGTTAAAGAAACTAAAGATAAATCTAAAGATACTCCCAAAAAACCAAAGAAGGAAGAGAAAAAGAAAGTTGAAGTAAAGAAATAATTTAATATAAAACTATAAAAAGACGCGCTATATGCGTCTTTTTATTATGGTTGCCAAAAACCCAGCAATATTATATACTTTTATAGTAATTAAAATAATAAATTTATATGTCATTTACTGATTTACGGTAAAAAATTATTCGTAAATTCGTAAAAGATTCGTAATTCGTAGACTATGAAGAATTTAATAAAAAATTTTTTAGTATTTTTTATTGTTTTTTTAGCGGTTGCCGCTATTTTTAGTTATTTTGGAGAATCGGTTGAAAAACCGGAAAGGGCGGGGACTGAAGAACTGATTAATTATATAAACAATGAAGAAGTGGAGAGTATTGTTGTTGAGGGAAGCAAGTTAAGCATTATTTTGAAGGATGGTAGTAAAAAAATAGTAAAAAAGGAAGTTGGAGAATCTTTTTCCGAACTGCTTAGTAATTTTAACGTAGCTCCTGAAAAAATTGTCGCTATTAATATAGAGGTAAAAGAAGGAGAGGGGCTTAATTTTTGGATGGTAAGCATATTACCGTTTTTAATTCCATTTTTATTGATTGGAGTTTTTATTTATTTTATGATGCGTTCAGTACAGGGCGCTAATTCTAAGGCTATGATGTTCGGGCAATCGCAGGTAAAGCAGTACGGAAAAGATAATAAAGAAAAAGTTACCTTTAAAAATGTTGCCGGCGTAAAAGAGGCTAAGGAAGACTTAAAGGAGGTGGTTGAATTTTTAAAGCATCCCAAGAAATTTCTTGAATTAGGAGCTCGTATTCCCAGGGGCGCGTTATTATTAGGCAGTCCGGGAACAGGTAAAACATTATTGGCTCGGGCGGTTGCCGGCGAGGCTGACGTACCGTTTTTTCATATTTCCGGTTCGGAATTCGTTGAAATGTTTGTTGGCGTTGGCGCTTCACGCGTAAGAGACTTGTTTAAGCAGGCGAAGAAAAGCGCTCCTTGTATTATTTTTATTGACGAAATTGATGCGGTAGGAAGAAGGCGCGGTGCCGGACTTGGCGGATCACATGACGAGCGTGAGCAAACACTAAACCAGATTTTAGTAGAGATGGACGGATTTGAGCCCAACGTTAATGTTATTGTTTTGGCCGCCACTAATAGGCCTGATGTATTAGATCCGGCGCTACTTAGACCGGGACGTTTTGACCGCCAGATTGTTTTAGACGAGCCTGATATCGCGGACAGAGAAGGAATACTAAAAGTGCATGCTAAGAAAAAACCTTTAGCTAAAGAAGTAAGTTTGCGCCGCGTTGCTGAACGAACCCCCGGATTTAGCGGAGCTGATTTGGCAAACTTGCTTAATGAAGCGGCGATACTCGCCGCTAGGCGCAACAAAAAAATAATTGAGATGGACGAATTATTAGAAAGTATTGAAAGGGTGATGCTTGGCCCGGAAAGAAAAAGCAGAGTATTAACGGAAAAAGAGAAAAAAATTACAGCCTATCACGAAGCTGGGCATGCCATTGTAGCGCATTTTTTACCTAATACTGATCCGGTGCATAAAATTTCAATTATTGCCCGAGGACGGGCTGGAGGCTATACTCTAAAACTGCCAATTACAGATAAGCACATGCAAACTAAAATGGAATTTACTGAAGAAATCGCCGTGCTTCTCGCGGGATACGTTACTGAAAAAGAAATTTTCGGTGATATTACTACCGGCGCTACTTCGGATTTACGTCGGGCTACTAAGCTCGCTCGTCGTCTTGTTACGGATTTCGGTATGTCAGAAAACTTAGGGCCGCGTACTTATGGCGAAAAAGAAGAGATGATATTTTTAGGCAGGGAAATTCACGAACAAAGGGATTATAGTGAAAAAGTCGCCGAGCAGATTGATAAGGAAATCACTCTTTTTATAGAGCACGCGGTTCATACCGCCAAAGGAATTGTTAACAAAGAGCGCGATGTTATGGAAAAAGTTGTTAAAGTGTTGCTCAAAAAGGAAACTTTGGAGAAGGAGGGATTTGAAAAGATTGTAGGCAAGAAGCCGAAGGAGGATAAGGGGTAGTGGGCGGGGAAAACCGGCAGAATCCTCTGCGGAGAGATTCTGCCGTGGCGGAGTAGAGAGTAGATTTGCGTATAATTTATTGTATGAAATAATCAATTTTAAAACAATAATTATGGATATTTTAATAATTACAATGGCGTTATTGACGATGTCATTTTGGGCATATTGTAATATATTTTATCAACGCCACCTATTGAGACATCAACAAGGCTACTTGATTTTTTCTGTTATTCAGTGGATTTTAATTTTTATAAGTTTGGTTTGGCTGTGGAGCTGGCTAATTGGCATCATTTCTCTCTTGGTGTTGCTTTTAGGTGGCGCTGTTCTTGCCACAAATTTTACAACTAATCAAATATATAAATTATTAAAAATAACACCCGATATTTCACTTGCACTATTTGGTGTTTTTGTGTGGTTGTTGGGTATATTATTGATTATTAAAATATTTATTTAATAAATAGTATTTACACGTAAGACAATTCACTAGTCACGTTGCGGCAGAATCTCCCGATAGGGGATTCTGCCGGTTAAACGCACTTAATAAGTAATCTAACTAAACATGGCAGTAAGAAATAAAACTCCGTTCATGGCTAATGAAATATATTTTATTACTTTTACCATTTTGGGTTGGAAACATATATTTATCAGCGATAAATATTGCGATTTAGTATATAAGTGGTTTGACTACATGAAAGAAAGGTATAATAATAAAATATACGGATATGTTATTATGCCTAACCATGTCCATTTGCTTTTATATATTAGCGATAAATCTTCAAAATTACCCGTGCTTATTTTTAACGGGAAAAAATTTTTAGCGTTTGGAGTCAGAGATTTGTTGAAAAACCGGCAGAATCCTCTGCGGAGAGATTCTGCCGCGGTGAAAATTGGTTTGTTGAATTGGTGGCGGAGTGGTGATTATTGACTTTTTAATTTTTGTGTTATAATAAAATTAGGTTAATTATTAAAGGAGGTCAGCCTGAGGCAGATAAACTCGCTAAGGGCGGATAAAAAAATAATATGAGCTTATACAAAAAAATATTAAGCCAAGCATGGAAAACGACATGGAACTATAAATATTTATGGTTTTTCGGTCTTTTTGCCGCTTTGCTTGGCGGTGGCGGAGAATATAGAATATTATTAAAAAGCTTTTCAGGCGATACTGGAGGGTCGTTATTTCCCGGACTGCAGCGATTTATAGAAACAGGAGTTTTTAGCATTAAAAATATAGGGCAGGCCGCCAAAGAAGACCCGTTAACTTTTATTACCGCAATAGTGGTATTTTTAGTTATTTTAGCCTTATCTTTATTTTTAATTTGGCTGGCCATTGTCGCGCAAGCCGCTTTAGTAAATAATGCCGCCGGCTATTTGGCTAATAAAAAAAATGATTTTAAAAGCGGTGTTATAAAAGGAAAAGAAAAATTTTGGTCTGTGCTTAGTTTAAATATAATTATTAAAGCTATAATTTATGTTGTATTCGTTTTAGTTAGTTTGCCAATAATTTTAACAGTAGCTAAGCAGGGTGCCCTTTTTGCCAATACAGTTTATATAGTTTTATTTATAATTTTTATTTTTATTGCTTTAGTATTATCATTCGTAGTAAAATATGCTATTGCTTACGTAGTGATCAAGGGAGATAATTTAATAAATTCAATTAAATCGGGTTGGCAGTTATTTATTAATAATTGGATGATTAGCGTAGAAATGGCTGTTATATTGTTTTTGATTAATTTTTTCGTTGGTTTATTTATCGTGTTAATAGTACTAACTCTATCAATACCATTTTTCTTTCTAGCTGCTCTCTTTTATAAAATTGCCTTTACAGCCGGTTTTTGGCTGATAATGTCTTTGGCGTTAATTGTATTTTTGGCTATTATTGTTTTTGGGGGAGCGATACTTTCAACTTTTCAGATATCATCATGGACAGGTCTATTTATCCAATTAATCAATAAGGGCGGAACCAGCAAAATTATTAGAGTTATTGAAGGGATTAAAGAAAGAATTACAAAATAATAAATAAAATAACGTAAAGACGCAAAATTTTGCGTCTCAACAAAAACAAAAAGAAGGTGCCTTTCGCCTTCTTTTATTATTTAACTTATTTTGGTATAATAGACTTGAGTCTAATGTAATAGTTAATAATTACGTATTATTTTATGTCTAATGCCTCACAATCAATAGAAGATTTACTTGGAGCTTCCGATGATAATAATGGAGATGAAAGCGCGCAGGCGAAATTTATTCAAAAACAGAAAGAGATAAAAATTAAAGAAACAGAAAGATCAACAAAAAGAATAGCAAATGACGTTGGTATGTTATATATTGATTTATCTGATTTTGCGATTAGCCCGGAAGCTTTGGTTTTATTAAACGAAGAAGAAGCCAGAAATATATCAACGGTTTGTTTTTTTTATGACGGAAAAAATATTAGATTAGGCACAGTTGATTATGAAAGCAGCGAAGCCAAAAATTTATTAAAAAATTTAGAAAAAAAATATTTTTCTAAAGGAACTCTTTATTTAATTTCAGAACATAGCCTTAATCGAGCGCTAGATATCTATAAAACAATTCCAAGGCCGCGTAAAATTATTAGAGGAATAAACGTTACTGAAGAAGAGTTAAATAGATATAGTGAAAAATTTTCCAGCTTTAAGGACGCGCAGAGCCAAATAGAGATTACTCAAAATATTTCAGATATTGTTGTTATTATTATGGCCGCGGCGATAAGGGCTGATTCTTCAGACGTTCATATAGAAGTTGAAGAAAAAGATATTAAAGTAAGATTTAGAATTGACGGTGTTTTGCATGACATAGCAATCATAAAAAAAGAGTTATGGAATAAAATAATTTCACGTTTTAAAATATTAACAAAAGTTAAGGTAAATATTTCTAATAAGCCTCAGGACGGTCGGATGTCTATTTTTATGAAGAATGACAGAGTGGACATTAGGGCTTCTTTTTTACCGACTGCTTATGGTGAAAGTTTGGTAATGAGACTACTTAAATCAAGTTCGGTCGGTCTAGGGTTTGAAAAGCTGGGTATTCGCAAAAAATCTTTTAAACAGCTAGAAAGGGAAGTTAATCGTCCAAATGGCATGATTATTACAACCGGTCCAACCGGTTCGGGTAAGACGACAACCCTTTACGCGATATTAAAAAAATTAAACACCCCGGAAACAAAGATTGTTACGGTTGAAGATCCGATTGAATATCAATTAAAAGGTATTAATCAGTCACAAACAAGCGAAAAGTATACTTTTGCTCAAGGGCTTCGCTCTATTGTCCGTCAGGATCCTGATATTATTATGGTTGGGGAAATTAGGGACATAGAAACGGCTGAAATTGCTATTCAAGCGGCTCTAACCGGACATTTAGTCTTGTCTACGATACATACAAACAACGCGGCCGGTACAATACCAAGATTTTTATCAATGGGAGTAAAGCCGTTTTTACTAGCGCCTGCTTTAAACGCAATGATCGGACAAAGGTTGGCTAGAAGAATCTGCCAAAATTGTAAAACCGAAGAAAAGCTTGATAATGAAACACTAAACAAGGTCAAAGAAATATTGCAAAAACTGCCCGAAGAAGACAAAAAGGACGTGGATTTAAATAATTTAAAATTTTATAAAGGAAAAGGCTGTGAGACCTGTCAGAATATTGGCTATAAAGGAAGAGTTGGGATTTATGAAATTATGGCTTCTGATAAAGAGACTAGTGAATTAATATTATCCGGAAAAATTAGCGAATATGATATTAGCGAAGCGGCCATAAAAAAAGGCATGGTTACAATGGTACAGGACGGCTTATTAAAAGCGATTGACGGCGTTACTAGTGTTGAAGAAATATTTAGAGTAGCTGAGCAAAAAAGTTAAAAAATTAAAAAATAAGAACAAGAAGATAAATAAGAATAAAAAATTTTATTTCCTTATATTTATTTTATTTTATTTTTCTTTTTAAAAATATGATTAACAAAAAATTTATACAAAAACTAAAGAAAGATTATGACAATAAAACGGGAGAAAGAAGGCAGATTATAAGTCTGTCTAATATTATTTTAAATGATTCAAAAAGAGTTATTTTTTCTTTGCACAGGTCGGACATGAAAAGGGCGGTTGAATTATTAAATAATGCCGAGAAGGCTCTAAATAATTTAGGAAAGAAATTTGGTTATGCCCGGCTAAATGAAGAAGGGGCTTACAAGGCGGCCGCGGAAGAGTATGTGGAGGCTAAAATGTTTTATCGTGTTATGACAGGAAAGAAAGTTGATAAAATTAGTAAAATTGAGTTGAGTGTTGATAGTCTGTTGGGAGGAGTTTGCGATTTAACCGGTGAACTGGTAAGAAAAGCGATTAATCAGGCGTCAGAGGGAAATTTTGAAGAAGTAAAAAAAATTAAAAAAGCCATAAATGAAATTATGGCGGAATTGGTAGAGTTTGATATAACCGGTTATTTAAGGACGAAATTTGATCAGGCAAAGACGAATTTAAGAAAAATAGAGCAGATTGATTATGAAATAAAGTTAAGAAAATAGTATTAAAATTTCTAAATTCTAAATAATATTACAATATTTGTAAGTTTGTCCCTATTAATTCTTTATTATTTAACGGGGACAATGAAAGGATTTGTATATTTTGCGGTAAAATTTATGAAAAATATAAAAGGATTGTCTGAGAGCCAAGTGGTTGAAATGCGGAATAAATTCGGGTATAACGAGATTCCAAGTAAAGATGAACCGGGCATAAAGCGTTTATTTAAAAAATTATGGAGTCCGATTCCATGGATGATAGAAATTGCCGCTATTCTTTCGGCGGCTATCGGAAAATGGGAAGATTTTGTCATTATTATTGTTTTGTTGTTTGTAAATATTTTTGTTGATTATTCGCAGGAATCAAAAGCGCTGAACGCGCTGAAAACTTTAAAAGAAAAATTAGCCAAAACGGCCTTAGTGTTTAGAGACGGTAAGTTTAAAGAAATTAACGCGCGCTATTTGGTGCCGGGAGATATTATTAAACTCAAAATCGGTGATATTATTCCGGCTGACGCTAAATTGATTGACGGGAAATATTTGGAAATTGATCAATCCGCCCTTACTGGCGAATCATTGCCGGTTGATAAAAAAATTGGAGATACGGTGTATTCTAACGCCATAGTGAAAATGGGCGAGATGCTTGCCGAAGTTTCCGCTATCGGACTTAAAACTTTTTTTGGCAAAAGCGCTGTTTTGGTTGAGCAAGCGCAAAAAGAAAAGAAAAGCCATTTTCAAAAAGCGGTTATTCGCATAGGCAATTTTTTGATTTTTTTTACGGTTATTTTAGCCGTTTTAATAATGGCCGTTTCCATATTCAGGAATGATAGTTTTTTTGAAGATTTGCAGTTTATTTTAGTGCTGGTAGTCGCGTCTATTCCGGTCGCTTTGCCGGCCGTGCTTTCAGTCGCCATGGCGGTTGGGGCGATTTCTATTGCTAAACGCAAGGCCATTGTCAGCAGCTTGCCGGCTATTGAGGAATTGGCGGGTATAGACGTGTTATGCGCCGATAAAACAGGCACTCTTACTTTAAACAAGATGAGCATCAGCCGACCGATCGCGTATTCGCGCTTTAGTGAAAAAGATTTATTTACTTATGCGGTTTTGGCGAGCCGTCGGGAGAATAAAGATCCGATAGAGCGTCCAATTTTTGAGTATTTGGATAATCATTTTCCGGATAATGAAATTAGCGCCTTCAAACAGCGGGAATTTATTCCTTTTGATCCGGTGCGGAAAAGAACAGAGGCGATTGTCTTTGGCAAAGGCGAAAAATTAACCTTGGTAAAGGGTGCTCCGCAAGTTATTATTGCGATGTGCGGAGGCAATAGCATTAAAAAGCGATTACTTAATGATGTGCGGATTTTTGCCGCTAAGGGCTATCGTGCCTTAGCTGTGGCCGTTAGAAAAGAAGGTAAAACTGATTTTGATTGCGTTGGGATAATTCCTTTATTTGACCCTCCGCGCGTGGATTCGGCGAATGTCGTAAAAGATGTAAAGAAAATGGGCATTGATGTTAAAATGCTTACGGGAGATAATTACGCGATAGCGGTCCAAATCGCCAATTTGTTGAATATCGGCTCTAATATTTTAGACACCTCGGAATTGAAAAGCGCTGATCCGTCAAAAGAATTTGCCGCCTTGAGCGAAATTATCGCCAAGGGACTGTATGAAAAAATAAAAAGCCGCGCATCAAAAAAGGAAATTAAGGGATTCGGTCGACAAATATCAAAAGAAGTAAAAAACCGGCTAAGCGAAACGGAATTGCCGAATGGGTTTATAAAAAAACACGAATCCGACATCATTAAATTAATAGAAGACGCCAATGGCTTTTCGCAAGTGATGCCGGAAGATAAATATTTTATCATTGATAAATTGCAGAAAGGCGGACATATTGTCGCCATGACTGGAGATGGAGTGAATGACGCGCCGGCATTGAAAAAGGCCGATGTCGGCGTGGCCGTTTCAGGCGCCACGGACGCGGCCATGGCGGCGGCGGATCTCATCCTTCTTTCACCTGGACTGTCGGTAATCAACCACGCGATACGCATCGCGCGCAAGACATTTGAGCGGATGAAGGCCTATGCGATTTTTAGGATAGCGGAAACCATACGTATCATCCTATTTATGTCCCTTTCCATTATTGTATTTAATTTTTATCCGATAACGGCTATTATGATTGTGGTTTTGGCTCTTTTAAACGATGTTCCGGTAATGATGATTGCTTATGACAACGCGTGCGTTGACGACAAGCCCGTGCGCTGGGATATGAAGGAAGTGCTTACTGTCGCGACAGTGTTGGGCTTAGCCGGAGTGGCATCCTCATTTTTGCTTTTTTACTGGTTGCAGTCGCATAATTATCCTTTGGTATTTATTCAGGCTATGTTGTTTATTAAGCTAGATGTGGCCGGACATTCAACTCTTTATTTAACTCGCGCCGGACGGCATCATTTTTGGCATAAGCCGTTTCCTTCGTTAAAGTTTTTTTTGCCGGCATTCAGCTCCAGGATAATAGGCACCTTGGCCGCCGTTTATGGGATATTTATGGCGCCAATCGGCTGGAAATACGCCGGATATATGTGGCTGTACGCTACGGCATGGTGGTTCTTTAATGATTTTATCAAAGTTTCAACTTATAAAATTTTAGACAAAAAAGTCAGTTTGTCTCGTGCAGAGAGGATGTGTAAAACATGAAAACAAAAGAATTATTTTACGGCATTATCGCTGAAGTGTCTTTTTATGGATTTATTTATTATGCTTCGTATTTATTGAAAGTAGATGCCGATTTATGGATAAGTTCGCTGATATTGCTTATATTGGCGAATATGGCGATAATGTGGTGTCCGGTAATAGGAAAATATTGTAAAAATAACAAATAAAAATTTTATTTTATGGTTAATAAATTAAGAATTTTAATAATTCTATTTATTTTTATAGTGTCTGGAACAATTTTTATTCTTATAAAAGATAAAAATTGGCAGGAGTTTTTTAAACAAAATGCTTCCGAATCCGGACAAATCGCGGATAGCGCCGATCAACAAATTATCTTTTTTTACGGCAAAGGCTGTCCGCATTGCGCTTTGGTTGAAGATTTTTTCAAAGAAAATAAAATTGAAGAAAAAATTAAATTTGAAAAAAAGGAAGTGTATAACAATAAAAATAATTTTAACGAATTATCAGTAAAAGCTGAGGCTTGCGGTCTGCCGGTTGATTCTATCGGCGTGCCGTTTCTCTGGGATGGCGAAAAGTGCCTAATTGGAGACAAAGATATTATTGATTTTTTTAGGCGGCAAATTAATAGTAAATAATAAGTGAATAATATGAGATTAAAATATTTTTTTTATTTTTCTATAATGTATTTGTTCAGCTTAACGGTCGGACATTATGCTTACGCGATTTGCCCGATATGCGTGATAGCTGTCGGTGCTGGCGTGGGAGTGTCGCGCTGGCTTGGCATTGACGATATAATTACGGGGCTATGGATAGGCGGATTGGCTGTTTCAATGATAATTTGGACGATTAATTGGCTTGAGAAAAAAAATATAAAATTTAAATTTAGAAACATTATAACAGCTGTCGGTTATTACGCTATTATTGTAATTCCTCTTTATTTTAACGGCATAATCGGCAATCCCTTAAATATTTTATGCGGCTACAATTTTTTAGATAAAATGCTTTTGGGAATTATAAACGGAAGCATTGCTTTTTATTTTGCCGTTATTTGGTATGAATATCTTAAAGAAAAAAATGAGGGGCGCGCTTACTTTCCGTTTCAAAAGGTGGCAATGCCGGTTCTATTTTTAGTAATTATAAGCATTATTTTTTATTATTTAACAAAATAGCCATATGAAAGAAGACAAAAAAACAATAAAAAAATTAGACGAGTTTATCCAGAAAGTTGATGAAATGAAAAAGCAAGATAAAATGGATCTGTCGTCAGATCAGGATTTAAGTATAGCTATTATGAATTTAGTAAGCATTGAAGAGCATTTCTTTTTTACCGGCGCCAAGCTGGGCAAAACGGAATATTACGATATGCTTAAAGAAGTAAGGGAAATGCGCAAGTCGCTTTTAAAAAAAATAATTAAAGAATATGAAGGAGAAGTTTGGTGTATCTCCAAGCATCTTTTAGCGGCTTCCATGCGCCTGATGGAAGTGGGAACGAAACAGCTGGGAATGGGCAACAATAAAGAGGCCTATGATTTGTTTGATAAAGCGTATAATTTATATTCTCTTTTTTGGGGAGTAAATATGAAATTAATTAGCGCCAAAGATATTAAAAAGATTGATGAACAGGCGATAAATAAGCATGATAAAGAAAAAAAGGGTTTCATGGGCAAATTGGGGGAATTAGTTAAAAAAGCGATTGATTGCTGTATTGAGTGATTTAAGAATAAATTATATGGATTTTATTAATAATTTACTTCCGGTAATTGAACATTTTACAATGCTTGGATATTGGTTGGTTTTTTTGTTTGCTTTTACCGAGTCATTGGCTTTTGTTGGTTTATTTATTCCAGGTACCATGGCGGTAATATTGGCTGGATTTTTAGCCGCGCAAGGTTATTTAGACCTAGGTAATCTTTTTTGGTTCGTCGCTGTCGGAGCGATTTTGGGAGACGGTTTAAGTTATTACCTTGGGCGAAGGGGCGCGATATCTTTTCGGACGGAAAATATAATTTTTAAGCCAGAGCTGCTTAAGAAAGGAGAGGAATTTTTTAAAAAGCGGGGCGCGTCTAGTGTATTTTGGGGGCGTTTCATCGGCTGGGTGCGGCCGGTAATTCCTTTTGTTGCCGGCTTATTTAAGCTTAATAAAAAAGTTTTTTTATTTTGGAATGTATTGAGCGGATTGTTGTGGGCGGCCGCGCATATCGCTTTAGGTTATTTTTTCGGGCAGGCATGGCAAACTATTGTTCTTTGGTCAACCAGAACCAGTATTTTAATAGCCGTACTTGCGGGGTTTTTGATTGTATTTTATTCGCTAAAATGGCTTGTATTTAAAAAAGGAAGGCAAATATTGTCTTTTATAATTTCTTTATGGCGATCAATTAAAGAGGCGGTTGGCAATAACGAATATATTAAAAAATTTATTTCAAATCATCCGCGGTTTTGGAAATTTATTAAAGCCCGTTTGGACAAGAATAAATTTTCAGGACTGCCGCTTACCGTTTTAACTCTGGCGTTTATTTACGCGCTGCTTCTTCTGGGAGGAATTATTGAAGACGTTATCACATCCGATGTTATTGTTTCCGTTGACGCGCGCGTTGCTAATTTATTGGCCATATTCAGAAATCCGGAATTAACAAAATTTTTCCTTTGGGTAACTCTCTTGGGAAAATGGCAGGTTGTTCTTGTTTTTTTGCTCGCGACAATTTGTTTTTTCTGGATTCTACGGAGGCGCGCTTATATTTTTCTTCTTTTATTTACGGTTATTGGCAGCGAAGCCTTTACGTGGGCCGCAAAGCATCTTTTTCGCCGTCTTCGCCCTGATACGGCGGTTTATACGGAACACTCTTTTTCTTTTCCAAGCGGACACGCTACCATTGCCATGGCCTTTTACGGTTTTATTGCTTTTGTATTGATTCGAGAAACAGAGCCGTGGAAGAAAAAAGTTAATTATTTTTTTCTCGGAATATTGTTAATTTTATTTATTGGATTTAGCCGGTTGTATTTAGGTGTCCATTATTTAAGCGATGTTTGGGGCGGATATTTAGTCGGGCTATTGGCATTGCTTATCAGTATCAGCATGATTGAATGGCTGGATTCCCATCAAAAAGTTAAAAAAGAAAACATATTAACAAAAAAATCTAAAATTATATTATTGCTTGTATCTCTGGCTTCTTTATTTTTTTATGTTAATTTCGCGGTTCATTATAATCCAATTCTCTTGCCATCCTCAAATCCTCCGAAAAATAATGCGATAATAGAAAATGTAGATACTATTTTTTCCAATGATCAAATAAAATATACCGAGACCCTGACCGGAGAAAAACAAGAACCGTTGAATTTTGTTATCATTGCCGATAATGGCGGGCAATTAATAAAAATTTTTAAAAATGCCGGTTGGACATTGGCGGATAAAGCGAGTTTTAGTTCGGCGGTGGAGTTGGCGAAGTCAGCCGCGCTAAAAGAAGAATATTCGGCCGCGCCGATGACCCCGTCGTTTTGGAATAAAAAACCGCATAATTTCGGATTTGAAAAGCCGACTGCCGTCAATAACGCGAGAGAAAGGCATCACGCGCGGTTTTGGAAAACGAATTTTAAAACTGAAAACGGGAAACTAATCTATGTTGGCACGGCCAGTTTGGATGTCGGTTTAAAATGGGGAATTACGCATAAAATAAAGCCGGACATAGATACCGAAAGGGAATTTTTGCTTAAAGATCTGCAAAAAACGGGACAGGTGGCAAAATATCAAAAAAAGCAATTAGTTGAATCGGTTTTAGGAAAAAATTTTTCCGGAGATCCTTTCTTTACCGACGGCAAGATATATATTATTGAATTTTAATTTTTATACAACTGAAATTTTATGAAAATTGTAATAATTTCTGACGTACACGATAATTTGGTGAACTTGGAGAAATGCTTAAATTGGTGTAAAAATGAAAAAATTAAACATTTAATTTGTTGTGGGGATATTACTAACAGCGAGACTTTAAAGTTTTTAGCTGAAAAATTTATAGGAGAAATATATTTAGTTAAGGGTAATATTGAAATTTACGATGAAGAAGATTTAAAAAAGTATAAAAATATTCAATATTTTGGAAAAATTGGAAGATTTAAAATAAACAATACGACCATAGGAATTTGCCATGAACCATATTTAATAGATAAAATTTTAGAAAAGGATAGTTGCGAAATAATTTTTTATGGACACACGCATAAGCCGTGGTCATCCTATGCCAAGGCTTCGGACGGCAAGAAGACGCTAACGGTTAATCCTGGCGCTCTTGGCGGTATGTTTATGAAATCAACTTTTGCAGTTTATGACACAAAGAGCAAAGTAATGGAATTAAAAATACTTGAGTCGTTATAAAAAAATTTGATTAATTTAAAAATACTAGTTATGCGCAATTTAGTGTTTTTTTTGCGCCAATAAAGTGTTATAATATTTTTAAGAATTGATAGACCAATGGCAAACCATAAAAATAATAATGGAAAAAGCATGAGGCAGCCAGCTTATGTCGGAGTAAACATAGAGGATGGCGGTTTTTGCGTTGCCATAAAGGTAAAAGAAAAAATATCCGTTGAATGTGTAAAGGATAATAATGGCAACATTGATAAAAAAATTTTTTCTTGGTTTTATAAATATCCGCTATCTAACCATGTAAAAATAGTCGGAGCCGGCATTACGGGTTATGGAGAAGACAAGGAAAGAGAAAAGAAACTAGCTGCTGATATTTGGTTAAAGGAGGATATTGTGCCATTTTTTTTAAAAAGCGAAGGAATTAGCAGTGAAGAAAAAGCTAAAAATGCTGCCAATGAGGTGGCAAAAAATTTTACGGATGATATTTTATTGGATGTTAAATTTGATACAAGAAGAAAGGTGGCAGTTAAAGAATTGGCGCGATTAGAGGATTTTACAAAAACAATTTCAGAGGAAGAATCTGAATTGCTTTCAAAATTAGTAAGTAAATTCAAGAAGCAAAGAGGAAGACTAATTTTTTTCAGCTCAACTCCGCAGGGGGGAGGGGTAGCTTTAATGCGACATGCTTTGATTCGTTTTTTTAGGTTGCTTGGAATAAACGCGGAGTGGTATGTTATGAGTTCAAACGAAGAAATTTTTCAAATAACTAAAAAGAAATTCCATAATGTTTTACAAGGCGTAGCTCCGAAAGATATAAGGTTAACCCAAAAAGATAAAAAATTATTTAATAAATGGAGTAAAAAGAACGCGGAAAAATTTAAGCCGATTTTTAAAAAAGCCAAGGTAATTGTTATTGATGATCCGCAGCCATCCGGACTGATTCGTTATATTAAAAAGGTTAATCCAAGAATAAAATTGATATATAGGTCTCATATTCAAATTGAAGGTGATTTAACAAATAAAAAAGACACTCCACAGAAAATTACTTGGGATTTTATTTGGAACAATATTAAAGATTGTGACTTATTTGTAAGCCATCCAATTTTGGAATTTATTCCCCATAACGTACCGCGAGACAGGACTGTTTTAATGGGTGCCGCCACTGATGATTTGGGTGGTTTAAATAAAGAATTAGCTAAAAGGCATATGCGGTATTACTTTAATATGTTCAATGAAATATTAGAAGAAAACGAACAAACGCCCCTAAACCTAAAAAGACCATATATAATTCAGGTTGCCCGCTTTGATCCTTCAAAAGGAATTCCAGACGTAATAGAATCATATAGAAAATTAAGAAAAAAAATTGAAAAAGAAAATTGGCCACAAAGTAAAATTCCGCAACTAGTTATTACCGGACATGGGGCCATTGACGATCCGGAAGGTCTGCCGATATATAATGAAACAATAGCCAGTCTAGAGATGGATATACATAAAAAATTTGCCGATGACGTAAAAGTGGCTAGGTTGCCGCATAATGATCAAATTTTAAACGCCCTACTTAGAGGAAGCTTTATTGCACTTCAACTTTCGCATAAGGAAGGTTATGAAATAAAAGTGTCCGAAGCTCTTAATAAAGGAAAACCGGTTATAGCATACAGGGCCGGTGGTATCCCTCTTCAGATTAAAGACAAGGTAACGGGCTATCTTGTTAAAGTCGGCGATACTGGAAAAGTCGCGGATTTACTATATAAAATTTTAGCAGACAGAGAGCTGTATAAAACATTAAGTAAAAATGCGAAAGAAAAAATAGAACGGGATTTTTATATTGTTAAAAATGGAATTAAATGGCTTTATTTGGCTACGGAATTATTAGACAAGGGAGAGGTAAAAGGCAATCGGCGACATGTGCGGGATTTAATTGAAAAGACAAGACAAGTTAAGATAACTAAGTATTTACCAATGTGGTTTGCTGAAATGTTGGAATTATTTAAGAAATAATTATAATAACTATTTATTTAAAGTAAAAATATGGAAAAAAATATTAAAAAAGTTGCAGTAGACGCAGCCAAGAAGGCAGGGAAAATTCTTATTGGTAAATATAAAAATTTTAATAGGGGAGCTGTAAAATTAAAGGCGCATCATGAAATTTTAACTAAAGCTGATTTGTTGTCTGAAAAGATAATTTTAGAAGAAATTAAAAATAGTTTTTCGGATCATAAAATTTTATCCGAAGAGTCGGGACAAAATAAAAATCATTCTGATTATCTTTGGGTTGTTGATCCGGTAGACGGTACAACTAATTTTTCTATGCATAATCCGCTTTGGTGTATATCTATTGGTGTATTTTATAGGGACAAGGTAGTTTTAGGAGTAACTTATGCTCCAATTTTAGATGAACTATATATTGCGGAAAAAGGAAAAGGAGCCAGAAAGAATGGAAAAAAAATTAAAGTTTCAAAGTACACTCAAAAATCTCTACATACATTTTGTCACGGGCGTGAAAATAAACATTTTAAAGTAGCTTTAAAATATTATACTTATCAAAAATTGAATGAATTAGACTGCCGTCAATTAGGGAGCGCCGCAATTGAATTAGCTTATGTTGCAAGCGGACGGACAGAATCAATAATGATTCCAGGCGCAAATTCATGGGACGTAGCTGCGGGAGTATTAATGGTTCGTGAGGCTGGCGGGAAAGTTACGGATTTTAAAGGTAAAGAATGGACTCTAAAAAGCAGTAATATGTTAGCAAGCAACGGGAAGGTGCATAAGGAATTATTGAGAGTAATAAAAAGAAAATAGTATATATTGACAAATTTATTTTTATTTTCATTTTAAAAATTATACAATTATAAAAAATACCTCGCAATATGCGGGGTATTTTAAAATATGTAATTTGTTGATGATTATTTTAGTACTTTTTTCAAGTATTTTCCTGTATAACTTTTAGTGTTTTGAGAAACCTCTTTTGGCGTGCCTTGCGCGACGATTTCACCGCCCTTGTCGCCGCCTTCCGGACCTAAATCAATAATATGGTCAACGGATTTAATAACGTCTAAATTATGTTCAATAATTAAAACGGTGTTGCCTTTATCTATTAATTTATTTAAAACTTCAAGCAGGCGCTTAATATCGTCAAAGTGGAGACCGGTTGTCGGTTCATCAAGAATATACAAGGTTTTGCCGGTTGCTCTTCGTGATAATTCCGTTGCAAGTTTAACTCTTTGCGCCTCACCGCCTGAAAGAGTAGTAGCGGATTGCCCTAATTTTGCGTATCCTAGCCCGACTTCAAAAAGAGTGGCAAGTTTTTGATGGATTGCCGGAATATTTTTAAAGAAGTGCATTGCCTCCTCAACCGTCATCTGTAGCACTTCGGAAATATTTTTTCCTTTATAATGAATTTCTAAAGCTTCTTTATTATATCTTTGTCCATGGCAAACTTCGCATTCAACGTACACGTCCGGCAGGAATTGCATTTCAATTTTAACCATGCCGTCGCCTGAACAAGCTTCGCATCTTCCGCCAACAACATTAAATGAAAAACGTCCCGCCTTATATCCTTTTATTTTTGCTTCGGGAAGTGACGCAAACAATTCGCGAATAGGAGTGAAGGCTCCCGTATAAGTCGCGGGATTGGATCTTGGAGTTCTGCCGATTGGGGATTGATCAATGTTAATTACTTTATCAACATGCGAAAGCCCCTCAATATCTTTATGCTCACCAGGAGTTTTTTTGGCGCGGTAGAATTTTTTATTTAAAGAAGTAGCCAATATATCAGTCATAAGAGTTGATTTTCCAGAGCCGGAAACGCCGGTTATGGCTATGAATTTACCTAAAGGAAATTCAACGTCAATATTTTTTAAATTATGCTCAGTCGCGCCAATAACTTTTAATGATCCGCCGTTTCCTTTTCTGTATTTTATTGGCGTTGGTATAGATTTTTTTCCAGCTAAGTATTGCCCGGTTAACGACTTGGCTGTTTTTTTTATTTTTGCTCCATTACCTTCAGCTATAAGCTCACCGCCGTGCGCTCCCGCGCCTGGACCAATATCAATAATATGGTCAGCCGCCAGCATCATAGCTTCATCATGTTCAACCACTATTACGGTATTGCCTAAATCACGAAGTTTTTTTAATGTATTTATCAATTTATTATTATCTCTTTGATGTAAGCCGATTGAAGGTTCGTCAAGAATATAAAGAACTCCGGTTAAGCCCGACCCTATTTGTGTCGCCAATCTAATTCTTTGCGCTTCACCGCCGGATAATGAAACGGCCGAACGCGACAGGGTTAAATAATCAAGACCGACGTTCAATAAAAATTCAAGGCGAGTCTCAATTTCTTTTAAAATTTGCGCGGATATTTTTTTATCCCGAGCGGAAAGAGTTTTAGATTTTTCCAAATCAGAAAAGAACTTTTTAGTGCCATCAATCGTTTTACTGGTTACTTCGTGAATTGAAAGTTCAGCCAATTTTACAGCCAAAATTTCAGGCTTTAACCTCTGGCCGCTACAAGAGGGACAAATTAAAACGCGCATGTATTGTTCAATATCTTTCCTAACGTAGTCAGATTCAGTTTGCTTGTATCTGCGTTCAAGATTAGGGACTACTCCTTCAAAGTCGGTTGTTAATTCACCAGAGAATTTATCGCTATCGTAGTCAATATTAAAACTTTTGTCACCCGCGCCGTAGAGTATTATATCAAGTTGTTTTTTAGACAGATCTTTTAGCGGAGTATTTAAATCAAAGCCATGGGCTTGAGCAACCGTACCCAAAATGCGCATTAACCATGACTGGCCTCCGCCGGTTGAATGCGACCAAGGCTTTACTGCTCCCTGTGCAAGGGTTAAATTATAATTTAATATTAGATCAGAGTCAATTTCCAGTTTCGTTCCCAAACCGGAACATTCAGAACAAGCGCCGTGCGGAGAATTAAATGAAAAATTACGTGGTTCTAACTCGGGTAGATTAATTCCGCAATCAGGGCAGGCAAAAAGCTGGGAATATAAAATATCTTTTTTTTCTTTTTGGTCAAAAATCATAACCAGACCGTCGCCCAAATCAAGCGCTTTTTCAACAGCCTCAGTCAACCGCGCCCTGTCTTCTTTATCTTTTGTTGCTTTAAGCCTATCAATAACGATTTCTAAGTCATGCTTTTTCTTTTTATCAACCGTCATGTCCTGTAATTCTTCTAGGGTGTAAATTTTTTCGTCAAACCTAACTCGGTTGTATCCAGCATTGATAACTCTTTCTAAAATATTTTTATGCTCTCCCTTTTTACCGCGAATTAATGGAGCTAAAACAATAATTTCTTTATTTAAATATGCCGCGCTAACTTGTTTTACTATTTCGTCAATAGAGAGCTTGCTAATTTTTTTATCGCATTTTGGGCAGTGCGGAACGCCTACGCGAGCGTAAAGCAAGCGAAGGTAGTCGTAGATTTCGGTAACCGTTCCAACGGTTGAACGAGGATTATGTGAAGTTGATTTTTGGTCAATAGAAATAGCCGGAGAAAGACCTTCAATTAAATCAACATCAGCTTTGTCCATTAAGCCGATAAACTGCCGAGCGTAAGCCGAAAGAGACTCAACATACCGTCTTTGCCCCTCGGCATATATAGTATCAAAAGCAAGAGAAGATTTTCCTGAACCGGAAAGACCGGTAATAACAACCAATTTATCGCGCGGAATTTCAACATTAATATTTTTTAAATTATGAACCCGAGCGCCTTTTATCTTAATAACATTTTGCATAGTTATATATAGTTAAAGTATTAACAAACGAATATTATTGTACACTATATTTTAGGTTTTGGCAAGAGTGGACTCACGTAACATGAAACATGTAACATAAAACAATAAAAAAAGGGGTTTAGCTGTCGCTAAACCCCAAGGGTAATTAATTATATGCTGAAATCTATTTTTTCGCTTATGGGTATTCTTATTATATCTACTCCTTGTTTATGCTTTATTCCGAGTTGATCAAGTCTTGAGCTTACTCTTTTTATAAGCTCTAAGGCTTCATTTTCACCATCTTCGCCATGACACATTTGAGTGGATATAACAATCTGCTCGTCAAAATTCTTCACATTAAAGCTAAGGTAACTGTACAAATTTCCTATTGCCGATCCCAGTACGAGTGCTTTCTTTAGATTTTCCTCAGCTACTTGTTTTTCAGCTTCTTCGTTATAGTATTCAATCCACCCCTCACGTTTACGTGTATTATAGTATCCACGAACTTTTTCGCTAGCTGAAATATGCCCGATGAACTCAAACTTTTGGGTTTTATTAAAGTGTTTTGTGTTAAGTTCATCGATCCAGAGATATACTTGTTTTTTCCCGTCTGGGAAGTCAATGGTTACATCCATGGATTCACCACCATAAATCACATGCAAGATGATGAAATCGAATCCCGGCCCCTTGTCCTTTACAATTTTAAGTCTTCCCTTACCTTTTACTGATGTCATACGACACCTCCCTACAAATTTATTAAGCGGTAATTCCGCTTTGCCCAAGGCAAACCTACGTATACACGTAGGATTTTTTTAATGATCATAAAGAATGGTTTATTATATCAATTAAGAGGGATTTGTCAAGTCCGTGAAATACTGATAAACTAAAAATAGCAAAACATCAGTTTAAATCTGTTTAAATCAATGCTTAATTTTGCATTGATTTAAACAGATTAAGACCCCGTAAAATTACTGTGTAATAACGGGGCAGGCAGATTTATGGATACTAATTTAACCACATTTTTGTTAGTTATATTAATAATCGGAGTAATAGCCGTGATTTTTTTACTATTGCGCAAAAAAGAAGGCAATGGAGACGGAGAAAAATTAGCGGCTTTAATGGAGAGAATGACGAATTTAGGTGAACAAAATAAAGATTTAAGGCAAGCTATGGATACTAAGTTGGCGGAAACTCACAGAACAACACAAGAGCATTTTGGCCAAACCACGAAAGTTATCCAAGGCATAACCGGCCATTCGGCAAAATTAATTTCCGAGGTAACGGAGAAATTAACTAAGTTGGACGAAACCAATAAGCAGGTAGTAAATTTTTCAGCGCAATTGCAGAATCTGCAAGACATTTTAAAAAATCCAAAACAACGCGGCGTTCTCGGAGAATATTTTTTAGAAGAAACTTTGAAAAATGTTTTACCTCCTAATTCATATCAAATGCAATACAGCTTTAAAGATGGTTCTATTGTGGACGCTGTGGTGTTCGTAAAAGAAAAAATTATTCCGATTGATTCTAAGTTTAGTTTGGAAAATTACGAAAAATTATTAAATACCAACGATCCTGATGTTCGTGAAAAACTGGAAAAGCAATTTAAGCAGGACTTAAAACTTAGGATTGACGAGACTTCAAAATACGTAAAGCCGACTGAAAAAACAATGGACTTTGCTTTTATGTTTATCCCGTCAGAAGCTATTTATTATGATTTACTCGTAAATAAAGTCGGCGCGGTTCACGTTAATACAAGAGATTTAATTGAATATGCTTTTAGAGACAGAAAAGTTATAATTGTTTCGCCGACCTCTTTCCTGGCCTATTTGCAAACTGTCTTGCAAGGGTTACGCGCTATGCAGATTGAAGATAGCGCGAAAGAAATAATGGCTAACGTGCAGAAATTAGATAAGCATATTAATAGCTATGAGGATTTTATGAAAAAGCTGGGCGTGAGCATGTCAACGACAGTAAACCATTATAATCATGCCTACAAAGAGTTTAAAAAAATTGATAAAGATGTGGCGCGCATTACGGACAGTAAATCAAAAGTAGAACCTATGGTTTTGGATAAACCTAAAACAGATTAATTTTTTAATTTTTTAATTTTTAAATAATACTCTAATTTTTAATATTTAAATATTTGGATATTAAAAATTATTTAAAAATTAAAAATTACAAAATTTAAAAATTAAATATGAGTTTTAAAACAGAAAATAAAAATATCGAACTGCAAAGGGCAATCGTGCGTACGGTTGCCTATTTTGATATGTTTGACTTTCCGTTGACTGATTTTGAGGTTTGGAAGTTTATTAGTATTAAGTGCGGTTTGTCTGATGTGCGGCGGGCGTTAAAGGAACTTAGTTCCGTGCAAAGCAAGAATGGCTTTTATTTTTTACGCGGTAGAAGCGAAATTATTAAGACGAGATTAAAAAGATATATTTATACTTATAGAAAATTTAAACGGGCGATGCGCGTAGCTAAAATATTTAAATTTATTCCTTGGATAAAAATGATTGCGATTAGCAATATAATCGGCGCGCATAATTTAAGAGACGAAAGCGATATTGATTTTTTTATAATTACAAAAACAAAAAAAATTTGGTTAACAAGGTTTTTTTGTTCTAGTGTAGCGCAGACTTTAGGGCTTAGGCCGAAAAAAGGTGATGAGCGTGATAAGGTTTGTTTAAATTTTTATGTAAGCGAGGAGATGATGGATATAAGCGGGTTGATGCTGGACAGCCAAGGGGGTGTCGGACACCCTATAGGGTGTCCGACACCTAAAAATAATGATATTTATTTTAAGTATTGGTTAATTAATTTAGTTCCTATTTATGATGCAGGCAATACGTATAAAAATTTTATACGGGAAAATAACTGGATAAAAAATTATTTTCCAAATTGGCGATTAGTGCAAACAGAAAGACGGCGTTATTTTAAAAAAGGTTTTTCATTATTCAATGTATTGAATTTGTTTAATGGGTTAGAGAGCGTATTTAAAAAATTACAACTTAGGCTAATGCCTAAGAACATGAAAGAATTAATGAATAAAGATACAAGAGTAGTAATAAATAATAACGTTTTGAAGATGCATGTTAATGATAGAAGGTCGGAATATAACGAGAGGTTTAGTAATAAGTTGGAGGAGATAATAAAAAATAGCTGATAATAATAAATAATTGTTTCATTGCTTCATTGTTATATTGTTTTTATGAAAAATGTTAATAAAATAATTGAATATGGACTATATTTATTAGTTTTTCTATTGCCATGGCAGACGCGCTGGATTATTAAAGCCGGAGAATTGAACAGCGGATATTGGGAGTATGGAACTATAAGTCTTTATGTGACAGATATATTGCTATTAGCGGTTTTAGGGTTATTTATAGTAAGTAGTTTAAAAAAACAAGTCGAAAGTCGAAAGTCGAAAGTCGAAAGTTATTGGTGGATTATTGCAGGATTAGAATTGACTATTTTTATATCTATATTTTTCGCGGCTGATAAATTTTTGGCTATTTATAAGTATGGAATATTTTTATTGGGAGTTGGATTATTTTGGCTAATTGTCAGCGCGAATTATAATAAAACGAAATTATATTTAAGTTTACTGGCGGGAATATTTATTCAGGCGTGCTTAGGGATTTGGCAGTTTTTAACGCAATCAAGCTTTTCTTCAAAGTGGCTGGGAGTAGCGATACATAGGGCGGGTGAGCTTGGAACCTCGGTTATTGAAATTATTGCGACTGATGGTGTCACTGAAAGATGGCTTCGCGCTTACGGCGGATTGGATCATCCTAATATGTTGGGTGGAATATTGGCCATTGGCTTACTTTTGTTTATTTATCAAAGTATTAAAAAATCTAGTCAGTTGTCAGACCAAAAATCAAAAATTTATAAAACAATACTTAATTATTTTTTATTAATAATTTTTGTTTCAGGATTATTTTTTTCTTTTTCTCGTGCTGCTTGGCTTGGCTTTGCGGCTGGGCTTATAACTATCTTTATTTTGCTTCTTTGGAGAAAAGATTTTAAGGGTCAGAAAAAATTATTAGAATTGGTTTTGATAGGCGGGGTATTGGTTTTTATTATATTTAGCGCGTATGGCGATTTAGCAGTTACTCGCTTTAAGGCTGAATCCCGACTAGAGGAAAAGTCTTATGTTGAACGAATAAGCTCTATGAAGGAGGCTAAGGAAATAATTAAAGATAAATGGCTATTTGGCGCCGGCATAGGCAACTACACCTTAGAAGTACATAAAAGAGAGGATATGGCAAAACCAAGTTTTTATTTTCAACCCGCGCATAATGTATTTTTATTAGTTTGGGCGGAAATTGGAATTTTTGGCATGTTATTCTTTGTCAGCTTATTATATTATGCATGCTATTCTCTTATTAAAAATCTTAGGAGGGATAAGAATTTTAATGTTTATTGTATTTGTTTATTGGCGGCCATGATTGTTATGTTCCTTGTTGATCATTGGTGGTGGAGTTTGCATTTTGGAGTTTTGTTTTTTTGGCTGATTATGGGATTGATGCTTAAAGAAAAGGATGTTTAATTATTTTTTTATTGGGTTATAATTTAATTGTAAAATATGTCTAAAATACAAAAATTAAAAAACGGGTTGCGTTATATAAATGTACCAATAAGTGGCACTAAAACTGCCACGATTTTAGTTATGGTCGGGATGGGATTTAAATATGGCATACTTTAAAATAACCGCTAAGCCATATTAAACTATATGACTTTTTTAAAGTTGGACAAGCGGAATTAAAACTGTTGTTTGGTCAGAGAAGGTTGTTTTATTTTTTATAATAGTATATAATGTTTATAGATATAAACTATATATGATTTATAACTATATATGAAAAATACAATATTAAGTGAAAAAGACGCTCAAATTATAGAAAAAGTAATATTAAAGTATGGGCGAATAGTTGTTATAGGCGATTTAATGGGAATATTTACGAAATATTACAATAAATCATCCGCCCACAACAGAATACAAACATTGGTTCGCGCCGGCTGGTTTTTGCGCGTTAAAAGAGGACTTTATTTAATAGTTGAAGGATTAGCTTCAAGGTCAATCAGTGATATATCTTTATTTATTATTTCTCAAGCGTTAAATAAAGATTCATATATTTCGCTTGACAGCGCTTTAAATTATTACCAAATGTTTGACCAATACTCTAAGAATGTAGCAGCGATAAATTATCGTTTTAGCAAGCAGTATATTTTTCAGGGAAATGTTTTTAAATTCATAAAGGTGGCGAAAAAATATTACTTTGGATTTACGCGAATTCGCCAAGATGGGAAAATGATAAACATGGCAACAAAAGAAAAAGCGCTTTTGGATTATTTATATTTGGATAGAAGTTTTTATTCCGCCAGCTTAGTTTATGAAAAAATAAAAGAGCATAAAAAAGAAATTGATTTTATAAAATTGCGGGAATACGCATTGAAATACGGAATTTCAATTCAAAGAAAATTGGGGTTATTATTGGATCAAATAGGAATAAACGCCGATGAATTGTTGCGCAATTCAAAAATGCGTAAGGGGTATTCCCAGTTTACCAAAGAATCAAAAATATTTAACGCCAAATGGCGGATTTATTATGATGATAGAATTATTAAGTAGGCAGGAGTTGATTTTGCTTAACAAAAAACTGAAGTATCCTTTAGCTATCGCCGAAAAAGATTATTTTTTGGCATTGGTTTCCAAAATTATTTTTGATTCAGTATTGAAAGACAAATTGATTTTTAAGGGTGGAACAGCGTTGCATCATGTCTATCTGCCTCAGCTTAGGTTTTCCGAAGATTTGGATTTTTCCAGCAACGCGAATAAAATAGAACTTGAAGAAGTTAAGAATATTTTTAGCGATTTTGATTTTTTGGAAATAAAAAAAGATTATGTTTCCGGGGCAACGGTTAAAATTGAGCGGCTTAAATATGCCGGTCCATTAGTGCAGGAAAATTCGCTTAAGGTAGAAATAGATTTTTTGCAGAATGTCGTTTTGCCGCCGCTTGAATTGAATTACAAAAATGTTTATGGCGTTAAAACCAAAGTCAGAGTTATGGATATAAGAGAGATAGCGGCTGAGAAAATAAGAGCCATGAATGATAGAGTGAGATACAGGGATTTTTATGATTTTGCCATGATTATGAAAAAGCTGGATGTTAACGCGAGCGAAGTTGTAGGTCTGGTTAAGCAAAAAGAAATCAGAAAGGCTATAAGCAGAGAGAATATTTTAAATAATTGGCAACTGGCCAAGCAGGAGAAGAAAAGGGAATTTGCAAGCATTTATTATTCTGAAGAAGCGCCGGACATGGAAATGGAAAAAATGCTTAAAGGACTGAATATTAAAACTATTAATGTTAATAATCAACAATAATATGCCAAAAATACAAAAATTAAAAAACGGTTTACGCTATGTTGGCGTGCCGATAAAAGGCACTAAAACTGCCACGATTTTAGTTATGGTTGGAACCGGCTCTAAGTATGAAAATAAAAATAATAACGGTATTTCGCATTTTTTAGAGCATATGTTTTTTAAAGGAACTAAAAAGCGGCCGAATACATTAGCGATATCAGGGGAGCTGGATAGCATGGGCGCGGAATTTAATGCTTTTACCGCTAAAGAATATACGGGATATTGGATAAAAGTTGATAGTGATAAGCTGGAATCTGCCATAGACATAGTAAGCGATATATTGCTTAACTCCAGATTTAATATGAAGGAAATAGAAAAAGAAAAAGGCGTAATTATTGAGGAGATAAATATGTATAGAGACAACCCAATGATGTTTATTGAAGATCTGTTTGAAGAATGTCTATACGGAGATCAGCCGGCGGGCTGGGATACAATCGGCACAAAGAAAAATATTTTACGGTTTAAAAGGAAGGATTTTATTGATTATTTAAAATCTCAGTACGGAGTAGACAATACAATAGTTTGCGTTGCTGGTAATTTAAAGAAAAGAGTTAAAAAACAAGTTGAGAAAAATTTTAAAAAATTAGACGGAGCGAAATTTAAAGACAAGAAAGCTGTTCAAGAAAAACAAGATACGCCGAAGATAAAAATTCATTATAAAAAAACTGATCAGGCGCATTTGTCTTTGGGGGTGCGGGCGTTTCCTGTTAACCATAAAGACGAATATATATTAAAAATATTATCAATTATTTTGGGCGGCTCCATGAGTTCCAGATTATTTACTGAACTTCGCGAAAGAAGGGGAATGGCTTATTATGTAAGAACGCAGGCCGAATTTTATACGGATACGGGCTATCTATCAACGCAGGCTGGCGTACCAGTTAAAAAACTAGAAGAAGCAATAAAGACTATTTTAAATGAATACAAAAAAGTAACTACTAAATTAGTAAGCGAAAAAGAACTGCAGCGCGTAAAAGATTTATTTAAAGGCAGGATGGCGATTTTTCAGGAAGCCTCGGATAATGTAGCTAGCTGGCATGGTCGGCATATTATTTTAAGAGGAAAGGCTATAACGCCCGATGAATTTATTAAAAAAGTTTTGGCCGTTAAGGCGAAAGATATTCAAAGAGTGGCAAAAGAGATTTTTGTAAACGAGGGGTTGAATTTGGCGGTTATTGGACCGTATAGGAAGTTGGATTTAAGATTAAAAGTTTAAGTAAGCACAAGCGGACTGTTTGCGAACGGGAGTGAGCGGACAGTTTGCGGTAGTGGACGAACGAATTCGCAAACTGTCCATTCGCTCCGCTCATAAACAGTCCGTAAATTTAAGACAAGCGAACCTGCGGATGTGAATTTTCAAGACATAAATTTACAAACTGTCCGTTCCGCTGAGGCGAAACAAACAGTCCGCAAATTTAAAATAAAATATGCGTTTAGATCGATATAGAAATTTTCATAAAAATGGAATTTATCATATTTATAACCGAGGCAACAATAAAAATAATATTTTTTTAGACAAGATAGATTATGTTTTTTATCTCATAGAATTAAGAAAATGTTTAAAGAAATATGATGTTGCTTTATTAGGTTATTGTTTAATGCCGAATCATATTCATTTAGAGGCAAGACAGAACAGCGAAGTTTCTTTGTCAAAATGTATCGGCGATTTGCACACAAAGTATTCAAGTTATTGCAATAAAAAATATAATAAAATCGGTCATTTATTTCAGGGAAGGTTTAAGACCAAGGAAGCAAAATCTGAAGCGCAAATATTGGAACTGGTTTTTTTATATCCATATTAATCCGGTTAGCGCGAAATTAACGGAATATCCTGAGGATTGGGAATGGTCAAGCGCGCGGGATTACGCGGAATTAAGAAATGGGACATTATGCGATAAAAAAATAGCATTAGATCTGTTAAGCGGATTAGAGGAATATAATAAGATAATGAAGGATAAGTTGGCGAAGAAGCAGTGGGATAAAATTGACGAATTGTTATTTTATGAAGCCTGAAGTGGACAGTTCGCGGTAGCGGACTAACGAATTCGCAAACTGTCCATTCGCTCCGCTCATAAACAGTCCGCAAATTCTGCGTTAATTTTTTGAATTATGAAAAGAATAAAAGTAAAGCCACCATACATTTCATTAACACAGCAAAAATTATGCTGTGTGCCTTGCGCTATTCAGTGGATTTTATTGAGGAGAGGATTAAAACTAGTTGAGCAGGAAATTATAGGAAGAGAGCTGGATTTAATAGTGCCTAAAAAGTTTAAACATTTATTTATTGGTAAAGTTAAAATAGGTGGAAGGCATCAAAAAAGAGATTATGGAACACATGAAACAGACGGCGTAAAAACGAATAAATTTTTAAAAAAGTATAAAATACCATTAAAAGCTAAAAAGATTTTTTATTCAGAATTTAAAGACGTTCAACATGCCGCTGAAATAATCGTTGATAATTTAAAGAAAGGAAATGATATGATGATTGTCACTTATTTAGCGGCTATTTGGCCAAAAAAGAAAAACGGACACGCAATGCTAATCAGTGAAATTATACTTAATAAAAAACCGAAAATAGTTGTTGGAGAACCAACTTTTATGAGAAAAAAGTTTTACGAGCTTGATTTAGCTAAGGTTATTAAGGGGATGGATAAAAAATGGGACGGCGAGGAAAGAGGGATTTATGTTTTTAGTAAAAGATAAAATTTAATATGGTTAATAATTTAATGGAAAATTTAAATAAAGAGCAGCTTGAAGCCGTTACTCATAGGGAGGGCCCGCTTTTGATTGTGGCGGGTGCTGGAACCGGTAAAACGACCGTTATAACGCAAAAAATCGCCTATATGATTGAGCAGGGTTTGGCAAATTCAGATGAGATACTTGCACTAACTTTTACGGAAAAAGCGGCAGGAGAAATGGAAGAAAGAGTTGATAGACTTCTGCCAATTGGATATTTAGATTTATGGATTTCTACTTTTCACAGCTTTGCTGAAAAAATTTTACAAGCGCATGGTTTAGAAATTGGTCTTCCTTCCGGATTTAAGTTATTAAACGAATTTGAACAATGGATTTTAATAAAAAAGAATTTAGATAAGTTTGAACTGGATTATTACCAGCCGGTTGGTAATCCGACTAAATTTATTAATGCTTTGCTTAAACATTTTTCGCGGCTTAAAGACGAAGATATTAATCCGAAACAATATTTAGAATACGCGGAAGAGCTAAAACAGAATCTAGATAATGCGTTATCAGGAGGCAGTACCAAGACAAAGCTTAAAAAAATAATTTTCGTGGATATAGACGGAGAAATTACAAAAGAAATGGCCACGCAGGAAGTGGCGCGAATTAACGAAGTAGCCAATGCCTACCATATTTATCAAAATCTTCTTTTAGAGGAAGAGTCTATGGACTTCGGAGATTTAATAAATTATACTTTAAAATTATTCCGTGAACGCCCTTTAATTTTAGAAAAATACAAACATCAGTTTAAATATATATTGGTTGATGAATTTCAAGATACTAATTGGGCGCAATATGAATTAGTTAAAATGCTGACCAATAAAAAGAATAATTTAACCGTTGTGGGAGATGATGATCAATGTTTGCCGGGCAATAGCATGATTTTAACAAAAGATGGAAAGAAGAGGATAGATAATATAAAAGCAGGAGAGGAAGTGGCGACCGCGGTGGGTAAAGGTTATTTAAGTTATAGTAGGGTAAATTATGTAAATAGAAATAAAAAACAAGCAAGATTATTAACTTTTAAAACTAAAAAAGGGCATAAAATAACAGTGACGGATAATCATAAGATGTTTTGTTTTGTGCCTCCCAGCCAGTGGGAACATTCAATCTCAAGAAAAGAAGATAAAAAGTTTTATTATGTGTATTTAATGCATAAGCAAGAATTAGGATGGCGGATGGGCATAACAAATGATTTGGCGGTTAGATTAAAATTAGAAAGATCCGCGGATAAAATTATTGCCATTAAAGCATTTAACTCTGAAGAAGAAGCAAAATATAATGAGACATTACTTTCCCTTAAATATGGCGTTCCAACGGTTTGTTTTCAGGAAAGAGGGGGCGTGATGGATAAAAAAGAATGGAGCGAAAAATTATATAAAGATTTAGATGTTGAAAGTAACGTGATTAAATTGGCCAATGATTTAAAGATTGATTTAGAAGCGCATCAAGTTTGTTTAGATGCCGTTAATAGAGGCGGTAAAGTAAGGATTAAAATTATACTGGAAATGTGCTATAGAAATTATCGCTCTAAAGGCGCTAAAAGTATTTTTTTGCAAAGCCCTAAGGTTATGCATCAGTTAACCGTTGAAACCAGCCATAAGCCAACACTTAAAAAGATAGATGAGATGGGATTTAATTTAGTTAAAGCTAAAAAGGGAAAGCGATTAAGAATATCTAACGCTGATTTAAGTTATTTAGGAATATTTGCGCGTAAAATTCAGAAAAGTACAGGTGGGATTATTGAAAATAGAATTAAAGTCGGCAAAACAAACATTGCCCACAAAAAAGCATTAATAGTGCCGGCAAGCAATGTTTTGCCGGGGATGTTTTTGCCGGTTGTGACAAAACAGGGTATTATTTATGACCAAATTATAGATAGAAAAAAGCAGGAGAAAAAAATAACTGTTTATGATTTAGAAATTGACCGCACTCATAATTTTGTCGCTAATGGAGTTGTCGTTCATAATTCAATTTATAGGTTCAGGGGAGCATCCATGAGTAATATTTTACAATTTAAAAAAGATTATAAAAAAGCTGAACAAATAGCTTTAGTTAAAAACTATCGTAACACGCAGGATATTCTAGATTTGTCTTATGAATTCGTTAAATTAAATAATCCTAATCGATTGGAATACCAACTTAGTCGAAAGTCGAAAGTCGAAAGTCGAAAGTCAGAACAGAAGTTAAATAAAAAATTAGAAGCACAGGAAAAGGGCAAAGGTGAAATAGAGGTTATTCAAGGCGAAGATTTAAACGATGAAGTTAGACAAGTCGTTGAAAAGATTGCTGACATTAAAATCAAAGACAAAAAATCAAACTGGGGAGATTTTGCTATATTGGTGCGCGCGAACGAAAGCGCGAAAGAGTTTTCTAATGCTCTTGAGGTGGCTGATCTACCTTATCAGTTTTTAGCTTCGCGCGGTCTTTACACAAAGCCGGTTATTATGGATATTATTGCTTACTTGAATTTATTGGACAATTACCATGAAAGTAAATCCATGTATCGCGTATTAAACCTGCCGATTTTTGATTTTTCTTATCAGGAATTAGTAAATTTTAATTATTGGGCATACAAAAAAACATGGTCGCTTTTTGAAGTTTTAAAAAGCGCGGCTTGCCTTAATTTGGGCGTAGATTTACAGAAAAAAATTGAAAAAGTTTTAAGCTTAATAGAAAAGCATACTTCTTTGGTGCGAGACAATAGTGTTAGCGAAATTATTTTAGCGTTTTTGAATGATAGTGGCTACTTAAAACATATAACTTCGCAGGATGAACAAAAGAGCAGAGAGCTAGCCAGTTATTTAAACCAGTTTATGAAACGCATAAAAACTTTTGAAGCCGGTTCGGATGAAAAAAGCGTAAAATTATTTTTAGAGGAATTAAGAATGGAAATTAATTCGGGGGAGCAAGGCGCGTTAATGCCCGACATGGAATTAGGCCCTGATACTATTAAGCTAATGACCGCTCATGGCGCCAAGGGGCTTGAGTTTAAATATGTATTTATCGTTAATATGGTTGATAAACGGTTCCCGACGATTAAAAGAAAGGATCCAATTTTAATTCCGGACGCGTTAATTAAGGAAATTTTGCCGGAGGGAGATATTCATATTGAAGAAGAGCGAAGATTATTTTACGTTGCTATGACGCGCGCCAAGCAGGGTTTATATTTTTCTTGGGCGCCCGATTATGGACTCGCAAGAAAGAAGAAACCTTCAAGATTTTTAGAGGAGTGCGGATTAATTAAAATCAAGGAATCTAAAAAAAGTACAAAGAAAGATTTAGAAGAAGAGTTTAGTAAAACAAAAAAACTTGATTCAGGGTTCAAACAAATAGGATACAAAGCACCTTCATATTTTTCTTATACGCAACTAGCTACGTTTTCAAACTGTCCTTATCAATATAGGTTCGCGCATATTTTACGTATTCCAATGCGAGGCAAAGCAATTTTTTCATTCGGAAAAACAATGCACTCTACTTTGCAAAAATTATTTGAATTAATAAATGAAAAAAAGAACCTGAAGCAAGGGGACTTATTCGGGGAAACCGCCCCCACCCCCAGCCCCTCCCCCACTCCTTCGTCGCGGGAGAGGGGAGCTAAAACAAAAACTGGTCAAGTAAATATTAGTTTGGATGAAATTTTAGAAATTTATGAACAAAGCTGGATTGATGATTGGTATGAATCTAAAAAACAAAAAGAAGAATACAAAAAAAATGGCAAAGAGATATTAAAAGGTTTTTATGAAAAATATAAAGATAATTGGCCAAAAGTAGTTATGACCGAGAAAGGATTTAATATTAAATTGCCCAGTAACGGCGACGTATATACTGTTAGAGGGTTTATTGATAGGATTGATATGGTGGACGGCCACCGCCCAGGCGGGGCAAGAAAATTAAAAATTGTAGATTATAAAACAGGTAAGCCAAAAGAAAAATTAAGTTTTGATGAAAAAGAGCAGCTTTTAATCTATCAGATGGCGGTTAAGGATTTATTTAAGGAAGACGTCGGTTCAGTCGCTTTTTATTATTTAAACAACAATACTGAAGTAGAATTTCTTGGCACTGATGAAGAGCTGGAAAAAGTCAGGGAGAAAATTATAAACAATATTGAAGAGATAAAAAAAGGTGAATTTCCTCCAAAACCGTCTCAGTTATGTAAGTTTTGTGATTTTTTTGATATTTGTGAGTTTAGGAAGGCATAATGCGAAGCTACGAATTAGTATGCAAATTCTACAAAATTACGAACATGCGAATTATTTTTTTCTCTTGAAAAATCTATATTAAAATGGTAAAGTAAATTATGTAACGAGTAATAAGATACGCGTAAAATGACACTAAGAACATATTTAGTTATAATGTTTGTAACAACTTTGCTTTGCTGGGTTGCTTTTGTTTTTGTCCTATGGACTGTTAATCCGGAAGTAACTAATTGGCTCGGCTTTATTTTATTTTATTTATCTTTGTTTTTGTCCATTGTTGGATCTTCGGCAATCGTTGGTTTTATTGTAAGATTTATCGGTTTAAAGCATGAATTAGCCTTTAGATCGGTTAGAGACGCTTTTCGACAATCATTTTTATTTTCATTTTTTGTTGTAGCTACATTGTTGCTTTTGTCGCAGGATTTATTTAGCTGGCTTAATTTATTTTTTTTAGTAGTCGGCTTATCGGTATTAGAATTTTTTCTTATTAGTTATAATAAGCCTTACCAAGTGAACCACGACAATATTGAACCAATAAATAATGAGCTTGAAGAACAAGTTTAATTTATGAAAGAAAAATTAGAAAAATTAAAAAAGGAAATACTTGATAATCTGGAGAAAGTTAAAAATCCGGATGCTTTTCGTAATCTTGAAGTAAAATATTTGGGACGAAAGGGAAAATTAACGAAAATTTTAAAAGGAATTTCCGGTTTAAGCGTTGAAGAAAAGAAAACTTTAGGAAAATTCGCTAACGAGATTAAAGTAGAATTACGGGACGTATTTAAAAAGACAAAAGAGATTATTGAGGGAAGCGTTGGCAGGGAATATTTTGTTGATGTTACATTGCCGGGAAAGAAAATAAAAAAAGGACATATTCATCCGATAACTCAAGTGCAAAATGAACTGGAAGATTTATTTACTTCAATGGGATTTATTATTTTGGACGGTCCGGAACTTGAATCGGATTATTATAACTTTGAAGCTCTAAATATACCCGCACATCATCCTGCGCGTGATATGCAGGATACTTTTTATATAGACCCGTCCTACGCTAAAGCTTCGGAGGGCAAGCAAAAAAAACTTGATTTAGTGATGAGGACTCATACTTCTCCAGTGCAGATTAGGGCTATGCAAAAATACGGCGCGCCTTTAAAGCTTGTTGTGCCGGGAAGAGTTTTTAGATCCGAGGATATAGACGCTAATCATGATCATACTTTTTATCAGCTTGAAGGTTTAATGATAGACGAAAATATTTCCATCGCTAATTTAACGTCCGTTTTAAAGGAGATGCTTTCTGGCATCCTGAAACAGGAAGTAAAATTGAGGTTAAGGCCTGGTTATTTTCCGTTCGTTGAACCGGGTTTTGAAATTGATGTTAATTGTACGATTTGTACGGGTAAAGGATGTCCGAGCTGTAAAAATGGCGGATGGCTAGAGATGCTTGGCGCCGGCTTAGTGCATCCTAACGTATTAAAGGCCGGAGGGATAGATCCTAAAAAATATAGTGGTTTTGCTTTTGGCATGGGAGTAAATAGATTGGCAATGATGAAATATGGGATTGATGATATTAGATTATTTAATAGCGGGGATTTAAGATTCCTCAAACAATTTTAAAATACATTATGCAAATTGAAGTAAAAGAAATAATTAAATATTTAGAAGATTATTTGAAAGTTAAAGACTTTGAAGATTATTGCACAAATGGCCTTCAGGTTGAAGGCGTGCCAAAAATAAACAAAATTATTACCGGCGTAAGTTTGTCGCAGGAATTAATTGAAACCGCTATAAAGAAAAAAGCAAAAATGATAATGGTACATCATGGTATTTTTGATAAAAATTTACCTTCCCATTTTCAATTAAAGGGAGTTGTTAAAAATAGGATAAAATTACTTTTAGAGAACAATATTAATCTTGTCGGATTTCATTTGCCGCTTGACGCGCATCCGGTAATTGGCAATAATGCCGGTTTATGCAAGTTATTGAGTATTAAAAATATAGAGCCTTTTTATGTGGGCTTTGTGGGCAATTTAGCGGAACCGATGAAATTTAATGATTTTGTAGATTTAGTAAATAAGAAATTGGAAATTAATTCATACATAATACCTGCGGGACCAAGGATTATTAAAAGAATAGGGATTATTTCCGGCGGTGCTTCCCGCGAATATGTGGTAGCCCAAGAGCTGGGAGCAGATACTTATCTTTGTGGAGAGATATGTGAGAGCGTAGTAACAGCGGTTGAGGAGGATAAAATTAATTTTATTAATGCAGGACATTATAATACTGAAAAAATGGGCATTCAAAACTTGGGAGAATTAGTTGCTAAAAAGTTTGGCGTTAAAGTTGAATTTATTGATATCCCTAATGAAATTTAGATTATGAGTGAAGATAATAAAAAATATCCCAGGGTGGGCATTGGAGTAATGATTCAAAATGAAAAAGGAGAAATGCTTTTGGGTTTAAGGCAGAATTCCCATGGAGCAGGAGAATGGAGCTTTCCGGGAGGACATCAGGATTTTGGCGAAAGGATATTTGAAACAGCCAAAAGAGAAGTAAAAGAAGAAGTTGGTTTAGAAGTAGATGAATTTGAATTAATTTCAGTGGCGGATGAGATGAGATACATAAAAACAGACGGAAAACATTATTTAAATATAGGCGTTAAAGGAACATATAAGGGTGGGGAGCCGAAAGTTATGGAGCCTGATAAATGTAAAGAGTGGAAATGGGTGAGTCTAGATAATTTGCCTGATAATTTATTTGAAGGAACTGAGCTAGTAATTAATAATTTTAAAAAAGGAACAATTTATAATAGTTAAATATGTATATATCACTAAATTGGTTAAAAGATTACGTTGATATTCCGAGGAAGGTTTCTCCGGATGATTTAGGTTTGCTTTTAACGACTCATACGGTTGAAATTGATGATGTCATAAATCAAGCGGAGAAATTTAAAAACGTGGCTGTTGGAAAAATTTTAGAAATAAATAAACATCCTAATGCGGATAGATTACAGTTAGCTAAAGTTGATGTTAGAAACGAAATATTAGATATTGTCTGTGGGGCTTCTAACATCGAGGTTGGTCAGTTAGTGCCGGTTGCTTTAGTCGGTGCTATTTTACCTAATGGTTTAGAAATTAAGGAAGCTGAGGTTCGCGGAGAGAAATCTTTTGGCATGATGTGTGCTGCGGATGAGCTCGGTTTAGGTGATGATCATAGCGGAATTATAATATTGGATAAAAAAGCTAAGGTAGGACAGAATTTTGCCGATTATTTAGGCGTTAAAGATACGGTTTACGAAGTAGATAATAAATCAATTACACATCGCCCTGACCTTTGGAGTCATTACGGTTTAGCTCGTGAGATTAGCGCGTTTTTGGGTGTTAAATTTAAGGAACATAACACAAATAAATCCCCCCTAACCCCCTTTAATAAAGGGGGAGAAATTAAATTAAAAGGAAAAATTGAGGATTATGATTTATGTCCGAGATATATGGCGATTGCCATGGATGGCATCGCAATAGAAGATTCGCCAAAATGGATGCAGGAAAGATTAATTGCTGTTGGCGTGAGGCCGATTAGCAATATCGTTGATATAACAAACTATGTATTATTAGAACTGGGTCAGCCTTTGCATGCTTTTGATGCTAAACTATTGGGAGATAAAATTGTAGTTAGACGAGCGAAAAATAAAGAAGTAATAGAAACTTTAGACGGTGAAAAAAGGAAGCTAGATAAAAATGATATTGTTATTACTGATGGAAAAAATCCAGATCGGAAGAGCACACGTCTGAACTCCAGTCACACTGATATATCTCGTATGCCGTCTTCTGCTTGAAAAAAAAAAAAAAACAATCAAAAACAAAAAATAAAAAAAAAAATAAAATAATAAAAAATATATAA
>CAJVWV010000005.1 GCA_913009695.1 uncultured bacterium
GAAGACGGCATACGAGATATATCAGTGTGACTGGAGTTCAGACGTGTGCTCTTCCGATCTAATTTATAAAATGACCTATCTAATTTGGATTGTTTTTCACTTGGCTTTGCTATAAATTGTTTTGCCGCTTCCATGAAATCGATTTCCGTAGAAACAGAAGATATTCCAGTATTAACTATAAAAAATTTCTGTAATTTTCCTTTTCTAAAATAAGTTAGTAATTCTGATTTACTTTCTTGCGATTTTCGTGCGGTGCGCGCTTTTTTAGGTAACTTTTTTATTTTTTCAAACAAATCTGGATTTTTGTCTCTTATTTTTCTAATTTCTTGTAAATATTTCAATTCACTCTCTTCCTCGTTTTCTTCACCTTCAATCATTTCTTTTGACAGTATTTTACTAAATAAACCCTGGTCCTCAGGAATCTCTCCCTCTGTTAATAATTTTGCATCAGTTCCTAACAATTCAATAAATGCTTGGATTTTAGCTTCTGCTAATTCTGTTAATTTAATTTGTTCGTTTGATTGATCAGTCGGGAAAAAAGTGTAAGTATAAATTTCGTCATGTTTTGTATCAACCCTATTTATACGACCGACTCTCTGCATTATGCGAGTTGGATTCCATGGGATATCATAATTTATTACAACATTTGCTTGGTGTAAGTTTGCTCCTTCTGCTAAAACATCAGTTGTAATAAGTAGCTTAAAATCATTTTTAATATTTTTTGTATTTGCATCAAAATTTTCCATTACAATTTCTCGCTCCGCCTGTGAACTGCCTCCGGAAAAATAAATAATTTGATTTGGAAAAACATCTTGTAGGTTTTTTATAAAATAATTTGCAGTTTCTGTTGATTCTGTAAAAATAATAGATTTTCCTTCTTTGATTGGAGCTTCTTTTGCCAATTTTTCTTTAAAAGCAATAATTTTAGGATCTCTATCAATATCTTTCCATATTTCTTTTATTTTCTTCAAAGTGGTGAGATCTTTATTTAAATCATTTAAAAAACTATTACTAAACTCATCACTAGAAAATTTTTCTGCCTTCCTTTCAGAAATTAATTGATCTACTGCGTTTAAATTACCACTATCCAAATAATCAAATATTTTTCGTATATGTTTTTTACTTACATATACACTGCCCGTATTATATTCATCTATAAATTTTTCATAAGATACTATAAAGCGGTCTATTGACTGCGTAAAAGCAAAGAAACTACTCTCTAATCGTTTAATCAAAAGCATTTTCATGAATTTACGCATATTTTTTTGCCGTGTTTCATCAGAACCCAAATCTCCCTTATGATATAGCATAGGGGTATAACGAGAATACTTGAAATCTTTTGTTATTATTTTTATAGTTTTAAAGAATATTTCATCTTCTTTTTTATTAAATTCATAAAAAATTGGTTTTGGGTCTGCAATTTCAGGAAAGCTCATTTTTTGTTTTTTCAAGTCATCTCCATAATACTTTTGAATTTCTTTTCTCGTTCTTCTAACCATTAAATATTTTAATAATTTTTCACGAATCAGTTTGGAGTTTTCTTTTGTTTTTTTAATAAATTCTGTCTTATCTTTTCTTCTATCAAGACCTTTTAGATTTTTTTCTAATTTCTTAAAAAACCCTTCTATATTTAATAGGTTTGGTATTGTGCTTTGTCTTGCTTTTTGAAAAAGTTTAATTTGAGAGAGTAAATCTTTTGGAGAATTATTATATGGAGTTGCGGTAACAAGAATTACTTTCTTGCCTCGACAAATTTGAGCTAATTTGGCGTATGTTTCAGTTTCTTCCGTTCTAAAACGATGCGCTTCATCAATAAGAACAATATCAAATTTTTTATGGAGTTCTTTTTTTATTATTTTGTCTAATACTCCGATAGATTCACATTTATAATCTTTGGCGCGGAATCCGAAATTTTTAAAAGAATTTTCCCAGCTGCCTTCATTATTTTCATCAATAAGGTGAGGAGGCGCCAACACTAAAATTCTTCCTTTTAACTCTTGGCAAAGCATAGTTCCCATATATGTTTTTCCTAAACCAACAACATCAGAGAGAAATACGCCGCCATACTCTTCTACGATTTTTTTTGCATTTATAACCGCGTGATCTTGATATTTCAACTCTTTAAAATTATCAGGTCTGTAGCTATGCTCTAAAATATCCTCTTCGTTTATTTCTTCTTTAAAATATTCATAAAGAAACTTGAGATATAATTCATACGGTGTTATATCTTCTTTAAGCCACGTATCTTCTGTTATTGTTTCTATATATTTTTCACTAACATCAACTCCTTTTTCCCACAATTCCTCAAATTTTTCTTTAGCAAATTTATAATCAGAGGAATTTTTAAGCTCAACATTAAATTCTAAATTATCTACTAGCCCGCTTTGGGTAAAATTACTTGATCCTGTAATAACCCTGCCGATATCACGATCATCTTTTTCAAAAGTCATGATATAAAGCTTTGAATGTATTTTTTCCTCTGGATATGCTTTTATTTCTAATTTCCCGCTTTTCAACCATTCAAGAAATTTATAAACCCCTTCCTCTACTTTTATGTTATTTTCACTATCTTCCAATTCTTTTTTTACACTTTCACTTATCCGATCTCCTACTTCTTTATGAGATTGAACTTTCTGAAGTAAATCATAGGTTTGGCGGTTAGTGCTTATGCCAATTAAAATTCTAATTTTATCTGTTTTTTCCAAGCTGGGATAAACTGCGTAAAAACCGCTTGTATAAAAATAACCAACCAAAACATCAAAAAAACGTGAATCTTTTATTAGAGAATCAAACCTATCTTTTAAGCTTTTACCGTCCTCGTTAGTAATAAACGTTAAATCATTATTTACATATTTTACAAAATTATTTTCTTTTTTATTTGTTATTGATGGCATAATATTAAATTTTATCTAAAAATAAAAACAGGTCAAAAGCTTAACCTATCTTTAATTTACCAGTTTTGGCCTTAAAAGTCAAAATCTAAAGGGAGTTCTTTTAACATCGCGCGAATGGGTGGGAGGGTTCATCCTTCGTTAAAACTACGGACGACAAAGCAAGCGCGATGAAAACGGCGGCGCATCCCGAAGCGTCGGGATACGAAAAATATTCGAGTCTGAAATAAAACTTTGCTTTGAAAAAATTCGATTGCGAATTTAGCGGGGCGAATAAAATGTTTTTGCGGTCTTTAAAAAGGAAAACGAAAAAATAAAAACTTTCTTTTCCTTAAATCAACTACCTCGTAGCAAGCTGACGAGGTATAGTAAGGAATTATTTTTATTTTGAAACACCAAGGGTTTCTCAAACTCTTCCTTACGGAGACCCCGAAGCAAGCTTACGGGGAATAGGATGATTTAAAAGAGGGGCGGACAATAAAAAAATAAAAGATGCTGGATTAAGCATCTTTGGGTACTGGTTAATTCCTTTTCTAAACATTGTTAACGGCGGAAGTAGCATTAAATCTTTTTGCGGTAACGTAGTGGGCGAAAGTGTGTGTATCTCTTCTGAGGGAAATTTTAAATTGTGCGGATATGAAAATACGAGTACGCATAAATACACTTCACTTAAAAAACACCTATCGTCAAAAGAGTTTAAAGCGGTTTGCAAAAACCGCATGCCTAATAAAAATCAGCTCTGTGCTAATTGCATCATTGAAGGAGTATGCGGCGGTCAATGCATGTTGGCTGATACAGCCAGCCAATCATGGAAAAACACTTGTACATTTTATCAAAAAATAACTAAAGCATTGCTAATTGATTATTTTAGCAACAAATAAACACCTATTCTTGAATTATGAGGTAGGTGTTTTTATTTTAATGTAAAATGCTATCGCCGGAATAAATAAGAGCGCTAAAACACTTATGGCGATTTGCCCGCCATAATTATTAGTTAAAAATCCTCCGGCTATAGCGCCGATAAAAGCCGAGAGACCTAATGACGTAGCCTGCAGAGAACTAAGGGTAGCGCGTATTTTTGAAGGAATTTCTTTATGAAAAAATGAAGAGTTAACCGGATTAAAAGCGTCTTCAAAGCTGTTATGCAAAAAGATGAACAAAACAGCAAACAACGGACTTAGAATAACGCTTGCTGACAAAAACAATATCGCGTGGCTGATAAAAACTATAATAAGATAGTTTTTCTGATTTGAAAATTTCTTAGAAAGCCGTATTGCTAAAAAAGGAATAAAAATACCGGCTATTGCCGAAACGGAATAAACAATGCCCCAATTTTCTTCCTGAAGAAATGATTGCAGTAAATATTTTTGTAATGCCACGCTACCGACTCCGACTAAGGCAACCGTAGCAAAAAATTCTCCCAATATAATATTTCTAGTATTTGTGTTATGTATAAAATAAGAAAAGCCTTTAGATAAATTTATGTTGATGATTTTGTGTAGTCAGGCAAAATTAGAAAACGACAATAAAGGTATTAATGTAAAAAGAGGCCTAAAAGCAAAATGCGATTTAGGTATTAGACCGGGACATTGCCCGCTTGGATATTATAATGAGATGAATAGTGTGAGAGGTAAAAGTAGAATATTAGTTGATGAAGAACGATCTCCAATTATCAAAGAAATATTTAGTAAAGTAGCTAATGAATTCTGGACTGGACGGGAAATATTCCGCTGGCTCAAAGAAGATCTAGATTTTAAAACAAGAACCGGCAAACATGTTACACTAGGCGGAATTTATAGAATACTGGAAAGTACATTCTATTATGGCGAATTTGAATTTCCCAAAAAATCAGGCAACTGGTGTCAGGGAACGCATGAGCCGTTAATTACGAAAGAATTATTTGAGCGGACTAGGGGCAATCTAATATCGGCGCCTAAGCAATGGGGCTTAAAAGAATTCCAATTTACAAGAATAATAAAATGCGGTTATTGCGGATCAACAATATCTGGATATGAAAAAATTAAAAGAAATTTATCAGGCGGACAGAAACGATATGTGTATTATCACTGTGCAACCAAAAAAGAAGCGGAATGCAGAAAAACGCATATGAGAGAAGAAGAATTGATAAGTCAATTCATATTATTAATAGATAAAATTAATTTTAATAAAACCAGAGCAATCGGAAAACTTAAAAAGGAAGTTGAGAAGTATAATAAATTATCGCAAGTTATGTTCGGAGAGAAGTTAATTAGTAAAAAGGAAATAAACATAAACAAAACCGACATAAAAAGTTATGCTAAATATATTTTAAAAGAAGGCGGCGCTGAAGAAAAAAGAGAGATGCTTCTGAATTTAAAGGGACAATTTATTATAAAAGATAAGAAAGTAGTTATAAAATAAAAAAAATTATACAAAACACAAAAAGAGTCCCGAGCATTCGGGACTCTTTTCGGCTTCCCGCAGGTGTGCGGGTCTATTTACACAGAATAATCTAAGCACGGGATGAGGGAATCGAACCCCCGCCAGAGGTTTTGGAAACCCCTGTACTACCACTATACTAATCCCGCCTACGTCCCGAAGCTTCGGGACTTCGGCGGGCAAGCCCGCCAATAGACGTTTTTTGTTTTAAAATATTATATTTGTAATAAACAAGGCAAGCCCGCTTTTACCATGTCAATATATCTAATTATTCTCTCCTATATTAAATTTTTTAATCAACTTACTTAACAAAACCTCAACTGAATCTATAGCTTCTCTCGCCTTTTCTTTAATTAACGGCATCCATTCGGTATCTAGTTGATCAGCGACACCTTTAGGAGTATTTAAATCTTGTTCTTCAAGCCAATCATTTGTAATATCAATTTTTTCCTGAATAAAATCATTTTCACTTACTTCATTGCCCTCTTTCATAAAGCCGACTACATCTTTTTCAGCTTCTTTTGTTATTTCGGTATATTTGCCCCATGACTCTTCACCTTGAACTTTAAATTTATCAACCACTTCTATTAAACTGCAACCTGAAGTAAGTAATAAAACAAAAACCGCCAAAACAAATATTTGACTGATTTTTGTCAGCTTAGGCATAAATTTAAGTTTATTTAGTTTCTTTATGGGGAATATGCTTTCCGCAAAACTTACAGAACTTTTTTAGCTCCAACCTGTCTTTAAGAGTTTTCTTATTTTTACGAGAATAATAATTTATTCTTTTGCACTCAGTGCACTCCATCTTTATCATGTTGTCTTGTGACATAATATAAAAAATGCGATTTAACCGCATTTAATTAATAATTAATTTCATATTTATAATATTACAAAACGCCCAAAAAGTCAATATTTGCAATAAAAAAGTTGCGAACAATCGCTCGCAACAGTTTAATATTGTTAAAAATATTGAATTCTCATCATGGGTAATAACGCTATTACACCCATAAAATTAGCTATATAATAAGCTGAGCCCGTAAACTTCCATCCCCATTCATTGGATATTCTGAGTATTTCATGTCCGTCGGACATAAGAACATCAAAAACAGGATAGAAGCCAAGCGGGGCGGAAATAAAAAACAAAAACAAAAAAATCTTTAACAAAAGAACTTTTTTACACTTTTTCACATTTACCTCCTTTTTATATAAATTATTTACTCTTCCAGAGTCCATGCAGATTACAATATGCTCTTGCCGTTATACTATCATCTTCAACGCAAAACTCAGTTTGCGACTCACCTCCCGGCTTTAAAAACTCTTTATACGATTTTCCGTCAACTAAAATTTCAATCCATTCAATATAATGGGCTTTTTCCATTGGATGCGGTACTGACCCCACTTTAATTAAAATGCCTTTGGCGGTTTTTTCAATAACCGGAACGTGCTTCTCCTCTGCCGCGTCTTCAGTGTTCTCGATTTTTAATTCCATTGGCCGACCGCAACAAACAAGCTCCCCTTCTCCGTCATGTACAACCTCTACAATATTACCACAAACAGTGCATTTATAAACTTGATTTAATTCTGCCATATATTTTTATTTACCCTGTTAGATAATAATTTTTTATTTAATAGGGTTAATAAGGTTCACAAAAAATCTCAAAATGAGCTTGTGGATGCTCACAGGCCGGGCATTTTTCCGGAGCTTCTTCGCCTTCATGAATATAACCGCAATTATTACATTTCCATTTTTTAACTTCGTCTCTCTTAAATACTTTTCCATTTTCTAAATTATCCAATAACTTTTGATATCTTATTTCATGATTTTTTTCAACCTCGGACACCTTGTTAAACAGCTCAGCAATATCCTTATGTCCCTCCTCCTCAGCTTCTTTAGCCATTCGTGGATACATATCCGTATTTTCATAATACTCCCCCTCTATGGCCGCTTTTAAATCGCCTGGTAAATCGCTAATTAAGCCTAATTGCTTTGCCCAAAGCTTGGCATGCTCTTTTTCATTCTCGGCAGTTTCTAAAAAAATATTAGCTATTTGCACATATCCAGCCTTCTTGGCAATGCTCGCAAAATAAGTATATTTATTTCTTGCCATTGATTCGCCGGCAAAAGCATCTTCTAAATTTTTCTTTGTTTTTGATCCTAAATTTTTCATATATTTATTTGTCATCCTCGACCCCGATCGGGGATCCAGAAATTTTAATTATTACACTATAATTTTACCATTCCACGGTTCAAAGTCAAGAAATAACACCCCCTTTATCAAGGAGGTTGGGGGGGGATTTTACACTTGGCACTTAGAGCAATATCTAGTTCCCCGTCCACCAATCTTTATTTTTTTAATAATACCATTACATTTTTTACACTTCTCTCCTTCTCTTCCATAAACCTTTAATAATTTAGTAAAATTACCCTTTTTACCGCGAGAATCAACATAATCCGAAAAAGTTGTTCCGCGATATTTAATAGCTTCTTTTAAAATTACTTCAATCGCTTTAAACATTTTCTTTATTTCATCTTCTTTTAACTGCCCTGCTATCCTAGTTGGTCTAATTCCCACTTTAAATAAAATTTCATCAGCGTAAATATTACCAATTCCTGCTATTAATTTTTGATTTAATAATAAATTTTTTACGTTTACTTTCCTGTCATTAAATATCTTTCTAAAATTATTTAAAGTATAATTTTTCGTTAATGGTTCAATGCCAAATCTACTTTTAACTGCCTTCAGCTCATTTTCATCTACAATTTTTAAATACCCGAACTGACGCATATCATTAAAGTATAAAGTAGACTTGTCAGAAAAATTGATTATCACGTGTGAATACTTATTGGGTAGTTTGTCGTCCATTCCCAGAATTTCATGCCCGCCTGCAATCACCCTTTTCTTCCTCTCCTTACTAAGGAGAGGATTGAGGTGAGGTTTATAAATCAACTGCCCTGTCATCTTAAGATGAATAAGTAAATATTTATTATTTCTTAAATGAAAAATAATCAATTTACCTATTCTTGAAATATTCTTAAAAGTATTGCCTCGCAAAATTTTAACAAATTCCTTAAAATCACTTTTTATTAAATTTTTCTTGCGCACCTCAACATCAACAATCCTTTTATTTAAAATTGCTCTCTTTAAATCATTTTTAATTGTTTCAACTTCTGGTAATTCTGGCATGCTTTTAGTATACAAAAAACCCGCAATTAATGCGAGTTTTCACTGACTGGCTTGCCCTGAGCGAGCAAAGCGAGTCGAAAGGTGGGCCGGGCAGGATTCGAACCTGCGAAGTCCGGAGACGCTTGATTTACAGTCAAGTGCATTAGACCGCTCTGCAACCGACCCATATTATTTATAATAATTAGAAAAATCATTAATCCACTCTCTCATAAGCAACAATAATTTTTTATCAGAATATCTTATATGTATAAGGCCATACTTCATTTTGCCTTTTTTATCATGATTAAAACTTTCTCTAACATACGGCTTGCTAAATTGATTTTTAGGAATTTTTGTTATTTCTGACCAAAATTTTATTAATTTTTTTGGATTTTGGTTGGCATAACAATATAAATATACCCTTAACTTTTTCTCTTCAACTCCACACACTCTCCTCAAAAAAGCAACAAACACCTTTATCATGTCCACATCACTATTAGCAAAATCTATAATTTTTTCTCCCATCCATTTTGACCCTTCACCCCAATAAAGCATAACGCCTGCTGTTTTTAATTCTTTTTCTTTTAACGAAAGGCTATCTTTTAATTTAAAAGACGGTTTTTTTCTTTGGAATTGAATCGCGCTGTTTTCTCGTGAATTACGGCGAGGTATATCGTGCCTGCGAAAAAAATAATAAACAGCATCTATGGGCGCATTTAATTTATCTCCTATTTCACGCGCGCTAAAACCATCCTGATACCATTTTTTAATTGTTTTTAAGTTATCACTGTGAATAGTCGCCATGCTACCATTATATCAAAGCAAGCTGACGCTGTAAAGAGTTGTTTTGGCTATAAAAATAAAAACCCTTTAGCAGGGCAATCCTTAATTAATTTAACATAGTTTGCAAAGTTTATCAAGGCCCTAGTTTACAGTTTAATTTAGCCACATCAAAACATCATTAACAACCGCGTAGACTAAAGCTAAAACCGAAAAAACAAAAATAACAATATAATTCCATCTTGCCTTGCTTGATCGTAAAGCTCTTAAAATATAAACTAAAGCTGCCCGATCCTCGTCAGATAATTTCTTTTTGTGGTGAATTTTATAACCTAATTTTTTTTCAACAATTAATTTCTCCCTTTTGTTTTCTACGCGATAACGATGGGCAAAATACCAAATAAACCCGATAGTACCGATATACCAAGCAATTTCCACCCAAGCTTTAGAATATTGGTTTAAAATAACAATTATGCGGTAAGCGAATGTTGCTATAATCCCTACCCAAAAAACTAATAAGCGATAAAAATGTTTACTTGTTTTATATCTTAGCATATCTTTATTTTAGCATGTTTTTAGATATAAAAAAACACTGCAACTAATACAGCATATATGAGCCGAGACGGGGACTTGAACCCCGGATCCCTTCCTTACCATGCCCCGCAATATGCGGGGTACCACTAAGCTACATTAAAACTTAAAATGAGCCGTCTTCGGGACTTGAACCCGAGACCCCCACCTTACCATGGTGGTGCTCTACCAACTGAGCTAAGACGGCGTATTAATCATATTTTTAATTTCTATATCTAACTGTTTTCCACCTTTTAAACTTTTTAAATATTTTTCATATTTCATTGCCTCAATCCTTGTTTTAAATAGCTTATAACACATCAACTTTAATGGACGTCTATTTTTAGTCGATGGATTTAATCCCGAGTTATGATATTCTAAACGTTCATTTAAATTGGCTGTAAATCCAATATAACGTCTATTATCTTTAATTGATTTTAATATATAAGTATAAAACATATTCCCTCCTTACCATGCCCCGCAATATGCGGGGTACCACTGAGCTATCTCGGCGCTACTGCGCTAAAACTTCGTAGTGTAAACTGCAAAACTAAAAGCAAAAAGTTATAAAATTCATAAAGTTATTGTAATATTAATTGCTTTATGAACTTTATAACTTTATGAACTTTTAACTATAATTCATCAATTTGCGCTTTTATTTCATCCAACTTCTGATTTTCAGGATTAACTTCTTTTAATTTTTTATAAGCGTCTAAAGCCGTTATCTTATCTTTATTTATTATACTTATATCAAATAATGTGTCAAGATAACGAGGATTATTCGGTTCAATTTTTAAAGCCTCTTTAATATTTTTCATGGCCGCCTCAATATCTTCCGATTCTTTATTAACTAAAGATAGGTCATAATAAATTTCCCCATTATCTCCTTCTTCTAGTTTTATGACATGTTCAAGCGTCTGCTTCGCTTCTTCAAAATTTTTTCTTTCAAAATAAAGTTCACCCAATGTTTGAAAAGCTTCTATATTTTTATTATCTAAATCAATAATTTCAATTAATTTTTTTTCGGCTTCTTCTAAATTGCCATCTTTAATTAACTCGTCGGATTCAGCCATCAGCTCATCAACTTTTTTAACGGCCTCTTCTTTCGGTAATATCTTTTCACTTTTATACTTATCTTTTAATTCAAATAACTTACTATAAATCCATTTAAAAAAATTACCAACAGCCTGTGTCGCGGGCTCTATAAATCGTACTGTTTTTGATCCCGCCATCACAATATTTCTTTTAAGGCGACCGCTAATAATCTGCTCTTTAAATTTCGCTTCTTTTTCTTTCGGAATGCTTTCCACGTCTAAATTAGCAAGTACAGGAAATTTCCTGACAAAAATAATAATTATAACGCTTAAACTTATTAAAATTAAAATTAAAGGAATAATATTATACATGTATTTAGTAAAAAGTTATAAAGTCAAAAGTCCTTAAAGTAAATAAGGCTATATATTAAAATTAAACAACCTTCCTTTAGACTTTATAGACTTTTTGACTTTTGACTATTTTAAGTTTTAACTTCTCCTATATCAACCTTGCCGGCGCTGCCGAATAATTTCATCTTATTAAAGACAACGTCTTCTACCGCTTTAATCGTCGGTCTAAGTAAATTTCTAGGATCAGTTTCTTTTTTATTTTTTATACAATTGCTAATTAAAGTTTTTGAAAAAGCTACTTTTATATCAGTTCCAACGTTAATAATATTTGCCCCTATTTTTATGGCTTTCTTAATTTTTTTATCCGGTATGCCCGATGCGCCATGCAACACAAATGGAATTTTAGTTTTTAGTTTAATGTTTTTAAGTAAATTAAATTTAATATCTTCTTCTGCATAAATTCCATGCGCTGTTCCTACGCCAGCAGCAATTGTGTTAACCTTTGTTTTCTTAACAAATTCCACAACCTCATCCAAATCAGCCAAAGGAATCTTTAAATCTTTCCCCCTTTGACCATGTCCGCCAACTATTACGCCAACCTCTCCCTGAACCCAAACTTTCTTGGCGCGCCCTATTTCAACAACCCTTTTAGTTAAAGCTATATTTTCATCCAAAGGAAGCTCGGAAGCGTCAATATGAACGGAAGTAAATCCCGCGTCAATGCAAGCAAAAACTGTATCAAAACTTTTTCCATGGTCCAGATGCAAAGCAATAGGAACTTTGGCGGCAATATTCTTAGCAACGGTTGATACGATGTGCGTCACCGGCTTTAAGCCCATATATTTAATCGTTCCTTCGGAAACCTGAATAATCGCCGGTGATTTAGCGCGCACAGCGGCTCGAGCGACGCCTAAAATTGACTCTAAATTATGAACATTAAAAGCGCCGATGGCATAACCGCCATTCTGCGCGTCTTTTACTAAATCTTTAATGTGTACTAACATAAATAATTTTTAATTTTTATAATTTTTAATTTTTAAATAATACTTTAATTTTATAATTTTTAAAAATTTAGTCATTAAAAATTATTTATAAAATTACAAAATTAAAAATTAAAAATTTTATTTAAGTATAGCCTTAGCTATTTTATAAAACTCTTCTGCGTCTAAACTTGCTCCGCCAACTAACAATCCATCAACGCCCTCTAGGCCAGAAAATTCTTTTACATTTTTGCTTGATATGCTTCCTCCGTAAATAACGCGAAAATTATTTTTCACAACCCTCATACCGAACATATCATTTAAGGCTATTTTGATAATTTTATGGGCATATTCCGCCTCAGTTGGTTCAATGGCGGTACCGGACCCTATGGCCCAAATAGGCTCATAAGCGATAATAACCTGCTGATCCCCCATTAAATTTATTCCTCCAAGCGCTTCTTGCAATTGATTTACTAAAACAAAATCCCGACGGTCGGTTTTTCTCTCAACCGTATCTTCGCCAATACATACAATCGGAGTTAGCCCCTCTATATTTAAAACTGCCTTTAACTCTTTATGAATCATAGAGTAATTTTCAAGCAAATATTTTCGCCTTTCAGAATGCCCGACTATAACGTACTCGCACCCCGCTTCAACGAGCATGCTTGGAGAAATTTCGCCCGTATAAGCGCCTTTATCTTCCCAAAATACGTTTTGCGCGCCAAGTTTCACCGGACCACCCTTTAAAATTTTTCCTACCCCTACTAAAGAAACCGAATTAGGGCAAATCGCCGCCTCTCCGCCAAATCCCTTGAATTTATTTTTCATTTCTTTTGCTAAGTCGGAAGTTTCCGCTAAACTTAACTTCATTTTCCAATTAGCAATAACAATTTTTTTATTATCCATATTATAAATTATTAATTAAAATATCTTAAATGCTCCTAAACTTAAAAGCGTTACTATTCCTGCTGCTATTATAACACCTAAAGAAACATACAGCAAAGCCTTCTTTTTTGAAACATCAAAAAGCCAGGAAGCGGCTGAACCTGTCCAGGCGCCGGTAATCGGCAAGGGAATAGCCACAAATAACATTAAAGCTAAATTACCAAACACTTCATACTTACGAAAAAACCTCCTTCTTGTTCTTCCAAAAAACCAATTAAAAAATTTATCAATAAATTTAAACCTGCCAGCTAGAAAATTATAAATCGGACCTAAGGAATAAATAATAACCGCGGAAATAAATATATCAGCCAATACCGACCAAAAAATCGCTTCAGGAACAGACATCCCATAAACCCCCAGAGCAACCGGTATTGATACCCTAAGTTCAGCAATCGGAATTAAAGCGATGAGAACCACAGCTAGCTGAGGCGGTAAACTAGTAAATAATCCTACATAATCTATATTAAACATAATTTTTAATAATATAACAAAATTATAAATTCAAAGCGCCAAATCCTAAATAAATTCAAAATTACAATTTTTTCTAATTCCATACATAACTCTCATAGGCCCATTCAGCTAAATTTTTTGTTTCACTAAAACGAGAATTTCTGCTACCGCTCCCCAAAACAACTGAAATCATTTCTATTCCGTTGTGGTCTACAAATTTTCCTACAAAGCAGTAGCCAGCGGCTTCCGTATAACCGGTTTTACCGCCTATAATTTTAATTCCATTCTGCGGAAAAATATCTAATAAGTCGTCTGTGTTATAAACAATCCTTTTTCTTCCACCCAAAGTAGTAAGTTCATATTTTTTAGTTAATGTCGCTGCGCTAATATCGGAGTTAGATAAAGCCACTTGAGCAAATTTAGCAACTTCTTTCGCCGTAGAAACATTATAACTTAAACCAGCCGGATCAGAAAAATATGTATTTTCTAAGCCCATATTACTCACCTTCTCGTTCATTTTTTGCACGAACTCCTCTTCATTCATGCCAGTTGAACGCACTAAGGCTAGTGTCGCGGTATTGGCTGAACCGACTAAACTTAAATAAAATAAATTTTTAACGCTAACCTTGTCCCCTGTATATAAATAAATTTTTCCTCCCTCTCGCCTATCTTCTCGTCTTACTTCATAAATCGCATCCCAACCGGGATTATTGTCTAAAAAGACTAAAGCGGTTACCAGCTTAGTAATACTGGCGATTGGCCACTTTTTATCAGCTTCCTTGTTAAACAATATCTCTTTATTTTGTAAATCCATTACCGAACCGCAATTAGATTGTAAATCAAACGGAATAACTTCGGGTCGTTCTTCTTCCTTCGGTTTATCTTCACTCTCTGGAAGCTTTCCTTGGGCTTGTAAAACTCGAGGTAGATGGGATAAAGAAATATCTTTTATTTCTTCTGACATGCCCAATACTTTCCCTTTGACGTTTTCTATACCATCAATCGCTATTGTGCTGCCTGATAAGACAAAACTTAAACCAATAGCAAAAAACATAACAAAACAGATTAAAATTGTGAACATGGGGAATCTCATAAAAATTAAATGACAAATGACAAAGCTCAAATGACAAATCAAATCCAAAATCCAAATCAATAATTTAAACATTTAGTCATTTGGGCTTGATTTGACATTAGAATTTTGACATTAGGATTTAATAAAATATTTTCTATTTCCTGAATTTATTTAACAAATATTTCCTGTTTTTCCAAAAAATTTGCGCTTGGCGATTAATATCATCTTCACACTCTATTGTTGTTTTTTCTAACGTAGATTTAAAAAATGTAGTAAAACGCCCAAAGTATAAAGACTTTAACGCTTCAATTAAATCCGTATGGGAATAGGACGTATTATAAGCATAAATAAAATCATAAAGTATTTTATTCCACATTTTAGCGTCAATATTTACAATTTTTTTACTATACATTCTTTTGAGCTTCATATATAACAACGGATTTAAAGCTCTTTTTATTGTTTCCTCATTAGCAATAAAATTAAAAATTGAAGCCGCTTTCATTGCTTTGTAATCTACGCTTAAAGTCTGGCACTCCTCAAGCCTTCCTTTGCCAAAATTTATCGTATCGCCTTTTAATTTTTTGTTTATCCATTTCTTCTTATTTGCTTTAATAAATTTAAAAAAAGTAGTAAGCACTTGGGTGAACATGGGACCAAGCTTGGGAGCGCTTGGCTTATGAACTTTTGCTCCTAAATTGGTTTGCTCAATTTTAAAATTTCCCATTAAAGCGTGCATGGTCATAAATATATCAATGCCGTACAAATATGTAGTTTTATGCCATTTTTGTTTAAGCCAATAATTAACTAATTTTGGCGAAAAAGAAAAGTCTCCGCCGATTGGCTGCCTTATTTTTTTTCCAAACAATCCGTATATTATCGGGTAGCAAATATGATTTGTAAGCGACCCGTCATACTCGCATCTGGCATAATTCGGAGTAATATAGTCTTTGCCCTCTAAAATGGGGGTTATAAACGAATAAATCCATTCCGGAGTTATGCTTTTTAAATCCGCGTCAACAACGCAAATGGCTTTTGCTTTAAATTTCATCGCTTTATTAAATAAATTATAAAAATTATTTCCCTTTCCCATGACTCCGGAAGGAGTTGAAATATATATTTTCGGATTAACGGTTTTAGTTTTTAAAAAATATTTTTTTGTATTGTCGGGCGAATCATTATCTACATTAATAATTACTGATTTATAATTATTAAAATATTTCTTTAATCCTTTATCAACTTGTCTTACCACAAAAGAAATATTATCCGCTTCATTAAGCGAAGGAATACCGACAACAATATCGGCTTTTCTAATTTTATTTTTGTTTACGATTGTGTTTTTTGGCATGATATTTACTTTATTATTTATGCAACATTTTCCTTTTCTTCCCCTGCTAACATCCGATCAATCGTATCATCTTTATTTAACCTCTCATAATCAGGTAGTTCATGAATATCATTAATACCCAAAAATCTTATAAAATTAAAAGTTACGCTATAATAAGTTTCTTTCTTTTTGTTATCAACTTTTCCTTCAATTAATCCTCTAAGTAATAAATTGCGTATAATTAAAGAACAATTTACTCCTCTAATTCTATCTAAATCAATTTTAGAAATAGGACCGCGGTAAGCAATTATGGTTAAGGTTTCCATGCTAGGACGAGACAAATCTCCGGTTGTTTCATCTTTAATAAAACCCTGCACTAACTTAGCATTTTCAGGAGAACTAACCATCTGATACTTAGAACCGTTTTTAATAATTTGAATTCCTTGATTTTTATTTTTATAATCTTCAACCAACTCATCTCCGGCCTGCTTAATTTCTTTCTGATCTTTTTTTATTAAATCCGACAGCTGCCTAACCGTCATGGGTTTAGCCGAGATAAATAATAATGACTCTATTTTTGATTTAATTTCCATGTTATTCGTTTTTACTAATTAATATTTTGTTAAACAGCCCCTCCTGCGAAACCTTAATATCTCTTTGTTTAATAAGTTCAAGCATTGCCAGAAAAGTAACAATTACTTCGGTTTTTGATTTTGCGTCTTTTGCAATTCTGCTAAAACTTGTTTTTAGCTTATTTAATACTAATTCTTGTATTGCTTTTATTTTATCTTCAATATTAATTTTTCGTTCTAGTTTTTCTTCTTCTAGTTTTTCAGGCGGCTTTACGCGCCCAAGCAAATCTTTAAAAACCATTTTCAAGTCGCTTGCCTTTAACTTCTTTGGCGGAGAAAACATATTAATATTAGCCATTATTGCCTTCCTGTTAAACTCACGCGTAAACATAAACTTCTTTTTTCCAATCATTTTTTCTACACCTTTCATGGCTTCTAAAAATTCTTTGTACATTCTTAGCTGCCGTTCCAGCTCTTCAATTTCCTCCTCTTCCTCCGGGCAAAGGTATGGCAAAAGAGCTTTTGATTTTATAAGGAGCAACCGCGTCGCTACCACTAAAAAATCCGCCATTTCATCCGGACTAATACTTTCCGATTTATTAATATATTCAACATACTGATTCGCAATCTTAGCTAAGCTCACCTGCGTTATATCCATTTCCTCTTTTTCAATAATCTGTAGCAACAAGCCCAAGGGACCCTGGAAAGAATTTACTTTTACATTTAACATTATAAAATAATTAATTTTCAATTTTCAATTTCTAAACAATTACTAATTAGAAATTGAAAATTGTTTGAAAATTGAAAATTGAAAATTGAATCGTTATTTTTTCTTACTTACCTTCTTCTTCTTGCCCGCCGAAGCTTTAGCGGAGGAGGGTTTGACAGCCCTTTTCTTCGTAACCTTCTTCTTCGGCTTAGTCACCTTCTGCTTTTTTACTTTTTTCTTAGCGCCAAAATTTCCCATAATCGCTTTTTCCAATTTAATAAAATCCTTAACTGTCATTTCAACTGAATGATTATGACTGCCTGACGCGAAGACTCCCTTTTTTGCTTTAGCTAAATTTTTATCAACAATAACCGGCAATTTATGTAGTCCTCCAAAAGCGCTCATCGCCCCTGCTTTTACTTTTAATAAATTCTCCATTATCTTTTCTCCAGGAATCTTTACGGTCTTAATCGGTTTTTTGGTTTGCACAGTAAGACACTTCCCCAGCTTTTTAAAATCTAAATTATGGTCAGCCGGTAAAAGCACTAAATAATAATCCTTATCCGCTTTAATAAATAAAGATTTTGCTATTTCATTTAGTTTTTTCTTCATAGTAGCCGCTGCGTCATAAGCCGTATATACGGTTTTATGCTCTATAATCTCATGTTTTACTCCCGCTTTTTCTAAATATTTTACTAATTTTGCGGGAAGCTTTGTTTTCTTTTTTAAATTTTTTTTCTTTGGCATATTATTTTCATTATTATATTAAGTTAGATAAAAATTTATCAGCGCTTATTATTCTTATATTATTTTGCGTAAAATCAATATTTTTTTCTTTTACAACCTGATAAACAAACGGAATATTAATGCGCTCGGAAAAATACTTTAAATTTTTTGAAATTTTTTGATCTTTTAATTTTACTTCAATCGCCATCCATGGTTTTTTATTTACTGAAATTATAAAATCAACTTCCCTGCCTTCACGATCGCGCAAAAAATTTAATTCAATTTTACGGCCTTCAACATCATGAAAAAAATGAACTAATTTTAACAAATGCGAAGCAATCATATTTTCCAACCGCGCCGCTTCATCCTCTATTTCCGACCAATCCCATAAATATATTTTCGGCTCTTTGCGCAAAGATTTTATTTTCGTTGAGGCAAAAGGGTAAATGCGAAAATGATAATAAAATCTCTCCAAGACATCAACCCACAAGGAAACGGTTTTATGAGTCACGGCCAAATCTTCTTTAAGAGAATTTAAGGAAAACATAGAGCCGACTTTTTCCGGAATCATTTCCGTTAAAAGTTCTAAAGACGACAAATCGCGGATACTTTCCATATCTCTGATATCCTCCTTTACCAGCCGCTCTTTGCGCTCATTATGAAAACGGCGCAAAGTTTTCATGTCTTGTTTTATAAACGGCTCTGGAAAACCGCCGAATTTAAATAAACGGTCAAACGCGCTACTCGCTCCCTTGTGAATCAAAAAATCAGATTCTTTCAAAACTTCAATTTCCGGCTGAATTCCAATCGCTTCCGCCAATGAAAACGGATGCAAGCGAAAATAATGGTATCTTCCCAAAAGCGAATCTCCTCCGCGCCTGTAATAATCAAGCCTGGCGCTGCCTGTTACGATAATATCATATTTATCTTTATTTTTATCAAACTCGCCTTTTATATAATTCCGCCACTGCTTATATTTATGAATCTCGTCAAAAATAATAAGATCCGCTCCGCTTTCAAATTTTTCTTCTATTATTTTTTTCCGGTCATCCCGAAAATCCCAATTCAAATAAACCGGTTTTTTGTATTTTTTCCCGACAAGCTTGGCTAAAGTGGTTTTCCCGACTTGTCTGGGTCCGCCGATAAAAACCATCTTGTTCTGAATATCTTCTTTAATAAATTTATCCAGATATCGTTTTTTCAACATAAAAAATAATTTCCCATTAATTCAACTTTATTATACCAAAGTATAATTTTGTGTCAACTTTTTTATACTTCGGTATAAAATTTCCGATTATCTTTTTTCTCGCCTAAATCAAATTTTATCCCCATATACCTATATTATAACATAATTCGCTTTCTAACCAAAGAAAAAACCGACTTTCGCTATGCGAAAGCCGGATATTGTTAAATTTGCTTATGTTTACGTTTAGACAGCCTGAGATGTTGTTATTCTCTCCCAGTTTTCATCAGTTATCTTCGGCTTTATCGCTTCAGAACCTCTCTCACACAACGGACACTCTTCTTTTGTCCAGTCATTAATGCGACGCTCAGCAATAGGCGAAACCTCGTAATGGACATCTCCAATTTTAATAAACTCTAGTCCACCACGATTGACTATAACAATGTCAAAAGCAAGAACGACTACGCCAGGATACTGGCTTTTTATCTCTTTAACAGCCTCAGCATAGCCCGTACCCTTTGTGCAGATATCATCAATGACAAGGATTGATTTGTCGGCCTCGAGGGATGTCACTATTTTTATGTGACCTTCTTCATTCTTTATCATTTCGACTTTTTCTGCACCGGATATTTCAGCAACTTCATTGCCAAGATCCGTAGCCGCAGTCGGAACACCAACTATGTAGTCAGGCCTTAGATCAAGCTCTTTTATCCTCATTACGATCTGACGAGCAAATAGTTTGCGTATGTTAAGATATTCTTTTAAACATCCTTTCGCATTTATAAACCCGTCACTGTGATTGAGTGATTTAAGCATGGCATGTAGCCCGAGCCTACCGTCATCAGCCGCACCATAGTCATAAAACCAGGCGTAACCAAGCGTAAGGAAAATATGAAGCGTTTCCTCTTTGGAAAGCAAATGCGCTACAGTATCGGGGTTAAGCGAAGCTAAATCGTTCTTGTTCATGTCCAGAATAGATGTTACAATTGTCATTCTCTTTCACCTCCTCAGTTTTTCTTTAAGATTAAGCGGCCCTTTTTTTCAGGCCATCTTCTATCTCGGCGTAAGCCCTTTCAACTGCTTCAACTCCGCCCTTTATAAGCGAACTGCCCATAACAAGAATGTCAGATCCAGCAGCTATAGCGTTTGACGGTATGCCAAGGCGCTTCTGATCACGCGCGTCTGTCTTAAGCTCTTCCAAAAAACGTATTGCTGGAGTAATGACCTTAAAATCATCGCCGCAAGTTTTTTTGATCATTCCAGCTTCATGCATAGAGGACACAATGCCGTCGCAACCTGCCTTTTTGGCATTAATTGCAAGCCTTTTAACCACATCCGTCACTGTGCCAGGTATTCCGAGCTCATTGTTCATCTTGTCCTGATCAATACTGGTCAATATAGATATGGCTATACTTAAAGGTCTATTGTCAGGCCCGAAAACTTCCCTTGCTCTTTTATTGCCAGCTTTCATCATTTCAATAGTACTCAGGGCGTGCATATTAAACATGCTTATACCCAGTCCCCTTGACGCTAAAACATACCCTGCTACGGTATTAGGAATATCGCTCCATTTAAGATCAAGCCAGATTTTCGCACCCCGCTCTCTTATCATAGAGAAAAGATCTATACCAGATTCAGCCAGCAACACATAAGCTTCCAGGAAAATAAAATTCATTTTTACCCAGCCAACCCTGCCACCGATTTTTTCTATTATGTCCGGTGCTTTTTCAATAGGTACATCCAAGGCAAATGCTAATCTATCCTTAAGTTTCATTTCTTCCACCTCCTCTTTCTTTCTCCTGCTATGCAGGTCATTTACTGATTTTGTTATTAATGTAATCAACCACTTCCTGAATTTTCAGTAACTTTTCCGCGTCTTTATCCGCTATCTCAATATTAAACCATTCCTCAAAAGCCATTATAAGCTCAACAGTATCCAAAGAATCAACGCCCAAATCTTCTACAAAATTTGCTTCCGGTGTCACCTTTTCAGGGTCAACTCTTAGATGCTCAACTATTATTTTCTTTACTTTTTCGGCAGTTGCCATTCATACCCTCTCTTTCTTTAAATGATTATTATATTTATGCTTATTTTTAAGGTTCAAGGTACAAAAAAGCCCAAAGTTTCCTCCTTGGACTTTTTATTATATTACAATTTTATTTTAGATTAGTCAATAATAACGCTATTCAATACGTAATGGCTCGGGTGCTGTTATTACATTAACCTTATCAGCTCTTACTTCCTGCTCTAAACATTGATAACCTTTATCATATTCCCATGTTTTATTATAATATCTATGCAAGCCCTGTGCTTCTGCGTCACTACTTGACATTAAAAAAGTAGCGCATAATTCATATGTTTTATCATCAACAATCTTATAATCAAATTTTTTCTTAGTTGCGCTATCTTCTAAATCTTCTGTTCTTAAATAAGTAAGTCCGCTTATTAATATATCTAAATTATCCGGCAGTTTTTCTTTTTGATTATAATGACTGTTTATGGCATTATCAATTTTAGAAAATTTTTCTATAATATTATTGTCGTGCTTTATATTCCTTGTTTGTGTAGGAGATTCAACAAATACAAAAGCGGAAATTAAAATTGCTATAACAAGAACAAGAGAGCCGTAAAAATATATTCTAATAATATTATCTTTAACGCCAACTACATTCTCTCTTTTTATATCATAAAAATAATAAGTAAAAATTATGGCTGAAATTATAATAGCGGTTAAGGCCTTAAGAATAAACTTAGTAGTTAGTTCGCCGTCTAGAAAGCTATAAATAGTAGCAATAAGCCAACCGGTCATAACTAAAGAAGAAATAAATAAAATTAAATAAGTAAGCCATTTTCTAACACCCGAGTCTTTACCAAGAAAACCTTTAAACAGATTCTTATTAATTTGCGCGACCATAACGTAATAAATCGGCGCGGAAATAATAATAGCGGAAATCGCGAACTTTAAAGCGCCGGATTCATAACGTCCGCGAAAAGTCTCTAATACGTCAATAATATTCTTGTTAATAATCTGAAAAACAATAATACCTGAAGAAAGCGCCATAAATATTAACGCCGCTAAAGATAACATGTAGAAAAACGCGAACTTGGCCGCATTGTTTTTTTGTTCTTGTTCCATATTTTTGTATAACTTCAACCGAGCTTTAGCTCAGGGTTCGGGAAGTTTTAACTTCCAGTGTTTCCGCGTATGGCGGCTAAAGCCGCCCGAACCCGAGCTAAAGCTCGGTAGAATCTTAATAAAAATTTTATTTTTTAACCTTCAACCCTAAATCCTTAAGCTGTTGCTCGCTAACTTCATTAGGCGAATCCATCATAACATCCCGCGCCTGCCCGTCTTTCGGGAACGCATAAACATCGCGAATTGAGTCCAAATCAAATAAAATCATAAGAAGCCTGTCTAATCCGGGAGCGAATCCGCCGTGCGGCGGAGCGCCGTATTCAAAGGCTCTTATCATGGCCCCGAATTTTTTATCTACGTCTTCTTTTTTATAACCGGCAATTTCAAAGGCCTTGTACATAATCTTTGGATCATGATTTCTTATCGCGCCTGATGAAACTTCATATCCGTTACAAGCTAAATCATACTGATACGCTAAAATATCTAAAGGCTTTTTAGTCTTTAAAGTTTTCATTCCGCCTTGTGGCATAGAAAAAGGATTATGTGAAAAATCTATTTTTCCATCTTCAATTTCCGAATAATCATACATCGGATAATCATAAATCCAACACCAAGCAGCTAATTTTTTATTCTTAAGTCCTAAACGAGCTCCGCATTCGTTTCTAACCGCCCCCAAGGCTTCACAAACCTCGCGCCATGCGTCAGCTCCAAAAAATATTGTATCGCCAGCTTTAGCTCCCGTTTCTTTAACGATTTTTTTAGACAAATCATCACCTAAAAATTTAACAATTGGCGACTTTAATTCATAGCCACCCTCTCCTGTACTGGGAGAGGAGCTGGGGGTGAGGGTTATATAAGCGAGTCCTTTTGCGCCCCTACTTTTAGCTATTTCAGTCAACTCGTCAATATCTTTACGGCTAAATTTTGAACCATTATCAACTTTCATGGCATGCACGACTCCTCCGTCTTTAACAACGTTCGCAAAAACTCCGAACCCGCATCCTTTAACCATCTCCGTGATGTCCATTATTTCTAAACCAAAACGCAAATCAGGTTTATCAGAACCGTACTTATTCATGGCTTCCGCATAAGTTAAACGAGGAAACGGTTTTTTTATTATTTTTTTATTAGAGAACTTTTCTGTTAAATCTATCATTAAAGGTTCAACCATGCTCCAAATATCTTCTTGCTCAACAAAGCTCATTTCCATATCAATCTGGTAAAAATCTCCTGGATGACGATCCGCGCGCGGATCTTCATCTCGAAAGCATGGCGCAATCTGAAAATAACGGTCAAAACCGCCTACCATAAGTAACTGCTTAAACTGTTGAGGCGCCTGTGGTAAAGCATAAAATTTTCCGGGATGCATACGCGAAGGAATTAAATAATCACGAGCTCCTTCCGGAGAAGAGTTTGCCAGAATCGGAGTCTGTATTTCTATAAAATTATTTTTATGAAAATAGCCCCTAATATACTGAATAACCTCATCTTTCTTTTTTATAATTTCTTGCATCTTATCCCTTCGTAAATCAACAAATCTATATTTTAATCTTAAACTTTCGTTAGCTTCTTTAGATTTTTCTTCTCCAATTTCAAAGGGCGGAGTCTTGGACTCATTTAAAATCTCAATCTCCGAAATTTCCATTTCAATTTCCCCGGTCGCCATTTTTTTATTAATCATTTCCTTCGGCCGAGCTACTACCTTGCCCTCTACCCTAACAACCCATTCACTGCGTAATTTATCAGCCGTTTTCCACGCCGTTTTATTAGCATCGGGATCAAAAGTAATCTGCGTCAATCCATAACGATCCCGCAAATCAATAAAAATAATACCGCCGTGGTCTCGTCGGCGGTGTACCCAGCCTGCTAATTCCACGGTTTTCCCCGCCTCCTTTTTGCTTAATTCCCCACAAGTATGTGTTCTTAACATAATTTTAAAAAATGACAAAATCAAAATGACAAATCAATGACTAAAATACAAAAATAATTTATGCATTTGAGTTTTGGATTTGATTTGGCATTTGAGTTTTGTCATTTAATATTATCTCATCCTTATTTTTATAATTTTAATTCTGCCATTTTCTTATGTTTATTTTGTCTATATACTACCTCATTTCCTCAATTTTAGCAAGAAAAAAACTGGTTGACTCAAAGAGCCAGCCAGCCGTAATTATTAACATGGGTAATCGCTTCCTTCCCAGACAATGTTGATAGTAATAGGATAATCTATAGAAACACAATTCGTCTCCATCTTTTTTAGGGCGGCCGTAGCGATACTATTGACGTTATTACTAATAACAACATCTTTTATGCCAACCGCACCGTCCATTATCTCCTTCTTGAGCCTGGGTCCAATTTCTCTAATCAGGACTTCAATGTTTGTATAGTCCTCTGTGCTATAAACGTAAGAATATATTTTTTCTTTCTTGGTGCCGTCTTTTAAATGCTCAACTTCAATAACCAAAACTTTGTTTATCATTATGTTCCTCCCTCTAATTATTGCTGCTTAACAGCTGCCGTTTTTAGTATTTTTTTGAAGTCAACCTCTTCTCCGCCGACCTTGGTCAGTTTAACATCAGAAAATCTTTCTGCTTTATCAAAGGCAATTTTACATGCCTCCACGAGCGTTGCGTCAAATGGCAGCCATGGCCTTGAAAGGTAAAAAAGACGAAACTTCTTTTTTTCTTCTGAATCTGGCTTACTCATATGTCCTCCTCAAAAATTAAATTTGTAAAATGAACTGCTTATTTTTTTTACTTCTTTATTTAAATTGCTGTCTATTTTCAACTTAGTTAATTTCTTTAAATCATCGTTAACCACCATTCTCAACACCTTAATACAATTATCTGTGATTGTCAAACTGCTTTGTTCGCCCACTAAACAAGTATTGTGAGCTACTCCCCCTTTATTTAAGTTGAACTTATTGTTGCCTGGCTCTATCTTTTTTTTACATACTACACAATTATATAGTTCAGGCGTATAGCCTAACTCAACTAATAATTTCATCACAAAAAAATAAAAAAATAATTCGTAATTCGTAATTCGTAATTCGTAATTATTTAATGTCTCTAAAAAATCCTCTAATAATTTAAATAATTTTTCATCTTTTTCGTTTTCTTTTATTAATTTTTGGAATACGTTTACGGCTTTTCCGGCTATGGACAATTTATCTAAATCATTTTTTATATTTAAAAATGAATTTTCATTAATCGCGCTTCCTAAATAATCATACCTTTTCCCGCGAATTACCATAATATTTGCTAAAATAATTGGCTCTATGTGTCCGGCTAACTTTGAGCTTACTTTTTTTGCGCCTCGGGCTACTAATTCCAATCTGCCTTTCTTAAGACAAAAAACTGACACTTTTGTGTCATTTTCTCTAAACGGCTTCCTGTTTAAAATAATGGCTTTTGTCTGATAAGTCTCATCCATGTTGACACGCGAAATTAACGGATAAAAACAAAATAAACTAATTTTTATTTTTGTTTCTTTCGTTTTTGTTCGTTTCTTTAGTATTTAATTTATCTAAATAAGTTTGTAATATTATCATGGCCGCGACAGCATCTCTGGGAGCTTTGGTTTTTTTGCCTCCCACAAGAGCATCAGCGGCCTTGCTTGATAATCTTTCGTCAATAAATTTAATCGGAACATTAACTTTCTTCTTTAATTCATTGACAAACTTATTATACTCCTTGTTTGTAATTTGTAATTTGTAATTTGTAATTGAAACTGGCTTACCAACAATTATCTCATCAATATCTTCATCTTTAATGATGCTAATAATTTTATCTATATTACCAACGATCCTGTATGGACTAGCAATTTTAGTCTCGCCATCTCCTAGCGCCAACCCTATACGTTTCTCGCCCCAATCTATTCCTAAATATTTTTTTTCTTTACTGTACATAATTTTTCTTTATGTTTTTGTTAAAATTTCGCATCCTTTTTCAGTAACCACAATCGTATGTTCAAAGTGCGCGCTTATACTTTTATCAACTGTCTTAATAGTAAGTCCGTCAGACACATTTTTAATTTCATGAGAACCTACATTAACCATTGGTTCAATCGCTAGAACCATGCCCGGTTTTAAAATGACATTATTAAATTTTTTTCCTTCAACTACATAATTCGGTATTTGCGGATCTTCATGCACGTCATATCCGACTCCATGTCCGACTAAATCTCTAACCACTGAATATCCATTGGATTCAACGTATTCCTGCACAGCTCTTGCTATATCAGTGAGTTTGTTGTTTGGTTTTATTTGTTTAATAGCCAGATCCAATGACTTTTTTGTTACGTTAATTAATTTCTTTGCTTCCTTGCTTACCTTGCCCACGGGCACAGTAATAGCCATGTCTGTATATAATCCTTTTTTATTTTCTTTGCAGGGCTTGCCCGCCGAAGCTTCCTTGTCGTCCATAGCTTTAGCGAAGGATGAAGCGTAGGCGGGATATTCCATTCCAATATCTATTCCAACTATATCTCCAACATTTAATCTGCGCGAAGGCAGGGCCGGAGTATGGACAACTTCATCATTTATTGATGTACAAAGAGCTGTTGGAAAAGCGATGTTATCTAAATTAGTTTTATAACCTTTAAAAGACGGGCATCCGCCGGCTTCTCTAATTAAAGAACAGGCCATTTGTTCTAACTGGCCTGTTGTTATTCCCGGCTTAACTGCATTTCTTAATTTTTTCGTAATATTAGCTAAAATTTTACCACCATCTCTTAACACTTTTATTTCTTTTTCAGTTTTAATAGTTACCATAATCTATATTTTATGTTTTTTTAATTCTTTAATTATATCTTTTTGAACCTTTTCAATGCTCTGTTCTCCGTTTATTTTTATTAATTTATCATTTTTATTCCAATAGTCAAGTATTGGCGCAACTTCCTTGTGATATATTTTAAGTCTGCTAGCGATCACAGACGGTTTATCATCGTCCCTGATATACAATTTAGAATCGCACAAATCGCAAATTCCTTTCTTTTTTGGAGGATTAAATTTAATATGATACGTTGCTCCACAACCGCAAACCCGCCTACCGCCTAAACGGCTCCTTACTTCTTTATCGCTAACATCAACTAAAATCGCTAATACATTTACTTCACCCTGTTTTAAATTTTTTATTAAATAATTAAGTTGTTTTTTGTTTCTAGGATATCCATCAAGGATGTATCCAGCTTTTACATCTTTATTTTTTATTCTTTTTAAAATTATTTCTTTTATTATTCGTTCAGGGGCGTATTTGCCTTTAGAAATAATCTTCTCAACTTCCTTGCCTGTTTTAGTTCTATCTTTTATTTCTTGGCGTAATAATTCTCCGGTAGAAATAGTCGGCAATTTAAATTTTTTAGAAATCATCTCAGCCTGTGTCCCTTTACCCGACCCTGGTGGCCCAAAAAATATTAGAATAGTTTTATTTATTTTTAACATAAATATAATAAATAACTAAAAAATTAATTAGAAATTAGATATTAGACATTAGAAATTTTTTTCCTTATCCTCTAAAAATTAAAAACGCCATATATAAAACATACGAAAACACTAAAATTATTCCCTCCCATCTCCCAAGAATATTTTTCTTTCCTATATAAATTAAAAACAAAAGCATAAGCGTAATTCCAAATAAAATAAACATATCCATGTTTAAAATCCTATTATAACTAATTGGATTAATAGTTGAACTTAAGCCTAAAACCCAAAGAAGATTAAAAATATTTGATCCGATAACGGCACCGACCGCGATATCGGCCCGCTTTCTGTGCGCCGCTACCGCGGCAGCGGCAAGCTCAGGAAGAGACGTTCCAATGGCAATAATAGTTAAACCTATTAAAGCTTCCGACATTCCAAAAATACTGGCAATTTTTACGGCTCCATCAACTAACCACTTGCCGCCTATCGCCAAACCGGCTAAACCAACTATAATCATGCTAAAAGCCACAAAATTATTATATACTTTTGGCTCTTTTCTAATCTCCCCCTGTATTTTTTCAAAAATATTCTCTTTTGCCTTGCTAATGCCGAATGTATAAAAAGCAAAAATGAAAAAAAATAAAATAAGAATAAGTCCGTCAACCCTTGTTAGCCCATCAAGGCCATTGCCATCAATTAAAAAATCATTAACCAAAATTCCCACAGCGGCAATCGCAAGTAAAGAAAAAGGAATTTCTTTATGAATTGTCGCTTTTTTAACTACAAGAGGATAAATAATCGCCGCTATACCTAAAATAAGCAATGTGTTGGTTATGTTTGATCCAATAATATTTCCCAAGGCGATGTCAGAACTTCCCCTTATGCTGGCTAAAGTACTAACTATTAATTCAGGCATTGAAGTGCCAAAAGCAACAATTGTTAAACCAATAACAAAAGTGGAGATGCCGTACTTTCTGGCGATTGACGACGAACCGTCAATCAGCATATCAGCGCCCTTAAGTAAAAAAATAAAACCTAAAATAAATAAAATTATTGTTAACCACATAAATTATCTTGATAAAGGAATATTGGGCCTGCTTGGCGGAGATGATTTTGGCGGTGTAGGCGTCGAGAGTTCTGCTCTCTTAAAATTACCGGCAAAATTAGTGCCTGCGCCAGACTCTCTTCCTCCTTTAATGCCCAAGTCCGCTGCTGAAGCGCCTCTTTCTATCCTTGTAATTCTGCTTCCCACCGCATGATGCCCGGCAAAACCGCCGATAGGCGATGTATCTATTTTGCGCCTAGCTCCACCTGTGTCTATATAATCTCGTTTTTCATCCTGTGGCTGTGACACCAAGCCTCTTTTAACATTCCGTGCCTTTTGTACCTCGATCGCTTTTTTTGCTTTTACGCGCAATTCATAGGGAAGTTTTTTAAGCTCCTGTTTGGTTAATTCTGGAAGATCCTTGCTTATATCTACTCCACCCCTAATATGCGTAATTACCGCCTTTCTACGAGTCGGATCATACCCCATTTCTTTTAATTTTTTCTCCATTTGCAGGCTGCTAAAACCTCTGCTGCCAGCTTCTTCAGCTAAAATTTCCTTATGTTCTTTTTCTTTAAATAACTTAGTTTTTTTTGTTTTTAAAATTTTAATTTTTCCAAATTCTTTTGCCATATTTTAATTAATTAATAATTAATCCTTGTATAATTATACCATTAATCCGCCTAAAAATAAAAGCCCCACACGTATAACGTGTGGGACAAATCATTTTAACAGCTCACACCATAATAGAGACCCGCATATCTCACAAGTTGTTTATAACCTTCTTTAAATAAGTCACAAATATAATCCGAGTTCCATTTATTATCATCATATTTATTTCTTAAGTGCTTGCAAAACATATCTATTACAGGCAAAACATTGCAACTGTCATAATACTTATTTAGGATCTATAATGGCTATCCAATGATCATCAGTTAACTCCAATCCTTTTCTGCCATAAATTTAGCCAATCCTTTGTCCGTTGTGTTCGATCCTCAAGATAACCTTTATCGTCAAATCTTATTGCTTCCAGGCAGTTTATTAAATCTGCCATGACTTTCCCTCCTCTTTATCAAATAAAGAACAACTTTCATTGCTCTTTATTATTTTAAAATATTTATTTTATTTATTTTCTTTAGCTTGCCTAATATCCCTTTTTCTATCATTTATAAAATTTTCAAATTTTTTTCCAGTTAAATCTTTATACTTCCCCTCACTAACAATTTTATCAATCCATTTTCGCGCTCTATCGTAATCTTTTTGTTTTAATAATTCTCTAAAATCTAAAGTGCTTTTTATTTCAACAATTTCTTTTGCCTCGGACGAATCTATTTCTTTAAATACAATTTGATTTTCAAATTCTTTAAATTTTTCCCCAGCCAATTCCTTAAAACGATTTATCCTTCCTTTCTGGCTAAATGGATCCTCTGTCGCATTAATAATCCTTACAACGCCCTGCCAGTTTTCCTCTTTATAATAAGCTTGAAAAACTCGTCTTTGTAATTTATCTTTTTCCCTTGCTTCAAGCTTTTCTTCATTTAAAATTCTTTCTACTTCATTAAAATCACCTTTGTTAAAGGCTTCATTGAATTTATTTTCAACTTCTTTCCCTCGATCAGGTTGTTCCGCAGAATTCATCATATCTTTTTCATTAAACATAATTTAAAATTATTAATTCGTAATTGTTAATTGTTAATTGTTAATTGACTCTACATTCCCTCATACTCTCTCATAGTCAACTGCGATTCAATCTGCTTTACTATTTCAATAACAACCGCTACAACGATTAAAAGCGAGGTTCCTCCTATCGCTAAAGACTGTATGCCGGTAAAATAACGCATTATTAAAGGCAAAATCGCAATAGAACCTAAAAATAAAGCGCCGACAAAAATAATTTTATGGGTTGTGTTAGCTAAATATTCCGAGGTATGCCTTCCCGGCCTTATACCCGGAATAAATCCGCCTTGTTTTTGCAAATTTTCCGCGATTTGTGTCGGATGGAAAATAACTTCTGTGTAGAAAAATGTAAAAGCAAATACTAATAAGAAATACAAAATACCGTAAAATAATTGATTTTGGAAAATCGCGATTATCCATTCGGCAAAACTCGCAATCCAAGCTGATCTGGCTTGTATAAAAAACTGGGCAATCATAGGCGGAAATAAAACAACCGAAATAGCAAAAATAATCGGAATAACTCCGGCCATATTAACGCGTAAAGGCAGATGCGTATTTGTTCCGCCGTACATCCTATTTCCCCTGATCTGTTTAGCATATTGCACGGGCACATTCCTCTGCCCTTCAGTAATTACTATAACACCAACAATAGTAACCAAAGCAATAATAACAAAACCAATTAAAGTAAATAATTGCTGTGGATCATATGTAACAATTGTTTGTTGAATGGCCTTAGGCAGCGCGGAGATAATACCTGCGAAAATTAATATTGAAATTCCGTTGCCGATATTTTTTTCCGAAATTAACTCTCCCAGCCACATTAAAAAGATAGTGCCGGCCGTAATAGTAAGTATCATCGTAAATAAATCAAAATTGCTAATATCGCCTAAAATGCTATAAGAAGAGCGGCGAAGTATTGTAATCATGCCGTAGGACTGTAAAGCGGCGAAAGGTACTGTCGCCCACCTGGTCCACATATTTATTTTCTGTCTGCCTGCTTCTTCTTTTTGCATTTCCTCCAACTTTGGAACTATCATGCCCAAAAGCTGAAAAACAATTGATGAAGTAATGTACGGAGCAATGCCCATCATAACAATAGAAAAATTTTCCATCACTCCTCCTGAAAAAACATTTAGAAGTCCTAAAATCTGATTAGAAGCAAAAAATTCCTTAAGCGCGGAAACATCAACTCCAGGAATTGGTATATGCGCGGCAAGCCTAAATATAACCAGCATCGCCAGCACAAATAATATATTTTTTCTCAAATCTTTAATTTTCCAGATTTGAATTATCTTATTAAATATAGGCATTATTTTTTATTAACAACTTTCTTTTTAGATTGTAAATATTTTTTATCTTTACTTTCATTGTTTTTTCCGCCATTCTTTTCAATCTGCGCTTTCGCGCTCTCACTTATTTTTACATCTTCAAATTTCAAACCTTTCAATCTCAGTTCCCCGTTTCCCAATATTTTTACTCCCAATCTAATATTATCAATTAATCCTCTTTTTAACAATATCTTTGGATTCACGGTTTCCCCGTCCTTAAAATTATCGTTAATTAGGATTAAATTAACAACATGGTCTTTCGGCTTTAAAGACTTAAATCCACGCTTTTTCGGAGTGCGCATTAATGTCATTTTCATACCCAATCTTTTTAAATTAGAAACGCCTGAACGAGCTTTTTGCCCTTTAAGACCGCGGGTACTATAAGTACCGTGCCCGGAAGCGTTGCCTCTTCCTACTCTTTTTCTTTTCTTTTTGGAGCCTTTGGCCGGTTTAATTGTATGTAGTGATAAAGTCATAGTTTTATAAAATTCTAAATTCTAAATTACAAATCCTAAATAAATTCTAAATTACAATTCTCAAAATTACAAACTGTTTTGAATTTTGGATTTTGACCATTGTGATTTATTTGGAATTTGTAATTTTGGATTTTGAGTTTGATATATCTGAATGTTTTTCTCTATTTGCATCACTTTTCTTTTTCTTGCTCTCCACTTTCTTTAAACTCTTTAACGCTTCAATGGCGCATTTAACATTAGTAACTTTATTATTGGTTCCTAAAATTTTACTGGTAACATTCTTGATGCCAGCAAGTTCTAAAATAATTCTAACTGCTCCGCCAGCGATAACACCGCGTCCTTTCCTGGCCGGTTTGAATAAAATTTTAGCCGCCCCATACTTATAAAAAACTTCATGGGGGATGGTGTTGTTAACTATAGAAACTTTAATAATATTCTTTTTGGCTTTAGTGACCGCCTTTGAAACCGCGATAGCTACGTCGGCGCCCTTAGCTAGCCCAACAGCTACTTCTCCTTTTTTGTTGCCAATAGCAACGCACGCCCTAAAACGCATTCTTTTTCCACCAGCCATAACACGTGTTACTCGAGCCAAGTCAACAATTTGCTGATCATACTCGTCCTGCGGTCTTCCTCCCCTATCTCTTCTAAATTTACCCCTCTTGGCCATTTTTCTTTCACCATAAACTGACTTAGCAACAGCTTGCGCCGCGCCTTTATTAGTATTTTTTTTCGGAGCTTCTTTCACGTCCTGACTTGTTGAAGGAGAAATGGGTTTTTCTTCTTTCTTTTTATTATCTTGTAGTTTTTTTTCTTCTGCCATATTTAAAAATTATTTATTTTTAATTCTAAAATTTTAATCCACCCTCTCTTGCCCCATCGGCTACTGATTTTATTCGACCATGATATTTATATCCGCCCCTATCAAAAACAACTTTTTTTATCTTTTTGTCTAATCCTTTTTTAGCTATTAACTTTCCTAACTCAAAACTAACAACAACCTTCTTATCTTTACTTTTCATTTCCTTAATATTGGCGCTTGCCAAGGTCTTGCCTTTGTCATCATCAATAATTTGCAAATACATTCCTTTGTTTGATCTAAATACGCTTAACCTAGGACACTTACCCGTTCCTTTAACTTTAGCGCGAATCTTTTTTCTTCGTCTAAGTTTTCTATTTTGTTTTACTATTTCTTTTTTCATATATTATTTATTCGCCCTTAACGGCAGTCTTACCGACTTTTCTTATAATTACTTCATCAATATATTTTATGCCTTTCCCTTTATATGGTTCAGGTTTTTTTACTTTTCTAATTTGCGCCGCCGCTTCACCTACCAACTGCTTATCAATGCCGCTTATAGTAATAATATTTTCTTCAACTTGCGCGTCTATGCCTAGAGGTAAATTATATTCAACCGGATGAGAAAAACCAACGTTTAACGTAAGTTTTTTGCCGCTAACTGCCGCTTTAAAACCTACACCATTAATTTCAAGTTTTTTTTCAAATCCTTCTTCTACTCCAGTGACCATGTTTTGGATTAAACTTCGATATAATCCCCAGAGCGCTCTTTCGTTTTTATTTTTTAAATTACTAACACTAGTCTTTACTTCTTTGTCGCCAATCTCTACCTTTACTAAGTCATGCAACTTTTCTTTTAGTTCTCCTTTAGCTCCTTTAACAACAATAAAACCATCCTCAATTTTCGCTTGAGTTCCTTCTTCTAATTCAATTGGTAATTTTCCTAGTCTAGACATAAGTGTAATGCGAATCTACTAATTATACGAATTCTACAAACATGCGAATGCAATAAATTTTAATTCGCATGTTTGTAGAATCTGTATAAAATTTGTAGGTTCGTATTATATTAATATATTTCGCAAATAACTTCACCGCCAACTCTCTTTTTTCTTGCTTCTTTATTAGTCATTAAGCCTTGTGAGGTAGAAATTATCGCTATTCCTAAATTATTTAAAACTTTTGGCAGTTTATCTTTGTTGACGTAAATCTTTAAACCTGGCTTACTTATTCGTTTAAGTGAACTTATTGCTGAATTTTTTCCATTTTTATATTTTAAAGCAATCTTTAAATTGTCAAATACTGCACTGCTATTTTTTTCACTTTTAATTTTTATTACTTCAACCTTTCCAACCCATCCTTCGCGCTCCAAAATTTTAGCAATTTCACGCTTTATTTTGCTCATAGGCAAAACCACCTCGTCCTTTCCGACGGCTGAAGCGTTTCTTATTCTTGTTAACATGTCTGAAATTGGATCTGTCATAATATTAATATAAAATATTAAAAATAAAATATAAAATACACAAACGTAAAAATGTAAAAATGATTTTATTTATTGATATACTGAAATTTAATAATTATTGATAAATTTTTGCACATTTTATATGAATTTTTTATTTTTTATCTTTTATTTTTTATTTTGCAATTTACCAACTTGATTTAGTAATTCCCGGCAAGTCACCGCTATTGGCTAACTCTCTAAAACAAATTCTGCACAAACCAAAATCACGCATATAACCGTGGTTGCGTCCACAACGCCAACATCTCCTAATTACACGAGTTGAATATTTTGGTTTTCTTTTTGCTTTTGCTATTAAAGCTTTTCTTGCCATATTTATTATTTTTCGCCAACTGACGAATTATTATTTTTTATTTTTTTCTTCCTCTTTTTTAAACGGAAATCCCATTAATCTAAATAGCTCTAATCCTTCCTCGCGAGTTTTAGCTGTAGTCGCAATACTTATTTCTAAACCATGAATTTTATCAACCTCTTCAGCTTGTATTTCCGGAAAAGCTATATGTTCACGAAATCCGATTGTTAAATTACCGGTTCTATCAACTTGGCTTTCACTAATTCCTCTAAAATCCCTAACTCTTGGAAAAGATATATTAATTAATTTTTCAGTAAAATCATACATTCTCTTTCCTCTTATGGTAACAACAACGCCTACTATCATTCCCTGTCTTGTCTTAAAAGCGGAAATAGCTTTCTTGGCTTTTGTTAATATCGGTTTCTGTCCTGTAATTTTATTTAAACTCTTCTGCACAGTATCAATATAAGATTTATCCTTGGAATGCTTACCGACTCCAACATTAATAACCACCTTATCTAATTTCGGCGCCTGTAAATTATTTTTATATCCAAACTTTTCTTTTAATTTGGAAACTATTTTCTTTTTGTATAATTCTTGTAATCTCATATATTAATCAATAGTTTGATCGCATTTTTTACATATTCTAAATTTCTTCTTTTTTTTCTTACTGCCTTCTCCTGATTCAATGTATTTATACCCAACTGTAGTCGGTTTACTGCATTTAGTACAAACTAACATCATATTTGATAAATTCATTGGTGCTGGAAATTCTATTCTCTGGCCTTTCTCTCCTTGCTTTCTTGGACGCATATGCTTAATTAATAAATTTAATCCTTCAATGCTTGCTAAATTTCGGGACTGAAAAACCTGTAAAACCTTTCCGATTTTACCCTTATCTTTCCCTGCTATAATTTTTACTTTGTCACCTTTCTTAATTTTCATAATATATTAATTGTTATGTGTTACATGTTACGTGTTATGTGATTACAATACTTCCGGCGCTAATGACGCTATCTTAAAAAATCCAGCTCTTCTTACTTCACGAGCAATAGGCCCAAAAACTCTTGTACCTCTCATGTCTTTTTTTCCTTTTTCAACAATAACACAAGCATTCTCATCAAAACGTAAATAGGTGCCGTCTTTTCTTCTTATTTCCTTTTTGGTTCTAACTATAACGGCCTGCACAACATCACCTTTCTTAATAGCCGTATGAGGGGTTGCTTCTTTAACTGCCGCAGTAATAATTTCACCAACGCGCGCGTATCTTTTTTTGTAACCACCTAAAACCCTAATGCATTGAACTTTCTTTGCACCTGCGTTATCTGCTACTTTTAACATTGATTGAACTTGTATCATTTTAGTCGCGAATTTTAACGAATTTATAACAAATAATAACTAATAGCATTCGCAAAATTCGTTCTTAATTCGTATAAATTAGTGATATAACACTCTCCAGCGCTTATCTTTTGATAAAGGCCGACATTCAATAAAGGTTACTTTGTCCCCTTCTTTAAATTTATTTTTCTCATCATGAACTTTATATTTTTTACTTACTGCATATCTCTTCTTATACTTGGGATGAATCTTAACATTATCAATCTTAACGGTAATTGTGTTTTTCATTTTATCACTAGTAACAATTCCGTGAAATCTTTTTCTGATAACACTTTTCTTATTATCTAAATTTTTTGTTTTATTGGTATCCATATTAATTTCATTGTTTCATTACTCAATTGTTTCATTGTTTTAACGTTAGTTTATTAATCCAACAATGAAGCAATGAAACAATCGAACAATTTTATTTATTCTTTTTTATTAACATTAAAACTCTAGCAATTGTTTTTTTAATAACCCGAATTTCTCTTACGTTTTTAAGCTGCTTTGAGGCATCTTTAAAACGCAAATCTCTAAGCTTCTCACGAGACTCATTTAAAACTTTATGTAATCCACTTTCATTTTTATTTTTTAATTCTTTAAATTCCATTTAATATTATGCTAATCTACAAATTATGCGAATTATACGAACCTGCGAATGCTAGAAATATTAATTCGCATGTTTGTAAAATTTGCATAAAAATTTGTAGGTTCGTATTATTAGTGCTTAGACACAAATTTACATTTAACAGGCAGCTTATAAGCTGCTAGTTTCATTGCTTCTTTGGCTGTCTTCTCGTCAACGCCCTCCATCTCAAACATAATCATTCCCGGCTTAACAACAACTACATAATGGTCAACCGCTCCCTTTCCTTTTCCCATAGGAATTTCTCCGCCCTTTTTAGTAACCGGTTTATCGGGAAATATTCTAATCCAAATTTTTCCGCCTCTCTTTATATATCTTGTCATAACTCTACGAGCCGATTCAATCTGCCTTGAAGTTACCCAACAAGCGCCTAAACTTTTTAATCCAAAACTGCCAAAGCTTACTTTAGTTAAACGTGTCGCCTTTCCGCCTCTTTTCCCTTTATGCGACTTTCTGTGTTTTGTTTTCTTCGGCTCTAACATACTTAAGTGTAATACGAATCTACGAATTATACTAATTCTACGAACCTGCGAATTAGAATTTATAACATTCGCATGTTTGTAGAATTTGCATAAAAATTTGTAGGTTCGTATTGTTTTATTTCATTTTTTTACCAACAATTTCTCCTTTTTTATTATTTTTATCTTCTTTTTCAAAAACTTCTCCTTTGTAAATCCATACTTTAATTCCAACCGCGCCGTAAGTAGTACTAGCTACGCCTCTGGAATAATCAATATCAGCCCTTAAAGTATGCAATGGCACCTTGCCGGATGAAAGCATTTCAGATCTGGCAATTTCCGCGCCATTAAGACGTCCTTTCATAATTATTCTAACTCCTAACGCGCCGGCTCTTTCTACTCTATTTATTGCCTGTTTCATTACGCGCCTAAAAGGCATTCTTTTTTCTACCTCTAACGCCATTTGCTGTAATACAATTTGTGAACTTAAATTCGGCCTATCAAACTCAGTTACATTTAAATCAATTTCTCCTAATCTATACTTTTTTAAAAATCTATCATGAATATCTTTCTTTAATTCTTCAACACCAGCTCCTCCGCGGCCAATTATAATGCCTGGCTTAGCTGTAAAAATATTAACACTAACCTTTTTAGCATTTCTTTCTATTTCTATTCTGTCCACACCTGCTTCACGCAATTTTTTTGTTAAATATTTTCTTACTTTTATATCCTGTTCTAAATTATTTATATATTTTTTGCCAGCACCAAACCACTTAGATGGCCAAGTTCTAATGATTCCCATTCTTAAAATTTTTGGATTTACTTTTTGTCCCATATAACTCAATTATCAATTACGAATTACTAATTAACAATTAATTTTTTATTCGTAATTTGTAATTCTTAATTCGTAATTGACTATTTACCCGCTTTTTCTTCTAAATATTTTATCTACAAACCCCTTTTTGCCTTCAATCTTTGTGTGTCCGCCTCTTCCTTCTAATCTAGGGTCTACTATTTTTTTACCTTTTTCTAATGCTGATTCCCTTGGCTCTTCTTCGCTTTCCTTCTTCTTTACAACTTCTTTTTTTCCTTTTTTTGAAACTATAACGCCCTTATTCTCTTTTGGCTCACTTCCTAATTTAACCGGCGATTCAAGTTTCTGTTTTTTAGCTTCCTTTTTGCCGCTATCTTTTATTTCAGCTAAAATTAAATTGATGTGGCTGGTTCTTTTTCTAAGCGGCGTAGCTCTGCCATGCGCTCTAGGCATCCAACGATAAGTTGTCGGTCCATCATCAACTTTTATTTCTTTTATATATAAATTGTTTTTATCTAATTCGTAATTATTCTCAGCGTTAGCAATTGCTGAATTAATTAGTTTAATTACCGGCTTCTTCGCCTCTTTGTTTACAAATTTTAACTGATCCAACGCTTTAATAGTTTCCATTCCACGAATTACATCAACTACCAGACGAATTTTTCTGGGTGACGTTCTAACAAATTTTACTTTTGCTTTTACTTCCATAGTTTAGCTTATTAGCTTATAGCTTATTAGCTTGTTAGGGATTCTCCTAAAAAGCTAATAAGCTATAAGCTACTTTCTATTTTTTAGCCTGATCTTTGGCCATTTTTCCGCCATGCACAACAAATTTTCTTGTCGGCGCGAACTCGCCTAATTTATGTCCTACTGACTCTTCTGTTACATAAACCGGGGTATGCTGTCTGCCATTATGAACTCCGATAGTAAATCCTATCATCTCCGGAGTAATAGTACAAGCTCTGTCCCATGTTTTAATAACAGTCTTATCACCTATTTTTAAATCTTTTATTTTTTTTAACAGCCTCTCATTAATATAAGGGCCCTTTTTTAAGCTTCTTGACATTTTTTTAGCTTATAGCTTATAGCTTATAGCTTATAGGATTTTTCCTAAAAGCTAAAAGCTAAAAGCTAATTTATCTTCGTTTTTTCTTTCTTCTTCTAATTATTAATTTATCTGAACTTTTTCCTTTTTTCCTAGTTTTTACGCCTAGTGCCGGTTTACCCCATGGAGTTTTTGGATGTTTTAAACCAATCGGCTGTTTTCCTTCTCCACCGCCGTGAGGATGATCTTTGGGGTTCATGGCTGTACCGCGAACAGTCGGTCTTATTCCTAAATTTCTATTTCTTCCTGCCTTGCCTATTTTAATATGCCTTTTATCTGGATTACTTGCTTGACCGACCGTACATAAACATTCTTTCTTTATTAATCTTATTTCTCCTGATGGCATTTTAATCTGCGCGAATTTACCTTCAATTCCCATAACACTAACTGAATTTCCAGCTCCTCTGGCAATTAACGCTCCTTTCCCGGGTGTTAATTCAACATTATAAACATCAATCCCCGCAGGTATATATTCTATTGGCATCGCGTTTCCGGTTATTATTTCAATCTTTTTCTTTGAACTTACTACCTTTGAATCAACTTTAAGCCCGGTAGGTGAAATTATATATCTCTTTTCTCCATCTCTATATTGGAGTAGGGCAATTCTCGCTCCACGATTCGGATCATATTCAATGGCCGTAACTTTGGCTGGAACATCAAATTTATCTCTTTTGTAATCAATCAAACGAGTATATCTCCTTGCTCCTCCACCTCTATGTCTTATAGTAATCCTTCCTTGCGAGTTTCTTCCACTTTTTTGTTTTCTAAAAACAATCAAATTCTTTTCCGGCTCCTTTTTTGTAATATCAGAAAAATCATCGAAGCTGGCTCCGCGTCTGCCTGGTGTTGTTGGTTTTGCTTTCTTAATTCCCATAGAATTCAATTACGAATTACTAATTATCAATTACGAATTAACTTTTTTTCCTTTCATTATTTTTTTAATTAATTGTTAATTTGTAATTGTTAATTAATAATTGATTACACTCCTTCATAAACTTTAATGCTTTCCCCTTTCTTTAAAGTTACAATGGCTTTTTTCCAGTCTTTCCTTTTGCCAAAAGTTCTTCCGCGTCTTACTTTTTTTCCTCCTACCCTCATTATATTAACGCTAACCGGTTTTACTCCGTAAACATCGTTAATCGCTTTTGCTATTTCAATCTTGTTCGCGTCTTTTTTAACTTCAAAAAAATATTTATTTTCATCCGTGCCCTGCACACTCGCTTTTTCCGTTATTAGCGGTTTAACCAATATTTTATACGCATTACCATATTTTTTATTTCCACCCTTCTTATCTTTTATAACTTTCTTGTCCTCAGAAACTTTCTTGCCATCCGTAGCTTTAGCGACGGATGGAGCGGAAACAGATTTTTCTCCATACAAATCTTTCATGCTCTTTTTTTTCACCTGTGCTGAGCTTGCCGAAGCATCACTAACCTTTACCGACTTCCGGGTAGCTTTCTTGTCATCCATAGCTTTAGCGACGGATGATTTACTATCTTCAGTTTTCTTTTTACTAAATAAACCCATATTACTTATATTTTTCTTCTATTTTTTTAACCGTATCAACAGTTAAAATTAAATTTCTGTATTTTAGCAAATCAAGAATGTTTATATTATCTAAATTGATTAATTTTACCCCAACTAAATTTTTTGCGGAATATTTAACTTTATCATTCTTTTTATCGCTAATTACTAAAACGCTTCGCTTCTTGCTTTTATTTTTTTTGTTTTCTTTTTTGTCTTTTAATTGTTTATCTTTCCGCGCAGTCTTGCTGTTTCCTGTTTCCTGTTTCCTGTTTCCTAGTTTATTTAATATTTCATTAAATACTTTAGTTTTATATTCTGAAATGTCTAATTTATCTAAAACCGTTAAACCTTTGCTTTCAACTTTATCGCTTAAAACCATAAGTAGAGCTTTTTGCTTCATTTTTTTATTAATATTTTTTGAAAAATTTCTGTTCTTAGTGGGTCCGAAAGTAACGCCTCCGCCAATCCAAATTGGAGACCTAGTTGAGCCCGCTCTTGCCCTTCCTGTTCCTTTCTGTTTCCATGGCTTCTTTCCTCCACCCCTAACTTCAGCTCTCTGTTTTGTATGCGCTAAAACCTGTCTTTCATTGCCCATCTGCGTTACTGCGGCCTGATGTACTAAAGACTCATTTACTTTAACATCAAAAATCTTATCAGACAACTTTAAGTCACCGACTTTTTCACCTTTTTGGTTGTAAATTTCCGCTTTTAGCATATTCTGTGTTAATTTTCAATTTTATAATCTTTAAATAATTTTCAATGTTTTTATTTTTATTTTTTATATTCTTCTTATTTATCTTCAATCCTCTCTTCTTTTTTACTGCCCACTTCTTTAACCTTCTCGGTATTTTTATTTTTTTCTTCAGATTTTTCTGTTGTCTGTTTACTGTTGTCTATTGTCTCGGTTTTAACTTCATCAACTTTTTCAACTTTATTTTCAGTTTTATTTTCAATTTTTTCTACCATCACTTCTTCAGTCTTATCTCCTTCTTTTTTATTGTTAATTGTTAATTGTTCATTGTTAATTGTTTTCAACTCTCCTTCACCTGAAATTAAAACTAGACTATCTCTTACGCCAGGTATGGCCCCGCCAATTAACAAAATATTATTTTCAGTATCTACTTCTATAACTTTTAAATTACTCAGTGTTACCTGATCTCCGCCCATTCTTCCCGGCATTTTCTGCCCCTTAAAAACACGAGCGGGTCCCGTAGCTCCAGCTGAACCGGGCATACGTAATTGATCCTTTGTGCCATGACTTGCGTCTTGTCCGTGAAAACCATGCCTTTTAACAACTCCCTGAAACCCCTTTCCTTTTGAAACACCCGTTACTTTAATTTTGTCGCCTGCTTCAAATGTGTTCACGTCAATCATATCCCCTATATTTAAATTGTCTATTTCTTCTACTCTAAATTCTTTTAAATATCTAAAATTAATTCGACATTCGTCATTCGTCATTCGACATTTCTTCAGGTGCCCTTTCTGCGGTTTAGCGATATTTTTTTCTTTCTTTTTCCCACAACCAACCTGCACAGCTTTATATCCGTCCTTTTTTTCATCTTTAACCTGCGTAATAATGCAAGAGTCAACTTGAACACGCGTAATAGCGATTGATTCTTCGCCCTTCCATACTTGGGTCATATCTAATTTTGTACCTAAAATAAACTTCATAATAAACAATACTAATTCTACGAATTAATATGCGAATTCTACGAACATGCAAATAAAAATATAATTCGCATGTTCGTAGAATTCGCATGAAACAAATAATGATATTTAAAACTACAAACTAATTCGTATTATGTTAAAATAAAAAACTGGTCTTCAATAAACCAGTATTCAACACACAAACGTCCTGCTAGTGCAGAAAAATTATCTTGTGTTTTAAACTATAATTTATTGAATCTAACCTCCATTTAAATATTAATTTTCATTTAAGCACTTCCCTAATTAACGCATGGGGTTGCTCAAATAATTGTTAATATCTTAATATTTTAAATTATTACTAAATTTACATATTCGCAATTCGCAACATTCGCATATCATTCGTAGGTTCGCATTATACCCTACATTTTTACTTCAACATCAACACCAGCCGGAAGGTTTAAATTTGTTAAAGCCTCTATTGTGTCCGCTCCCGGTTCAATAATATCAATTATTCTTTTGTGAATTCTCATTTCATACTGATCACGCGCGTCTTTATGGACAAAAGTTGATCTGTTAACCGTATATTTCTTTTTTTCAGTAGGTAATGGAATCGGACCAAAAATCTTAACCCCGCTTCTTTGGGCTGTTTCAATAATAGTCTTGGTTGACTCGTCAATCACCCTGTGATCAAAAGCTTTAATTTTAATACGAATTCTCTGTTTTGATTCTTCGTTGCCATTAGAAGATGCTTCTTCGGTTTTATTTTCGGTTTTATCTTTTGCCTCAAACATTTACTAACAGAACAGACAACAGACAACAGACAACAGGATAAATCTAATACCTGTTTACTGTTTACTGTTTACTGTTTACTCAATAATTAAATAAACACTATAATACCGCCCAAATTATTGAGCGGTATTGAGTATTTATTTTATAACTTTAGTAACAACACCCGCGCCTACGGTTCTTCCACCTTCACGAATAGCAAATCTTTGTTTTTCTTCTAACGCAATCGGAGCGATTAATTTAATCTTTAAATTTACAGTATCGCCGGGCATAACCATTTCAGTTCCTTCCGGTAACTCTACTTCACCGGTAACGTCAGTTGTTCTGATATAGAACTGTGGTTTATATCCTTTAAAGAATGGCTTATGTCTTCCGCCTTCTTCTTTAGATAAGATATATACTTCGCCTTCAAATTCAGTGTGGGGAGTAACTGTTCCCGGTTTTGCTAATACTTGACCTCTTTCCACTTCGTCTTTCTTTGTACCACGAAGTAAAATTCCAGCATTGTCTCCGGCCCTGCCTTCGTCTAGCTGCTTATTAAACATCTCTATTCCGGTTACAATTGTTTTAACAGTATCGCGTAAACCAACTATTTCAATTTCTTCGTTTACTTTTACGATACCTCTTTCAATTCTACCTGTTACAACCGTACCGCGTCCTTCAATTGAAAAGATGTCTTCAACAGGCATTAAGAATGGCTGGTCAACTTCACGCTTTGGTTCCGGAATAAATTCATCTAAAGCTTTTATTAAGTCCATAATCGGCTGCGCGTCATCGCCTGATGGATTTTCTAAGGCCTTTAAAGCTGAACCTCTGATAATTGGAGTTTTGTCACCAGGAAATTCATATTTCTTAAGTAAGTCCCTGATTTCTTCTTCAACCAAATCAATAAGTTCTTTATCTTCAACCATATCGCATTTATTTAAAAATACAACAATGTGAGGAACGCCTACCTGACGAGCAAGTAAGATATGTTCTCTTGTTTGAGGCATGGGACCATCAGTTGCGGCAACGACTAAAATAGCGCCGTCCATCTGAGCCGCGCCAGTAATCATGTTTTTAACATAATCAGCATGACCAGGACAATCAACGTGAGCGTAATGACGATTTTCTGATTCATATTCCTGGTGAGAAGTAGCGATAGTAATACCTCGCTCTTTTTCTTCAGGAGCCGCGTCAATTTGATCTACATTCTTATCTGAAGCAGTCATACCTTTGGCTCTTAAAACCTGTAAAATAGCTGCTGTTAAAGTTGTTTTTCCATGATCAACGTGGCCGATTGTACCGACGTTTACATGGGGTTTTGTTCGTTCAAATTTTTCTGCCATGTTTTTTGCGTTTAGGCCCCAACTCCAGTTTTATAAACTGAGAATGGGTTCTTGGCCCCTAAAATGAGCCACCAGCCGTAACTTTAATTATTTATTATTTATAATATATTTAATCAATAAACTTTCAACTAAAACGGTAATTCTTCTAAATATTGTCTATCTTCGTCTTCTCCTTCAATTTCTTCAGCTGACTGTTTTCTTTCTGAAGGAATTGACCAATTATTTCTTGTGATATTGCTCTTTTTTGAAAAGCTTTTTTGCATTTCCTTTAATCCTGGAGATGAAAAATCATCTTTATATATATCTTCAATTTCGTCGTCTTCGTCCTCTAAATTTTCAAAATCACTAAAGTCAATATTTACGTTGTCTATATCTGCATCAAAACCATCTCTGCCCCCATTATAAAGGGGGGTTTGGGGGGTTATTCCCTCGTCAAAATCACTAAATTCATTGTCACTTTTCCAAACAGCAATATCGCGATTAATTTTATCAAGTAATTCGTTTTCTGTCAAGCCTCTAACTTCGCTATGTCCAATAACTAATTTTTCATATTCATCCATGCTCATTACCACAAACGGATCGCCTGATTCCGCTTTATCAAAAACAATCAACCTATCACCGGTTTTCTTTGCTAAATCTATAGCTTTTTGTAATTGATTGCTCTGCATAATACTTAACGGATTAAATCACTTAAAATTTTTAATTCTTGCGGCTTGATTATTTTTTCTCTTTTTAAAACACCTAAAATTTTTATTTTCCAGTTCTTATCCCTTTCCTGGTCGCCCTTAATGTAGGCTATAATATCTCCTTTATTTTCAGTCAACTTGCTATCAATATAACTTTTCATTTCATGCGTATGCTCTCCAAACCTTTTATCTAGTTTGTCGTCAACTATATTTTCTATCGCCGGTAACAAAACATCATCGGTGAATTCCATAAAATCCTCCCGAGTCGCTTTCTTTATCTTTGGCACTAAAACATCATCAGTAAATTTTCCTAAATCATCCAATGTTAACGGTTTTGTATTTTTTTGCTTCTTTTTCATGTTTTTTGTTTTTGTATAAATTTTATTAAAATAATTATTTGCTATTTATTCCACGTACAACTCAATCGCCTCTTAAACATTATTAATTGTTTCTTCAAAGTTATTACCCTGCGAAAAACATCCGGGCAAACTAGGAACACTCGCGCTATAACCACCCTTTTCTTCTTTTTGTAAAATAACATTATAAGTTTCCATATAATTATCAAAATTACACTAAATTGAACATAATATTATAATATAATAATCTCCAGTATTCGTCAATACTTTTTATTTCTTTCCTTCCTTTATTTCTTCCGCTACATTTTTAGGAACCTCAGAATAATGTGAAAACTCCATTGAATAACTAGCTCGCCCTTGCGTCATTGACCTTAACTGCGTCGCGTACCCGAACATAGAAGATAAAGGAACTTTAGCGGCGATCGCCTTAACCTGTCCCCTGTCAACCATTTCTCCGACCTGTCCTCTTTTAGCGTTAAGATCTCCGATTACGTCTCCCATAAAATTTTCAGGAGTAATAACGTCAACTTTCATAATCGGTTCAAGTAAAATCGGGCTTCCTTTCTTAACAGCATCTTGAAAAGCCATAGAACCCGCGATTTTAAAAGCGCCTTCGCTTGAATCAACTTCGTGATAACTTCCGTCATATACCGCAACATTTATATCAACCATTGGATAACCGGCAATAACGCCTTTGTCCATTGCTTCCTTAACGCCTTTTTCAACAGCGGGAATATATTCTCTTGGAATAGAGCCTCCCTTAACTTCATCGATAAATTCAAAGCCTTCTCCTTCGCCGGCAGGCGCGATTCTAAGCCAGCAATGTCCGTATTGTCCGCGTCCTCCCGATTGCTTAATATATTTACCTTCAGCTTCCGCTTCTTTTTTAATAGTTTCCCTATAGGCAACCTGTGGCTGGCCAATATTAGCTTCAACGTTAAATTCCCTCTTCATGCGGTCAACAATAATATCTAGATGCAGCTCGCCCATTCCTGAAATTAACGTTTGGTTTGTTTCTTCGTCGGTTTTTACTCTAAATGTCGGATCCTCCTCGGATAATTTCGCAAGCGCCATACCCATTTTTTCCTGATCTGACTTTGTTTTCGGTTCAACGGCAATAGAAATAACCGGTTCAGGAAAAGTAATAGATTCTAAAATTACTGGACGCGATTCATCACATAACGTATTTCCTGTAGTAGTCGCTTTTAGTCCGATAACAGCGGCGATTTCTCCGGCAAAAACTTCATCAACTTCTTCCCTGTGATTAGCGTGCATTCTCATAATACGGCTAATACGTTCTTTTTTCCCGGTTGAAGAATTTAAAACATAAGAACCGGATTTTAGGGTTCCGCTATATATTCTGATAAACGCTAATTTTCCCACGAAAGGATCAGTCGCGATTTTAAAAGCTAGGGCCGCGAATTTTTCATTGTCGCTAGGCTTAACTTCTATTTTCTTTTCTTCATCATCAGGGTCAAAACCCGTCAAGGCTGGAACGTCTAATGGAGAAGGTAAATATTCAACAACAGCGTCAAGTAAAAACTGTACGCCTTTATTTTTCAACGCGCTTCCGCAAAAAACAGGAACAATTGATCCGGCGCAAACCGCCTTTCTTAGTTCAGCCTTAAGGTCTTTAATATCAATCTCTTCGCCTGCTAAATATTTATTCATTAACTCTTCATTGTTTTCCACGATTGCTTCAATTAACTTTCCTCTGTATTCTTTAACTTTTTCTTTCATGTCTTCCGGTATATCAGTATCTTCCCACTTAGTTCCTAGATCGTCCTGATATACGCGCGCCTTTCTTTCAAATAAATCAACAATCCCCTTAAAGTCGGCTTCAGTCCCAATCGGCAACTGAACAGGATAAGCGTTCTTAGTTAATCTTTCATGAATTGAGTCTAAGTCTTTATAAAAATCAGCGCCCATTCTGTCTAACTTATTGATAAAAGCGATTCTGGGCACTTTATATTTATCAGCCTGATGCCATACGGTTTCGGACTGCGGTTCAACGCCGGCAACACCGTCAAAAATAACAACACCGCCGTCTAAGACCCTTAAAGATCTTTCAACTTCGGCGGTAAAATCAACGTGCCCCGGAGTATCAATTATATTAATTCTCGCGTCTTTCCAAAAACATGTAGTTGCGGCTGATGTAATAGTAATACCTCTTTCCTGCTCCTGCTCCATCCAATCCATTTCAGCGGCGCCTTCATGCACCTCTCCGATTTTATGCTTTTTCCCCGTGTAAAATAAAACACGCTCGGTGACAGTAGTCTTGCCTGCGTCTATGTGGGCGATAATCCCAATATTTCTAGTTTGTTCAAGTGTGTACTCTCGTGCCATAATTTTATTTCGCCCCCTCTTAAATAACTCCCCCTTTCTTGTCCCGAAGTAAGCGGGAATTAAAGGGGGTTGGGGGATTTTTGGGGGATTTTAGTTTTAAATTTATAATTTATCTCGCGAATCTCGCAAAGTGAGCGAACGCCTTATTAGCTTCCGCCATTCTATGCACGTCTTCGCGCTTTTTAACAGCCGCTCCTTCGCCTTCAACCGCGTCTAATATTTCATACGCTAATTTCTCGTGCATTGGCTTTCCTTTTCGCGCCTTAGATGCTCCAATTAACCATCGGCAAGCCAAAGTAAAACGGCGTTCTCCTCTAACCTGAAATGGAACCTGATAATTAGCGCCGCCGACTCTTTTTCCGCGAACCTCTACTAAAGGCGAGATTCTTTTTAATGCTTTATGAAAAACATGCCGCGGATCCTGTTTTGTTTTTTCTTTAATAATATCAAAAGCGCCATAAACTACCTTTTCGGCTACGGATTTTTTACCGCGACTCATTATATAATTGATAAATTTAGCTACGTCAGTATCATTATACTTGGCGTCTCCTTCAATTTTTCTTTTTGGCGCTTGTTTCCCTCTCATATCAATTAATTTCTAATTTTCAATTTCTAAACAATTTTCAATTATTTAATTAATAAATTATTAATTGTTTGAAAATTAGAAATTGAAAATTGAAAATTTTTATGTATTTAAAATAAATGAATAAAATTACTTATTCTCACGCTTCGCTCCATAGCAGCTCCTTGACTGCTTCCGTCCTTCAACACCCTGCGCGTCATAAACTCCGCGTACAACTTTATAACGTACACCGGCCAAATCCTTTGTTCTTCCGCCTTTAAGCATTACGATAGAGTGTTCCTGTAAATTATGTCCCATACCGGGAATATAAGCGGTAACTTCCATTCCATTAGATAATCTTACACGGGCGATTTTGCGTAAAGCTGAGTTCGGCTTTTTAGGAGTTACTGTAGTCACCTTTAAACATACCCCTCTTTTAAAAGGAGCTCCTTTTAGCAATTCAGACTTCTTTCTATGTAAACTATCGGTCACTGTTTGCAGCGCCGGTGATTTACTTTTTCCTTTTGTTGTTTTTCTTCCCTTGCGGACAAGTTGGTTTATTGTTGGCATAATGCGCTTCGCTAAAATAAAAAATTAAATATAAAATATAAAAAATATTTCTTATATAAACTAAAACAAACCCCGAATACTCGAGATGTGTATAATTTAAATTACTATTATAATTTAACAAAACTTCTTAAATAAGTCAACCCCGAACCAACTTTTACCAAGTTTATTAAATAATTGCCTTATTATTATCAAAAGTGGTACGGGGCTAGGAGGTTCCCGTAATTATTGAGAATAAAAATATTATGAGAGGCCAAAGCAAACTAAAAATACCGAACATTAGCAAAATTAATAAAAATAAAAAACACAAAACTCCTAATTAAAAGAATATTTTCTTCATAAAATATTCTCCTTTACTATTTTAATCTGATGCTGTTGCAAGTATACCCACTATCAAAAGCCCACCATGAGCCTTGCCAGATCGCCACCTGTCGCTAAATTTTTAACTATCTCCAATTCTGGCATCGCAAAACCTCCCTTTAATCTACATCCGTCCATGTGCAAGTTTTGTTTATCGTAACCCATGTTGCACCTGTCCATTCTATTGATAGATACTCGCCTGTAAGGTCAAATAAACAATAATTCAAAGTTGTATCACCACCATTATCAGCATCATCCCAGGGGGATATTGTTATTTGAGCAGTATCGTCAGCATCCCCAAGTTGCATATAAAAAGTTTTCTTCTGCCCAACCCGCATACCCACGCCAACAACAGCGGTTATAACATTGTTGTCAGCAGTATCATTATTAATCCATATTGTGTCGTAAACAAGATAGGATGTTGTTTTGGCAAGAGGGTTATCATCCCAAGTCCATCTTTCATTCATGTTATCTTTTATCCAAATGTTAGGTTCTTCGGTTGCCTTAATTTCCTTCGCATCTTCTGTTGTTACACCCTTAAAATTATTATCAGTAACATATACCTCGTTAGCATTTAAAAGGTATAATCCCCTCTGTGAAGTGCCTGCTATATTGTCAGTTATGTTATTATTGGCAATGGTTGTAAAGGCATCTGTGTCAGATGTGAATTGAATAACAAGACCGAAATCAGCTCCTCCCCCCGTTGAGTTATTCGCTATGGTGTTGCCTGTTATATCAAGATAAGTTGAATCGAAAGATATCATCCCTTTCTCTGTATTTTCTACTATTGTATTCCCTGTAATAGTTCCATTTATAGCTTCAGCTATGGAAATACCTTGTACACAATTTTTTACGGTATTGTTACTAATCGTAAAACCATCTACCCCGTTGGTTGTATCTGAGCCACTTATGGAGATACAATTACTTGCAGCAGTTTCGTTAGTTATCGTATTCCCTGTAATAATGATGTTATTTGCCTTAAAATTTACACGGTTAGAGTTTGCTAAAATACCACTTCCTGCCATATTTTTAACTATATTATTCGCTATTATTATATCGTGTGACGCGGGAAAGGTTGAATCTACATCTAACAAAACGCAAATACCTCTACCGCCTGACAGTGCCCCCGTATTATCATGAATATAATTATCTGATGCGTCTATGTTATTTGAACCATCTTCTATCTCGATACCACATGAATTTGCGTGATCGCCAAATAAATTATAAATATTATTATTTGTGACAATTCCATTGTAAGAAGTACCGATGATACTTACTCCATCATCACCACACTCAGATATCTCATTGCCGGTAATTTCAAAATTAGTAGAAGCATTTGTCAATTCTACACATCCTGCCTCTGCCCCTTTTATCTTCACCCCCTGAATGACAAGGTTATTAACCTCTGTCATTAAAATATTATTAAACGAAACATGACCCGTACTGTCTAAAAAACCACCTGTGATTTTTATATCGGTGTTCCCGTTTGTAACATCGCTATTTTTAAATGGTGCTGAAGTTTGGGATATCCTTCCCTGTATCTCAATCCATGTATATGAGGGAATATCAAGAATTGAATCAAATGCGAAATCACCCTGAAGTACAACTTTTTCATGCCACGTTCTGCCATGAGTGTAGGTCGCTGTTATGTCTGTCGCTGTTTCTGGTTCGTCAGGGTTCGGAAATACTAAAGTGACTTTACCAGTGACATAATTAATAGTACAAGACGTAATTAATGCTGTACCGGTACCACCCTGATTACAGTCAGTTGAGCCAATAGCATTCCCAGTATCAAGGATAGTATATTCTGTGCTATCGTTCTCAGAAGTCCATTTTAATGTAAGCGTTGTAGGGTCAATGGCAAGTAAGAAAAACTCAAATGTTACCTTAGTACCATCAGGAGATGTATCAACCACTATATCTGTTTCCTGCACCGTAACATCTGGAAGATTATTCATTGCAGACTCTATTACTGTCTCTGGGTCTGTCCCTGAGTAATCAATAGCGCCTGTCAATCCATTCTCTGCGTAATATGTAGCCCCTGATTTATAGACTATATAAGCAGCCCCTTTATGGAGTCCGCCTCCTGTCACCGTTAAGTCGCCAGTAATGGTAGTAGTAGCTAAATATGAATTTTCACTAACTGTTAAAACTGTAGTTGAGGCGTTTCCAAGCGTGGTCAAGCCAGTAATATTTAAAGTTCCGGTTGTGCTTAAGTTTTCATTACCAAAACTAATAGAACCGCTTGCGTCAGTAATAGATCCGTCAGCCAGAATTAAACCGTTTGAGCCGCCGATGTATCCCGTACCGCTTACGGAAAACAGGGTGGAAGAAGCATTACCCATTGTTGTTAATCCGGTTGCTGTTAATGTTCCGGTAGTAGAAATATCAGTGCCGACAATAGTGGCGGCATAAATAATCCCCGTGCAAGCTAGCGCGGCGATTAGTGAAGTTAGAGTGATTTTTAAAAATCCCCCCAACCCCCCTTTACTAAAGGGGGGAGTTTTAAAATTTATTTTAGAGAAACGGCCTTTACTCCCTCCCTCTCTCTCCCTCCCTCCCTCTCTCTCTCTCTGATTTCACGTTATTATTATTGAAGTTAGTTTTTTGCATATACATACTAATAAAATTGCGGATATTGATTATCCACAGTTTAATGAATTATGATCATATTATAGCACAAACTCATCAAAATTTTTAGGCGTTATAATTTTAAACTCGCTGTTTTTATAATTTTGCCAAAGCGCCGGCTGTCTTATTTTTTTATCCTTAAATTTAAATTCAAAGCCGTAAAGCTTGCCGTCTCGCTCTTCCACCCAGTCAATCTCGGTTTTCGTAAAAGTTCTCCAAAAATAATTATTTGAATAAATATTATGGTAAGCTAAATATTTTAATCTTTCAACAATGATAAAATTCTCCCAAAGAGCGCCGACATCGTTTCTGGAGTCAAGCGAATTAAAATTATTGATAATGGCATTTCGGATTCCAATATCATAAAAATAAATTTTTTTGGATTTTGATATTTCCTTTCTCTTGTTCGTGTAATACGGTGGGAGCCTGAATATGATGAAATTTTTTTCTAGCAGATCAACATATCTTTCAACTGTTTTTTTGTCAATCCCGACGGTATTCGCGAGCTCGTTGTAAGAAACCTCGGAGCCAATTTGCAAAGCAATGAGATCGGAAGAGCACACGTCTGAACTCCAGTCACACTGATATATCTCGTATGCCGTCTTCTGCTTGAAAAAAAAAAAAAAAAAAAATCAAAAACATCC
>CAJVWV010000006.1 GCA_913009695.1 uncultured bacterium
TGGCTGAAGTTTAGTATTGTGTTTTGTTTTTTTTTTCAAGCAGAAGACGGCATACGAGATATATCAGTGTGACTGGAGTTCAGACGTGTGGTCTTCCGATCTTTGTCATTTGCCGTCAGAACCTCTGGCAAATCTAGCTCCTCAACATGATCATTTTCAACAGACACATCACCATAACCATGAATACTATTAATAAAATTGGCTGTGCGGTAATTTATTGCGTTAAATTCATAGTTAATTTTAATCTTACCATTTTTTCTTATAAATTTTCGCTTGAATGAAAGAGTCAATATCTCTTTATTAGCAACGACAATATTACCATACTTTTGTTTCAGCATTTTATAGCATTGATAATAATTCATCTGTACAGATAAACGGTGATTATTACCAAATGAAAAATCATCTAACGCATTATCATGCTTCTTCATTGTCAATGTTTCTGTATCAAAAATAATCCTTCTTACTCTGCCACCATTTTGCACTAGATCTTCCGAAATAATAAAAGGAGAACACGTTCCGTATGACATATTTTTGGGCAAGTCCTTTGCCATAAAGAGATAGCCGTCACCTGATACATCGACTTTTTCTTTCAATTGTCTCTTATCAAGAAAACAACCTGTTTCAGGAACAACAACAGCAAAAAGAACTTGATCACTTGAACTTTCTACATAGAGGGCTTTAATAATATTAAGTGGATTCCAACCATCCAGTATTATCCCTTTTTCGTAACACGTATTTGTCCCATAAGGATATGATACAACCCGAAATTCTTTATTGTTCGCATGAAGCTTGAAATCAAATCCACAACCATGTTTTGTTGTGTCTTCAATTTGATAATTTTTAAATGCGTCAATTTTGGTGTAATTTTCCTTAAAATAATGTTCCGCCGCTTGTCCTGTTATCAGCCGTTTTGCAAAACTGCTTTCTTTATCTTCTTTTTTGGCAACTTGCTCCATTAAAACATCCAACTCGTGATTTTCATAAATTATTTCTTTCAATAAATTTGAAAAGTTTCTTATGTCTAAATCTTTGAAAGAATTATAAATATCTTTACAATACTGCCTTATCTCTCTTTTATGCCAGCCCTGTCTTTTGTTTGGAAAAACAGGATCAAATTCATCTCTGTAATTTTTAACGGAAGCCGGCTTAACTTCCAACGCAAACCCGATAACATTAAATGCTTCTGTAAAATTATCAAAACCGAGATACTTTAAACCTCTTTCATCAAATTTTGATAAAAATAATCCAGCCAATATTGATTTTTCTCTAAGTGATAATTTTTGCATATTTTTTATTATTAAATCTCCATGTTTTTTTCGTCTTCGCCAAAAAATTCTCTGTATGTCTTTTCGGCGTTTTTATCTATTTCTGAAAATCCGACGCATTGCATACCTAAATTTTCAAGCCCGATTCTTCCGCCTCCTATTCCCGCGCAAAAATCAATAAATTTTATATTGTCCGTTGTTTTTTCCATATTCTTATTTTATCAAATCATCAACGCCAATGTTCAACGCCTTGGCGATTTTTGTTAATGTTTCAATGGTTGGATTTTTATTGATTCCGTTTTCCACTTTAATAATCGTATTCAAAGACAAATCAGCCGAACGAGCGACTTTTTCAAGAGAATAACCCCTTTTTGACCTGTATTTTTTTAAGTTTTCCGAAATTTTGTTGTTTGACATTGTTTTAAAATTGATATAACATTATAATATATAGAATATAGTTTATACTTTACCTATTTTCTATTATAATAATAGCAGATAATTAAAAAATAGCCAAATCCGAAAAAATCGGGCGAAGCCCGAAAAGAAAAAATCTCTCCGCCGAAGGCGAAGAAAAAAAAGGGGGGGGTTAAAAAATTGCGCCGCAGGCGTAAAAAAAGAAATCGTCAGCGTTAGCGTTTCCGCAATTCCGCCAAAAGCGGAATTAAGCTAAAACAGAAAAATTTTCTCTCCTATTAAAAGAAAAAGGGGGCAAAAATCAAAAAATGAAAAGAAAATTTTTCTGTTTTGGCTACCGCCGAGCTTGCGAGGCGGGCGGAAATGCAAATCGTAAATTATTGGTCGGTATCACCGCGCGCGCGGAGCGCGCGTCAGTCGTCGGGATTATTAGCAAAATGAGTTCTAATTTCGTCCAAAACACACCGCATTTTTACAATTTCAGCGTTTCGGAAAGTTTTGCGCGCCTGCGGCGCGGTCGCTCCGCCTGCGGGCGGAGAAAAAGGGGCTGATTTTGCAACGATTTGCCACGCTTCGCGTGGCAAAAAAGAAATGTTTTGGTTTTGGATTTGGAAGTTCGTTTGAGCGAAGCTCAAAATTTCGCTGAAAGCGAAATAACCAATCTTTTTTCTTTCCGCTGAAAGCGGAAATTGTAAAGCGATAATTTTTAATAATATTTTGACTTCAATAAATATGGAAAATATAAAAGATCAAACCAAAAAATTTTTTATCTACGCTCGCAAGTCAACGGATAACGAGGATAGACAAGTGCGGAGTATCGGCGACCAGTTGTCGGAATTGCGGGAATTGGCGGGCAAAGAAAACATTGAGATTGTTGATGTGTTGGTGGAAAAACAAACCGCCAAAATTCCGGGCAGACCTGTTTTCTCCGAAATGTTAAAAAGGATTGAACAAGGCGAAGCAATGGGAATTTTAGCATGGCACCCCGACAGATTGGCAAGAAATAGCGTTGACGGCGGACAAATCATTTATCTCGTTGATACTGGGGTTATTCAAGAAATGAAATTCCCGACTTTTTGGTTTGATCCTACGCCTCAAGGCAAATTTATGTTATCAATAGCTTTCGGTCAGTCAAAATATTATATTGATAATCTTTCGGAGAATATTAAGCGAGGACATCGTCAAAAGTTGAAAAATGGAATTTGGCCTCAAATGGCTCCGATTGGTTACCTAAACAACAAAGAAACGAAACAAATCTATGTTGATAAGGAAAGGGCAAAATATATCAAAAAAGCCTTTGAGGCCTACGCCACAGGAAACCACACTTTGAAAAATCTCCGAAAGATTATCAACGGGCTTGGTTTGCAGAGTAGGTCAAACAGATTGCTTTCCGTTTCAAATTATCAATACTTTTTGCGAAATCCCATTTATTGCGGAGTAATCAGATACAACGGCGAACTATACAACGGAAAGCATAAACCGATTATTTCAAAGAAACTTTTTGATGAGGTTCAAGAAGTAATGACGAGAAAATCAAAACCGCAGAAAGTAGAGACGATGAAATTTTTTCTTTATCGTGGATTTTTTCATTGCGGTGAGTGCGGATTTACAATTACCGCCGACAAGAAAGTGAAGCCGAGTGGTAAAGAATATATTTATTACTATTGCACAAAGAAAAATCCGCACCACGATTGCAAGCAAAATGTATTTACAAGAGAAGAAAAAATTTCATCTCAAATTAACGAAGAAATCCAAAAAATTTCTTTGCCCGACGATTGGTCTGATTGGATGATTAAGGAATTGGAAACAGAAAGAATCCAATCAAATCAATCGTCGGACTTTTTCGCTCAAAAGAATAAAAAGGAACTTTCAAAAATTGACGAGAAGTTGGAAAAACTAATGACAGCGTATTTAGAAAGTGTTTTGAGTTTAACGGAATATCAGCAAGCAAAAAATATTCTCGTCAATCAAAAACAAATTTTGAAAGACAAAATATCTTCTTTTGAGCGTAAAAGTAATAATCGGTTCGAACTCGCCATAAATTTCGTAAAAGCCAGCAAACAAGCCAAAATTATCGCTTTGCAAGAAAATCCCGAAGGGATTCGGGATTTTCTAAAAAAGATTGGTTCGAACTTCCAAATCCAAAACCAAAACATTTCTTTTTCGCCACGCGGAGCGTGGCAAATCGTTGTAAATTCAGCCCTTTTTTCTCCGCCCGCAGGCGGAGCGACCGCGCCGCAGGCGCGCAAAACTTTCCGAAACGCTGAAATTGTAAAAATGCGGTGGGAGAAGGATTCGAACCCTCGGTACCCTTTCGAGCACAGCGGTTTTCGAAACCGCCCCATTCGACCACTCTGGCATCCCACCAATTATCATAATAATTTTATTAAACCCCTACCCCAAACTTATTTCGGAGGTTCCGGCACACCTCCATTATTAATCACCCAATAAATTTATAACTTCTTTTTCACTTAAATATTTCCACTCTCCTTTTTTTAAATTTCCTATAGTTAAATTTCCTATCCCGATTCGCGCTAAATCCTTAACATTAAAACCAATCTCCTTAAACATGCGCCTAATCTGCCTTTTCTTTCCTTCGGTTAAAATAATTTTAAATTTATTCTTATCTAAAAACTTAATTTCTTTTACTTTAACCACTCCGTCATTATCTCCCACATCTATACCATTTTTAAAATTATTTATAACATTTTTTATATTATTTTCATTTATCTTGCCCTCAACTTCAATTTCATATATTTTTTTATGTTCAAATTTAGGATGAGTTAATTTCTGAGTCAGTTCACCGTCATTAGTAAGAAGAACTAATCCTCTACTATTTTTATCTAACCTACCAACCGCGAACAACCTATCTTTTACATCAACTAAATCAAAAATATTCTTTTCTCCCCTAAATCTACGATTACTACATACATACCCCTCGGGTTTATTAAGTTTAATATATATTCTCTTTTTTGCCAACCCTAGCCTTTCTCCATTAATTTTAACCTCATCATCAACGTCCACTCTTTGCCCTAATTCCGCTAACTCGCCATTTACCGTTACTTCCTTATATTTAATCGCTTCTTCCGCTTTTCGCCTTGAGCAATAACCGGAATTGGCAATAAATTTTTGTAATACTATTTTATTTTTCATTGTTTTTCACTTAAACATTTTTTAACTCCTGGATATAAAAATAATAATACAAAAAACATAATAAACCCAAAAATAAGACTTCTTAAGATTATCCCATGCGCATAAATATAATGGAAATAACAGCAAGCATAATTAAAAATATTTTTTTAATAGTAATTTTCTCATGAAAAAGGAAATAAGCTGTTAATGCGGTAACAAAAATATATAAAGAGTGGATAGAAATAATTAGCGAAAATAATCCCTTAGTTAAAGCTAAATAAAGCGAATAACCACCAAAGAAGCTAAAAATACCAATTGGAACTCCTATCTTTAGAGCTCCAAAAAATAAACTAAGTTTCCATTTCTTCCTATGCTCTATGAGAATAATAAAAAACATAACTATTGTTGCAAAAATATATTGATAAATTTGGAATGCATGAATGTCAATATTATCAGCAACTATTTTTTGAAGCACTTTATTAAAAGCAGAAAGAAAAATAATGCCAGACCCCACGCCAAACATCAAAGGCTTAAATTGTAATTTACCACGCCTATAAATAAATTGAAATACAGTAAAAATTGCTAGTGCGATACCTAATCCTTGTATAAAGGTAACTCTCTCACCAAAAGCAAAAATTCCTATTAATACAGTAATCATTAAGCTTGTTGTTGATGTGATGGGGAAAAGAACGTTCGTATCAACATGGTTTAATGCATACATTTGCAATAACATAATTATCGGAAATGAAATACCCCAAAGAAGAGCCAACCATAACATTCCGCTTGTTGTTAATGGAAGATATGAATAGAAAAAAATCAACGAAAGTATTGCTGGCACAAAAAGCGCACCAAAGGCCGTCAAAGAGCGACTGTATGCCTTGGCTGCGGGAAATTTATAAAACGCCATCGCTACTCCAAACAAAATAGTAGCTAATATTGAAAATGGAAACCATGTTAATTCATGCATATATAAGTTAATAGAATAAATAAAATTTTACAAATTACTTAATAATTTATTTTCTAAAATCATCTTTTAGTTTTAAATTAATTAAACTCATCATCGCAATAAGTACCCAAAACATAACCGCTAAATCATTTTTAAAATAAGGAACGTCAACGAGACCATGCACTACCATAACTACCATTGCGCAAATTAATCCAATAATTAAAAATTTATTATTCGTAATTCGTAATTCGTAATTCGTAATTAACTTCATTCCAATTACAAAATACTTTACAATAATCCATATAAACAAAAACATCCCAGCGATTCCCAGTTCAACCAAAAAATTTAAAAATATATTATGCGGATATAAATAAATTTCGGTTGGCTGCCAAACTTTATTTCTAAATTCTTCATTAAAAACTGTTTTTTTGTGCCAGTCAGGATCGTTATAATCTCTAACAAAAATTCCTTCCTGATGATACGGCTTTATCGCGTTTTTATAATTAGTTAAACCGGAGCCGGTAATAATATTTCCATCTTTTAACATCTCCCAAGTTTCCACCCATTGCGCTTTTCTGATTTGTCCCGATAAATCTCTTAGCAAAATTTTATTAACCGCGTATTCCCTTGCCGGCGTAAACGCCATTATACTCGCTGTCGCAAAAATAACTATCCCTACAGTCGCCCATCTTGCTTTTTTGCCAGCCAACAATCCAAACACAACTAATCCGGCTGCCACGCCGATTAATGCCCCTTCTGACTTTGCAAAATAAATTGACAATAACGACAAAACAATTGATAAGGAAACAAATAATAATTTAAAATTAATTCGTAATTCGTAATTCGTAATTCGTAATTTGCCTACCAGCCATCCAAACAAAACCATCACAATCGGCGCTAAATAAAGCCCCACCGCATTGGGGTAACCAAAAAACGAAGTCACCCTTCTCGTTTCTTCCGCCGCCCAGAATTCATTAAAAATAAAAGCGCCGGTAAATTTTTGATAAATCGCGAACAATGAAACCGCCAAAGCCGAAATTGCCAACGACCACAATATTTTATTCCCCCCTTTAGCAAAGGGGGGTTGGGGGGATTTTTTCGCGTCCCTGTTCCCAAATACATTTAAAACTAAAATAAAAAACAAAGCCGGTTCAAAAAAATACGCTTTCCAAATTCCTAAAGCGCTCTCTGAAAATCCTGAAACCGCTACCGCAATGTATGAAATTATTAGAAGTAATATTAGTTCTACTCCAAATGGGTACCTCGTCCTTTTCTCTCGACTTTTCTTTAAATCTTTCCACCCATATTTTCCTTTAATAAATTCTTTAAACTTTGTATGCCTTAAAAACCAAGTTCCGAAAGAAATTAAAATCATAGCCTCAAGCAACGTAAAAGGAATGCCAAAAATACTAGATCTTATTAAATAGCTGGGCAAAGCAATAATTAAAAGCATAACAGCCCAGTCTAAACGCCTAAAAGCTAAAATAAAATATAGTACACAAAAAATAAAAATTATTAAATTCATATTATGTAATTAACATATAAAGCCCCGTACTGACCAGCATTACCCCAATAATCTTCTGCAACAAAACCCCGCCTCCAAGTTCTTCCGCGATAATCCTCGGATGTTTTTTTGATAAAAACAAAACAAGCAGGAATAAAAATACATATTGCGCGCCCTGAAGCGAATTAATTAAAGCTACGTTTCCTAAACTTATAGCCCAATTTAACATAATAAAAGCCAGCGCGGCTAATAATCTTATGCTTAAAAAGAAAAATAAATTTTTCGGAACTTTTCCTTCTTTCCTATGCTCTACTATATGTTTCCGCCAGTCCGGAACAAATAAAATTAATAATACTCCTATAAACGTGCCAAGGCGCGACCAAACAAAAGCGCCGATGAACGGCTGATGGCCGTAAATATATTTGATTAAAACATAATAAGCGGCAAAAAATATAGCTGACACGACCGAATTAATAATAAGCCTGCGTGACGGCCTGTAGTGCGCGTGTATTCCGCCAAGAACATCGCCGAAAATATTTCTTGCACTCTTCCATACTTCTTTTATAGCATAAAATTTAGTCCTTCTCACGGAAACCAAAATTCCGCCGTAAATCAAAATTAAAAAAGCCAACAACTGCCTTTCTCCCAAGCTCTGGCCCAAAAAAATAAAAGATAATATAAAACTAAATATCGGCGTTAGCGCCCCAACAATCGGCACGACCCTTGTCGCCTCGCTTTGATGCAGTGCCTTATACCAAAAAATCAAAGTTACCAAAAACAATAAGCCGGCCAATAAATCAATGGATAGCTCGCGCAAAGTAGGAATCCATGGAGCAAATATTAATAAAGTAAAATTAAAAATACTCCAGATGCCAACGTAAAAAGCGTAAGTAATAGATGAGTGAATTTTTTTGGAAAGCAAAAATTTATCAGCGACGTAAACCCCGGCATTTATAAAATAAGCGCTAACTGCTACAAATAACCACATGAAATCAATTTTCAATTTTCAATTTTCAATTTTCAAACAATTACTAATTGCCAAATTGATTAATTAAAAATTGTTTTGAATTTTAAAATTAATTTTTGATAATTAACTCATTGTTCTTACAAATTTCCGCGTAAACTTTTGCGCTTGGTCGTATTTTTCGTTCCTGTGTTTTGTAATCTATTTCTACTAATCCAAACCTCGGCCAAAATCCCTTGTCCCATTCATGATTATCAAGAAACGACCAATATAAATATCCTCTTATATCAACCCCGTCTTTAATTGCCATAAAAACATTTTTTAATGTTTCCTTTATGAACCACTCTCGATTTTTATCGTCTTTGTCCGCTAATCCATTCTCGGTAATATAAATAGGTAAATTATATTTTTTTAAACCAACCAAAACCGAATAAATAGATTTTGGATAAATTTCCCAGCCTAAATCATTTAGAATTTTATTTTCATTTTTATTAAAACCGTAATTTATTCTATTGTGAAAATAATGATTTAATCCAATAAAATCCAGGTGCTTTTCAATTTTTCCTAAAAATCTAAAATTCCACCAATTATCGGCAAATTTTTTAAACAATCTATTGATGGGTTTTTTCTTATAATCTTCAAAATGAATATTGTTTTTCGCGATACCAATATTATAGTTTTGATTAATTGACTTTAGCGCCAGATAAGTTTCAATATGCGCTTTTATTAAATTTTTTCCTACATTTAAATATTTAATAATACTTTTTTTATTCGGTGACCAACTTCCTTGTAAGTATGACTTAGTGGAATATATTTCCGGCTCATTAAATATTATCCAAAATTTTACATCTTTTAATTCGCTAGATATTTTCTTGGCGTATTGAATAAAATTATCTATTGTTTTTTTATTTTCCCAGCCGCCATTATCTCTTACCCACAAAGGTAAAGTCCAGTGCCAAAGAGTAACAAAGGGCTCTATCCCTCTTTCTTTAAGTGAGCTTATAACGTTTCTATAATGTTCAATTTCTTTTTCATTAAATTTTCCTTCTTCTGGTTCAATCCTTGACCATTCAATTGATAACCTATGCGCGTTATGATTTAAAGATTTAGCAATATCAAAATCTTCCTTATATCTATTATAGTGATCGCAGGCAATGCCTGAAATATAATTTTGTGGCTCAAACATTTCTGGAAATTTTTCTTTTTGCCAGTTTTGCCATTTATTATTAGCTTCCCCCGCCAATCTCTCCGCATTCTTCTTTTCCCATTCCGACCAATCATTAATATTTCCGCCCTCAACTTGATGGGCGGAAGTGCTTGCTCCCCAATAAAAATTTTGAGGAAAATTTAATGTTTTTTCTTTATTATTCATTTTTTTAATAATTTATCACCTATTATAATTATAGCATTTTTTGAGTTATTTTCGCAAAAAACCAAAAAACTTGACAAATTATTAAGATATGATAATATATTCTTAGTTATTTAAAACTACAAAACCCATAACTTATGTCCCCGTATTCGGGGATTGGGCATAGGTTAGCCGCAAGGCAGGGTGATTTCTGCTACTACCCGCGCATAGTGCGGGGCGAGGTGGAAATCCGGCATCCTCCGTAATCATAGGATAATCAATGTCTTCCGCCGTTTGGCGGAGTAAGAGTTGATGAGTGGAACAAAGGTCGCTTTCCATAGCGGTTTTTTTGTTTTAAAAGGGTGGTACCACGTGTAGTCAAATTTATTAAGACTTCTCGTCCCTTTATCTGTATTTTATATATGGATAAAGAGATGGGAAGTTTTTTGTTTCCCAAATTGATCATTAAAACTAAAAATAAATAAAAGTATAAAAGGAGAAAAAATGCCTGACAAAACAAAAGTAAAAAAAGAAAAATGCGGAAAATGCGGAGCAGAACTTGAATTTATATCCCAACCAGGATGGGGCGTTCCAAAAAAGAAAGGATGTCCAAATGGTTGCCCGCAAAAATAAACCCTCAAACACAAAAGCCGTCCCGATATTTATATCAGTACGGCTCTTTTTTATTTTAAAAATTTTATTTTTCTAATTTCTCTTTTAAATAATCTTTTAATCCTTCTATTTTTATTCTGTCTTGCTTCATTGTATCCCTGTCCCTTACTGTAACATCGCCGTTATCCAAGCTGTCAAAATCAATCGTTAAACAGAAAGGCGTTCCAATTTCATCCTGTCGCCTATACCTTTTTCCAATATTTCCATTATCGTCAAATTCGCACATAAATTCCCCTTTTAAATTATCATAAACCTCACGCGCTTTTTTAACTAAGTCCGGTTTATTTTTAAGTAATGGAAATACAGCAACTTTAATCGGCGCTAAATTTTTAGGGAATTTCATAACTACTCTTATTTCTTTATCTACTTTTTCTTCCATATATGCTTCAGTAATTACAGCCAAGAAAGTTCGGTCAACGCCGGCGGAAGTTTCCACAACGTGCGGAATATATTTTTCATTTGTTATCGGATCACGGTAGCTCAAATCTTCTCCCGAACATTTTGTGTGCTGAGTTAAGTCATAATCTCCTCGGGCGTGAATTCCTTCAAGCTCCTGAAAACCGAACGGAAAATTATATTCAATATCCCAAGCAGCCTTCGCATAAAAAACTAAATTCTCATGCTCGTGCCATTTTAAATTTTTTTCTTTAATGCCTAAATCAATATAATACTGCCAGCGCCTCTTTTTCCACTCTTCATACATTTTCATTTCCTCGTCAGGACGGACAAACATCTGCATTTCCATTTGTTCAAATTCGCGTTTTCTAAAAATAAACTGACGCGCCGTAATTTCGTTCCGGAAAGCTTTTCCGATCTGCGCTATTCCAAAAGGAACCCGCACTCTAGATGAATCTAAAACATTCTTAAAATTTATATAAATACCTTGGCAAGTTTCCCCGCGAAGATAAACAGGAGACTTATCCCAATCTCCGGTAAAATTACCAAGATTTGATTTAACTAAAAGATTAAAACTTTTTGCCGGAGCAAAATCGCTTTTTCCGCACTTCGGGCATTTTATTTTTTTCTTATTATCCACCAATAACTTATTAATTTTTTCCTCGCTCATCTTTTCATCAGCAAAAATACCAGCTTCCTCAAGAATATGATCAACCCTGCTTCTCGTATGGCACTTTCGGCATTCAGAAAGAGGATCAGAAAATCCGCCAACATGTCCCGACGCTTCCCAAACCTTCGGATGCATAAAAATACTGGAATCAATTCCAACTATATTTTCATTTCCCTGAACCATCGCTTTCCACCAAACATCTTTTATATTATTTGCAAGCTCTACTCCGTATGTTCCATAATCATAAACTGCCGCGAATCCTCCGTAAATTTCCGAAGAAGGAAACACAAAACCCCGCCTCTTACATAAAGAAACGATTTTTTCCATTAAATTATTATCTTGTTTATTCATAGTATTTATATTCTACATTTATTTTTACATTTCTTCAACCACTTCAATACCTAATAATCTTAATCCATTATCAATAATCTGCGCCACAGTATTTATTAACACCAATCTCGCTTCCATAATTTCTTTTTTCGCCTTTAAAACCGGGACACTATGATAATAATCATTAAAATCACGAGCTAATTCAAATAAATATTTAGCAATCTCAGATGGATCATAATTTTCCCCCGCCCTACTAACTATATCCGGATACTTCGCCATTTTCATAATTAATTCACTTTCTTTATTCTCAGTTAAATTATCAAAATCAATATTTGTTTTCTTGCTTTCTTGCTTGTCCTCCGAAATTTTAATGTAGGGGGGCTTTCTTGCTTTCTTGTTTATGCTTTGTATTCTCGCGTACGTATATTGCAAATATGCCGACGTGTACCCTGAAAACTGCAATGCCTTATTTATATCAAATGTAATAACCTGATTAGCGTTCACTTTTATCATTTCAAATTTAATTGCGCCGTTAACGATTTTTCCAGCTATTTGTTCAATTTTTTTATCGCTCCAATCTTTATGGCGTTTTTTAATTTCTTGAACAGCTTTTTTCGTTACTTTTTCTCTTAAATCTTCATATGTGATTACGTTTCCTGTACGCGATGACATCATTCCAGTCGGAAGCTTAACAAAATCATAACATAGGTGGACATTCTTTTTCTTGTGCCCCATTAACTCTAAAATTTTAAATAATTGCTTAAAATATTGCCCTTGCCTTATGTCAACAACATAAATTGATTCATCTAATTTATATTTTTTAAATTTTTCTTCAGCTAAAGCAAGGTCGGCAACAGGATAAAGGGCTGTGCCATCTGAACGCATAAAAACAAGTATGCCAAGATTATATTTATTTAAATCAGCAATTATAGCCCCTTCACTTTTTTCCAATATTCTTTTTTCGTACAATTCAGCAGTAAGATTCAGTCCTTTTTTCATTACTTCACTTTCATAAAAAATATGATCAAACTTTACCCCCAACTCTTTATAAATTTCATCCATATATTTAATGCTCCATTCTCTTGTTTCTTGCCATAATTTATATTCCGGTCCCTTTCTTGATTCAATTCTTTTCATCATAAATGACACAAATTGTTTTAAACTTTCATCTTCTTCTAATTTTTTAGTCGCCAATAAATATTGCTTGCCCAAAAAATAACCTCTATCTCTCCAATTTTTTGCTATTTTTTTTGTTAAATCCGAAAATTTTTCATAATACCACAACGTTTTAGCGACATGAATGCCGAAGTCATTAATATAGGAAACCGGAATGGACTTATAGCCATTGGCGGATAAAATTTTATTAACCGCGTCGCCGTAGCAAATATTCCGCAAATGTCCGACATGATATTCTTTATGCGTATTGGCATTGGAATATTCAATCATTACTTTTTTATTTTTTCCGCTTTTATTTTCGCCGTACTTTTCTTTTTCTTTGTTAATTTCTTTTATAACATTTTCTGTTAAATAATTTTTATTTAAAATAAAATTTAAATAAGGGCCGATCGCTTTTACTGAAACAAAAAATTCGTTCGCCTCAACCCTTCCGACAAGCCAGCTAGCCGTTTCGGTCGCTGTTTTTCCTATTTTTTTCTTGTCCGCCGAAGCTTTGGCGTAGGCGGAAGCTATATCAAAACAAGGCATACTCAAATCGCCAAATTCAGGATTAGGCGGAAAAATTAATAGAGACGCTTGAACTAAATTTTTAGTAAGCGCCTTATTTATTTCTTTGGCTATATTTTGTTTTATTTTTTCTAATGTATACATACTATTTAGCGGACTGTTTGTCCCGACGCTTCGGGATGGACAGTTTGCCTGAACAAAATGTGGATTAACGCCGACGCAAACTGTCCGTTCGCTCCGCTCACAAACAGTCCGCTGAGATATTTTAATCAAATAATATATTTTCAATCTCTACCCAATTTTGTCTCTCTAATTTCTCAATCATTATTTTATTATACGCCCCCAATCCTTCTAATAAATTTAAAATAATTCTTTTGTCTGGCAATGTGCCATTTCTGATTCCTATATAATCTTGCGCGCTTGACCAAACCCAATCATCAGGCAATTTTACTAATTGAGCGCTAACAGGATTTAAATGAATATAAAAAATTAATTCCAATAACTGCGCCTCTGATTTTACTTCTTTGGCCTTAAATCTTCCTTGAAATAAGTGTCCTATTCTATTATGTTTTTTATTAAAATAATTTGAATAACTTGTATGTAGTCCACCCATGCATTTTGACAGCGGAATTTCGCTATTTTGTTTTATTTCAAAATGTATATGATTCGGCATTAAACAATATCCAAGTAATACAGCGTCATATTTTTCTAAATATTTTTTTAATACTATTAACTAAAAAATGTAATCGTTTTTATCTAAAAATATATTTTCTTTATTGTTGCCGCGATTGTAGATATGATAAATTCCACCTTTATAATAATTTTTATATCTATCTAGTCTCATAAAATTAATGCGACGAACATACCGTCAAGCGGACTGTTTATCCCGACGCTTCGGGATGGACAGTTTGCCTGAACAAAATGTGGATTAACGCCGACGCAAACTGTCCGTTCGCTCCGCTCATAAACAGTCCGCTGGCATCACAATCATGCTAAAACTACTTTTATAAACCCTCTCTTCCCTTTCTGAATTATTACGCCTTCTTTTGTAGCTTTAACTTCTAAATTAACATCTTTAACAATCTCCCCACCAACCTTTACTCCGCCCTGTTCAATCAATCTTCTCGCTTCACTTTTAGAACTCGCCAATTTTATTTCAACCAATAAATCAACTATATTGATATTCGTAATTCGTAATTCGTAATTCGTAATTTCGTCAGGTATTTCTTTTTTTTGTATTGTTTTCCTAAAATTTTCTTCCGCCTCTTTAGCTTTTTTCTCTCCATGATAAATCTTAACAATCTCTCGCGCTAATTCCATTTTTAAATTCCGAGGATTTTTTCCTTCTTTTAATTGTTTTTTAATCTCATCAATTTTATCTAATGGCAAGAACGTACATAACTCAAAATACCTAATAATCATTTCATCCACTATAGACATAATTTTACCGTACATATCTTCAGAACTTTCGGTTAAGGCAATATAATTGTCTAAACTTTTGCTCATTTTGTCTTTACCATGAACGCCTTCAAGTATAGGACAAGTTATTATATCTTGTTCGGGTTGGTTATATCTTTTCTGCAGCTGTCTTCCCATGAGCAAATTAAACTTCTGATCCGTACCGCCAATTTCAACGTCCGATTTCAACTCTACTGAATCATACCCCTGCATAACCGGATACATGAACTCCTGTAAACTTAAATCAATATCATTTTTGATCCTTTTCTTAAAGTCAGATCTATGAGCTACCTGCGCGTAAGTTACTTTTGAAGTTAATTCTATTATTTCTTTAAAATTTAATTTTGCCAACCATTTTGAGTTATATTTTACTTTAATCTTTCGCATGTTCAATATCATTCCAGCCTGCTTAGTATAGGTCTTCATATTTTTTTTGATTTCTTTGTCGGTTAAAGGCTTCCTTTCAGATGATCTTCCCGTAGGATCTCCTATACGAGCGGTAAAATCTCCAATTAAAAAGATGACCTGATGCCCCAAGTCTTGAAATTCTTTTAGTTTACGCAGAACAACAGCATGCCCTAAATGAAGCACCGAACCGGTTGGATCAATACCAAATTTTATTTTTAGTTTTTTTCCAGACAATAATTTCTTTCTTAAGCTCTCTCTAACTAAAACTTCTTCTACTCCCCGCGTCAAAACCTCATCTATTCTATTTTTATCAATTATAACTTTTCTCATAAATATTATTATTTACCTTTTTTAATTTCTTTCTTAGCCTCTTTTATAACTTTCTCTTCTTCCTTGGCTTCTTCAGCTTCTTCTTTCGCCTTTTTTAATTCTTTTTTAACTTTTTCTTTTTTAATTTCTTTTTCTTCTTCTTTAACCTCCTCAACAATCTTTTTCTTTGCTTTATAAAAATCCATTAAAGAAAAGATAATAAGGCTGGAGACGATTATGCCAAACATATTTAAAAGTAAAGTTTTAAATATGTCGGAAAATATAATCCATTCACCGTCAGCTACGGCCAAACCAATCGCCGTAAGAGGCGGAATTAAAGTAACGGTTATGGCTATGCCCGGCAAAGTTGAGTTTAATTCCGGCTTTGCCCAAGTGTACGAGGCCGCTATTCCCGCCACAACCGCGATAAAAAAAGTAAATAACGTAGGCTGCATTATCGTAATCAACTTTATTTCGGATAGACTGGCTGAGCTAAAAATTCCTAAAAGAAAAGCAACTAAAAAAGCAAAGCCAAAAGCGGTTAAAAATATTCTAACCGAACGCCAAATCACTTTACTTTCATTAATGACTATCCCAAGAGAAATAGCTAAAATCGGAGAAAGTATCGGCGTGACCAACATACCGCCGATAACTAAAATTACGTTATCAACCAAGAGCCCCATAGCGACGATTAACGTTGATAAAATAACCAAAAAATAAAAATCCGCCTTAGGAGCGCTTGCCTCAATAATATAAGAACAAAATTTATGCCGGTCAGCCTGGCTGACCTTGCAGAGATCCATTAATCCCATAAAACAGTAAACAGACAACAGTAAACAGTAAATAGAGAATTAAGCAAAATATCATGTTTATTATTTATTGTTGTCTAAAAAAATATTAATTATTTGTATTAAACACTGTTTGTTATACATTTATTTTAACTTGTTTGAGGGTTTTTTGCAAATAAAACCGCTATTTAAATAGCGGTTTTATTTAATATTTGTAAATTCGTAATAGATTCGTAATTCGTAGCCCTATTTCTTTACATACACGGTAGTAGTCGGATAAGCAATACCTATCTTTTCCTTTTCAAACTTCTCTACAATATCTAAATTAACCGCCTGTTGAATGTCCATATATACCGCGTATTCCGGCGCGTTTACGTAAAACACTATTTCATAATTTAAACTTGAATCGCCGAATTCCTTAAAATGGACACGGTCCACTTCTGCCTTGCTATGATTTTCAATAATTTCGCGGAGCATATCAGGAATATTTTTTAATTTCGCGTGCGGAGTATTATAATCAACCCCTATGCTAAACACTATTCTGCGTCTTTCCATTTTTCCAAAATTTTGAATTCTCACGTTTGTTAACTCATTATTTGAAATAACTAGTTCCTCTCCCTGAAGAGTTTGAATTCGCGTAGTTTTAATTCCAATCTTTTTTACAATTCCCATATCCGCGCCAACAATTATAAAATCCCCATCCTTAAACGGCTGGTCAAAATAAATGGCAATAGCGCTAAAAAGATCACCTAATACGTTCTGCAAAGCTAAAGCAATCGCGATACCGCCGATGCCAAGCCCGGCTATTAACGAAGTTATGTTATACCCTAAGTTAGAAAGTATTAATAAAAAAGCAGACACCCATAAAACAAACTTAGCGATGCCGCTTAAAACTTTTATCATTCCCGTGTCTGCCTTTTCTTCAGCTTCTCTTTTTTGAATTATTTTTTTCGCGGCATAATCAATAAATTCCTGAGCAACCTTTATGGAGTAATAAATTACCGCAATCAAGATAATATAATAAGACCATTTCTGAACCAAAAAATGAACTTCCTTTAAAAAATTAAGGGAGATGTAAGCTGAAACAAAAACATAAAATGGCCAATGAATAGCGTAAATCGCGTTAATAGCGATATCATCAATATCGGTTTTAGTCTTTTTAGCTAAACTTTTTAATCTAGCGACAATCGCGACTTGAAAAATTTTAAGCGCGATTGCTGCGCCTATAAATACAAAAGCGGCTGTAATCCAGCTGCAGACTGTATTACCTAAAAATTCAATTTGAAAAATTGGGTTGTTTAATAATTGTGTAAGCATATGATTTATTAATATTTAATTTTTAAAATTCCTCTCATCTTTGTCATATAAAAGAAATATCAAGAGTAATGGTGTATAATTAGAGGAGGGAAGAAGAGACTAAGTTGTCAACGGCTTTAAAGCCACTCGGGATACGATCGTCTCCTCTTTCCTCTAATTATTAAGTCTCTATTTGAGACAAAACAATTCATTTAGCTTCGTTTATGGGTATGGCCATATGACAAGCCACTTTAACCAATATGACAAGGCGAATGAATTGCCATTATTATTAATAATACAAAATGTATGGCAAAAAATCAATTACAATCTGACACTCCTGTTCTAATCGCCGTTGGAATAGATGTGTCAAAAGACAATTTAATGTTTTGTAAAAAATACGATGACGGCGGCAAAACTATTTTTGAAATCAAAAACAAAAGCGAGGAAATCAAAAAAATAGCAAAAACAATCAAATCGGAAAAATTTCATGGCAAAATAGTCGTTGAATCAACCGGCAGGCATCATCTGCTAAGCGCCATGGAAATGAGCAAGAGCAATTTAGATATAAGGGTTATTAATCCGTTAATCGCCAGCAAGTACATTAAATCGTCAATCAGAAAAGTTAAAACAGATAAGCGGGATGCCGAGGTCTTGGCGGAAATCGCCATTAAAGAAGAGAAGCTGCCGAATAGATTTGACGGGAATAAAAATGCGCTAAAAATGAAGAAAAAAGTCAGTTTAATAGCAACTATGGACAAGCAATTGCAGAAATTAACAGCCGCTATGAATGAATTCAAGAAGACAGGAGAGGAAATGGGATTAGGACTGTCAATCGCGGAAAAGCAGATTTTTAAAACAATTAAATTATTAAAAGAGCAAAAGAAAAAATTGGAAAAGGAAGTGGAAGCAATGGCGGTTAAATCGGAATACAAGCAAGAAATCGCCGGCAGATACAACAGCATCCCCGGTGTCTCGGAATATTTAGCTTCCCTGTCCACGCTATTCTTCAAAGAAGAAGAGCATAGCCGGAGCGCCAAACAATGGATAGCTTTTACCGGATTGGATATTTCAGTGAGGGAAAGCGGCAATTGGCGGGGCAAGGGCAAAATGACAAAGCGGGGAAACGGATATTTGCGGAAACGATTATTTCAAGCGGCTTGGGGCGCGGTAATGCATGATGAAAAATTTAAAGCATACTACGACCACCTAAGAAAAAATGGTAAATCATACATAGAAAGTTTAATAATCATTACCAGAAAAATCGTTACGATTATGTTCGCTTTAAGCAAGAATAAATGTTGTTATGATAATTCAAAAGAACTGTTTGCGGCCGCTTAAAATTAATTTTCCACACCATTGCTCTTGACTTTTTCTCTTAATGGGTATCCCGGACGTAGTCCCGAAGCTTCGGAAAAGATCCGAAATCCAGAGTTAACCGCAATTACTTAAAATCATCAAACAAATCTTTCCGTCCCCGCAAAGCCCTCACCCTGCCACTCTCCCGCTCCTCTGGAGCGGGAGAGGGAACTAGTTTTAGAAGTTTAAATGTTTAATAATAAATTCAGTTTGTTTAAAATAATTCTAAAATTTAATAAAAAATTATTTTCATACAATCCCTCTCCTGCAGCTTGCCGTGGGAGAGGGTGCCGACTTGTCCCTCGTAGCTTTAGCGAAGTGGGGGCGAAGCGATGGCGGGTGAGAGCTCTACGTGAATGACAGTAGAGCTATTTTATTTTTTCAACTTTTTTAACTCATTTTCCGCCTTTTTTAACTTATTTTTTTCCATATTAACGACTTTCTCCGGCGCTTTGGCGACAAACTCCTTATTCCCTAACTTCATTTTAGCACTTTTTATGACTTTCTCTAAATTTTCAATTTCCTTCTTAATCCTCTCTTTTTCTTTTTCTTCGTCAACCGCACCAATTAAATAAATATCAATCTCTCCTACGGTAATATATATAGCGTCTTTAATTTTAGGTCCTTCGTCTTTAATTTCCAGTTCGTTTATTCCGGTTCGTAAGCTTTTAATTAATTCAGCCTGTGATTCAATTAATTCTTTATTTTTCCCTGCATAAATAACAGCTTTAATCTTTTTGGCCGGCTCAACTTTATTTTGCGCTCTTGCATCACGAATAGCTTTTACGATGAATGTGGTTGCATTAAATCCAGCTACATTATTTTCATATTGAATTTTTGTATAATAATTTTCATCCGGCCATCTTGAAATCATTAATAAATCTTTATGTCCCAATTCTTTCCATATAGCCTCGGTAACAAAAGGAATAAATGGATGCCATAGTTTTAATAAATCATTTAAAATTATTGCTAATATTTTTTCCTTTTCTTTTGTTTGCTCAAATTTACTAGCCTCTAAATACCAGTCTGCTAAATCGTCCCACGTAAACTCACGTAGTCGTTCTCCTGCCTGGGAAAATCTATAATTATCCAAATCTACCTTTACTAAAATTATTAATCTACACATTCTTAGTAAAATCCAATAATCGGCGCTAGTTAAATTATTTTGATTAATTTCTTTATTCGTAATTGTTAATTCGTAATTCGTAATTATGTACCTGCTTATATTCCAAAGCTTATTCGCAAAATTTCTATAACCGGCTACTTTGTCCTCGGACAAATTCATGTCATTACCCGGAGTAGAACCTATTACCAATGAAAGTCGAGTGGCGTCCGTTCCATATTTTTTTATCATATCCAACGGATCAATAGTGTTACCCAAAGACTTTGACATCTTTTTGCCTTTCTCGTCCTTAACTAGTCCATGCAAATATACGTCCTGAAAAGGAATATCTTCAATCGCGTAAGTTGTCATTATAATCATGCGCGCGATCCAAAAAAATAAAATATCATATCCCGTTTCTAAAACGTTTGTCGGATGAAAATTTTTAAAATCTTCCGAGTCAATAACCAACTTACCGTCTTTAATTTTAATCTGATCCGGTTTCTGGGCAAGCGTAGAAAATGTCCAAAGCCCGGAAGAAAACCAAGTATCTAAAGTATCGGAATCTTGAATTAAATTTTCTTTTTTTCCGCATGACGGACATACTTTTGGCGCTTCAATATCAACTATCGTCGTGCCACAACCTTTAGACAATAAATTGTTATCAAATTTATATGTATATATCCAAACTTTAGTATTATTGTTAATTTTCTTTTCTGGATGATGTCGTTTAAAAGCAGCAATTAACTCTTCACGTTTTTCGTACGTTTTCCAGTGTTTTTTATCTTTTAAATTAATTTGGCCAACATTTATAACAGAAACTTCCGTGATCGTTCCTTGTCCGAATATTATTTTCTTTGCGCTGTCCTCAAATGCCACAATGTCTCCGACTTTAATCCCATGATCACGCAATCTATATGTACGTGTTTTTGTATCAAACACTTGAGTTACAATATCACCGGCAAACCCCATTTTTTTAATAGTCTGTGCCTGTTTACCGCAGTACCATACCGGAATCTGATGCCCAAACCAAATCTGGCGAGATATGCACCAATCGCGCAAATTATCCATCCAATGGAAATAATTTTTTTCAAAACGAGTCGGTATAATATTAATTTTATCACGCCCGAATACTCCCTTTTTAACCGCGTCAACGCTTAATTCTTTAATTGATTTATTGCCTCGTCTTTTAATTTTTTTATGTACGTCTATAAACCATTGCAGAGAAGGCAAAGGTTCAATCGGAGTATCGCATCTATAACAAATAGATAATTTATTATCAACTTCTTCTTCTTTTTCTAATAGCTTATCTTTTTTTAATTTATTAACAATCATTTTGCGCGCCCTAAAAACATCTTCGCCTGAAAATGGGTCAAATCCCTCGCGAATATTACCGTCCTCATCTATTACTTTAATAATATCCAGCTTATTTTCTTCCGCCATGTGCCAGTCAATCATAGAATGGGCCGGCGTTACTCCTAACGCGCCTGTTCCAAACTCCATATCAACTTCTCGGTCAGCAATAATTTTTAATTTTAATTTTATGCCGACAAAATCAACTTCATATTCTTTACCAATATATTTTTTATAACGCTCGTCTTTAGGATTAACCGCTACGGCCGTATCGCCTAATTTCGTTTCCGGCCTAGTTGTCGCTATTGTAAACGGAAAATCTTTAGAATATTTAAAAGTATAAAGCTTAGCTTTTTGTTCTTTATATTCAACTTCATCATCAGCTAAAGTAGAATGGCATCTTGGACACCAATTAACAATCCGTTCGCCACGATAAATTAACCCGTCGTCGTACATCATCTTAAAAACCGTGCGTACCGCACGAGTTCTAACTTCATCTAGAGTATAAGCCTCGCGAGACCAATCGCAAGACGAACCCATTTTTTTAATCTGGTTAACAATAGTGTCGTGCGATTCTTGAGCGAACTTATTTACTTCTTTTAAAAACTTTTCTCGTCCTAATTTATGCCTATCTTTTCCTTCTTTTCTCAATTCTTTTTCAACCTTAGTCTGTGTGGCAATAGCGGCATGATCCGTCCCAGGAACCCAAAGCGCTCGCTCGCCCTTCATTCTATGGTAGCGCGTTAAAATATCCTCAATAGCAAGCATAACCGCGTGCCCCATATGGAGCGTTCCGGTAACATTCGGCGGCGGCATAGAAATCGTATAGCTTTTTCGCTTATCTAAAACTCCCCCTTTATTAAAGGGGGTTGGGGGGATTTTATCCGGATTAAATAATCCGGACTTTTCCCATTTTTTATATATTCCGTCTTCATATTTAGACGGCTCATATGCTTTTGGAAGTTCCTTTTTCATAATTCATATTACGCCCCCTTTATTAAAGGGGGCGAGGGGGATTAAAAGCCCCCTTGATAAAGGGGGTTGGGGGATTTATATTATTTAGCGTACCAAAAACAGCCCAATTTGACAAGAAAGAAAAGTAGTACTAAGATACACAAAGAATATAATAATATTGTTATTTTTATATAAAATATATGGGGAGGGGAAAATGTGCATATTGAATCCAGACAATAGGCTAGCAAACGCAATGTCAGCAGGAGAGCCAAGGTTAATGGCAAATTGCCAAAAAACAGGAAAACAAATAGAAGTAAAGGACACTGACAGTCTTGAAATTTGTCCAGCTTGTGAGTGCGAAATTGGCAAAGCAATGCATATGTGTAATTGCATGATAGGTAAATTTTCCTTGCTTACAAACTAATTCCTGAACAAAGGATTGCTAGAGCATCTACTTGATGCTCTTTTTTTACATAAAAAATCTCAGGGGATAGTTTCCCCTGAGAATAATTAATTTAAGCGGCGCTCAAATCAAAACCGTCCTAATTTACAACCTCTCCTCCCTTTATACCAAAAGAAACATTAAATGAATAAAAGTTTTCCTTTTTTCTTTTTTTAAAAAATTTTATTTCAGCGTTAACTGTTTCGTTGTCCAAGTTAATAGTAGTCTCCATCCTCGCTGCAAAATTAAATGCTCTTATTGAATTGTTTCGGCTTAAAAATCCTGTATTTAAATTCCATATTGCCTCATAAATAGTCGGGCATTTATACTTATCCCTATTAACAAAACCATACTGACAAATTATTATTACCTCATTGGGCAATTGAATAGCATTGAGAAACCCGGAGCTTATGCGGAACCCCTCGTCAAAATCTAACAAATTACGAACAGGAGTTGTAAAGAAAATACTTGCTTTTTTAATCATGATTTGCCTCCTTTGGCGTGGTTCATTATGACCACTTTTAAAATGTGCGGACGGTAAAACCGCCTTATTTGTTTTATTAGATTACATTATTTTATTAATTATGTCAATTTGACAAAAAACCCAAAAATTACTATAAGCTAAAACCGCTTGACATTATCCATAATATAATATAAATTAGTATATTGGATAATAATCATATCCCCAAGGAGCGAGGGGATTTTTCTATTTCTACAAATTATAAATTTACGAATATATTCTTAAATTTATAATTCGTAAATTCGTAATAAAATTCGTAATTCGTAGACTATGTTAACACAAGAACAACAAATATTTGAACAAATCAAAAAAACTGAACGTATATTAGTTACATTCAGAAAAACTTGGAACGGCGATTCGGTTGCGAGCGCTTTGGCTATGTATTTATTTTTAAAAAAATTAGATAAAGAAGTTGATGTTGTAGCGGAAAAATTTGACCAAAGCAACCTGTATTCTTTCTTGCCATCCTATGGAGAAATTAAAAATTCAATTGAAAACCTCCGCCAATTTATAATTTCTCTAGACATAGAAAACGTAAAAGTTAACCAGATTAAATATAAAGTAAAAGACAACGCCCTAAACTTTATTATCTCCCCAAAAGAGGGATTTTTTAATGAAGACGATATTAGTAGCAAGTCCGGCGATTTTAAATACGATTTAATAATTACACTTGATACACCTGATTTAGAATTCTTAGGAAAAATCTATGATAACGATACGGAATTTTTCTATAATACTCCAATTATTAATGTTGATCATCATGGTTCAAACGAAGAATTCGGACAAATTAATCAAGTTGATATAACTGCAGTGGCAACTTCAGAAATTTTATTTTCTCTTTTTAATAAATATTCCCGCGACGTAATTGACGAAGACATTGCAACTTGTCTTTTGTCCGGTATGATATCTAAAACAAGAAGCTTTAAAACTCCGAATGTAACTCCGGTCGCGTTATCATCCGCAGCTCAATTAATTTCTATGGGCGCGCGCAGAGAAGAAATAGTAAATTTTCTTTACCGCTCAAGACCTTTAAGCGTATTAAAACTTTGGGGAAGAGTTTTGGCTAGACTATCAAGCGCTTTGGATGATAAGCTTGTTTGGTCTTCTATTAAAGCAAGTGATTTTGAAAACACCGAAACAACCGAGCATGATTTAAATGAAGTTGTTGATGAGCTTATAGTAAATATGCCACGAGTTAAAATTGTTGTTTTGGTTTACGAAGTTAAGGATTCGTCAACTGACGATAATAAAAAACATTCAAAAGCGTTAATTTACTCAATTAAAAATATTGACTCTCTAAATATAGTTAAAGAGCTAAAGCCGGAAGGAACAAAAAAAATGGCCATGATTAAATCCGAAAAACCAAGGGAAGATCTAGAAAAAGAAGTTATTAAATTAATTAAAGATAAACTAGATAAATTGCCTATTTAATACTTGAAAAAAATTAAATATAATGCTAAATTTTAAATACTAAAGGATTAAGTCCTTTTTTTGTTTTAAGGACGGTTAGCTTCCGCCTACGCCAAAGGCTTCGGCGGACAAGCAGTTGTCCCCGTAACTTTTGGGTTCGTAGCTCAGTTGGTTAGAGTCCCGAAGCGTCGGGATTGACATCAATCAATATTTAGGACGGCTAGCTCAGTTGGTTAGAGCGCTACGTTGACATCGTAGAGGTCACAAGTTCAAATCTTGTGTCGTCCACATCACATATATTAAGGGCCTATAGCTCAGCGGTTAGAGCGCCACGCTTATAACGTGGATGTCGATGGTTCGATTCCATCTAGGCCCACCAAATAGGTCTTTGCGATTTTTTTACGCCTGCGGCGTTTGCGGAGAGCGTTAGCTCGCCTCGCCTGCGCCTGCCTGCCGGCATTGAAAAAGGCAAAAGGAATATATCAATAAAGAATTTAGAAAAAATAGCCAATGGTTTAAAAATTAAGCTTGATGAGCTATTAAAATAGCTTATGGTCTATAAACATAAATATTTTACTTTAGACGATAAATCAAGAAAGGTTTTTGACGAGAACAATAAAGAATTATCTTTAACAGGCAACGCTTTTCGCTTGCTTGTTTTTTTATGCGCCAACGGCTCCGCTGCTATTACGGACATCGGCGATTATCTTGATTCATCCAAAGATTATGATGAAAATCATATCAGACAATACCGCTATAAAATCAACACAATTATCGGAAAGAATATTATTGAATATAAAAATAGCGTTTATTCGGTAATCGGCAACATTAAAAAACTTGAAAAATTAGAGGAAAACGATCGTAATACGGATTTATTACGGCCAGATAATGTAAAATTGAAGAATAAAAATAAATTTGTGGAAAAGTTAAAAAACATACAATTTTCAAATATTCCGGCGATCATCGCTATTATTGCCTTGCTTTTAACTTTTATTGACTGGCACTCTTACGGATATTACACCTTAATGAAATTTGTCGTCGCGGGAACAACCGCCTATTACGCTTATTATATTTACGAAGTAGTTAAAAAACAGGATTTTTGGTTTTGGGGATTAATAATCATCGCGATTTTGTTCAATCCAATTATTCCCATTTATCTCGGAGATAAGAGTTTATGGATGATTATAGATGTTGTGGTGATTGGGTTTTTGATCAGCTTTATTTTTAATTTTAAAAAATATAGTAAATAATTAAAATAATATGGAAGAAAAAATTTCAACGGCAAAAAAACAAGAAAAATCTATTATTATTTTTAATAATCAAAGCGTACGCCGCCATTGGGATGATAAAAAAGAAGAATGGTATTTTTCGATTATTGATGTTATTAGAATTTTAACTAATAATGAAAGGCCGAGAAAATATTGGAACGACTTAAAAACAAAGCTAAAACAGGAAGGAAGCGAAGTGTCCGAAAAAATCGGACAGTTGAAAATGACGGCTCCTGACGGCAAAATGCGCTTAACTGATGTTGGCGACACTGAAACCATGCTCCGCCTAGTCCAATCAATCCCGTCGCCCAAAGCCGAGCCGTTTAAGCTCTGGCTGGCGCGCGCGGGCAAGGAAAGGATTGACGAAACAGCTGATCCTGAAAAAGCGATTGACCGAGCTATGCGGACATACTTAAAAAAGGGGTATCCCAAGGAATGGATAAACCAAAGGTTAAAAAGCATTGAAGTAAGAAAAGATTTGACTGATGAATGGGAAAATCGCGGAGTAAAAGAAGGATTGGAATTCGCCATCCTCACTGATGAAATTACCAAGGCGTGGACAGGCGGGTTAAAAACAAAAGATTATAAGAAATTGAAAGATTTAAAAAAAGAAAATCTGCGGGATAATATGTCAAACTTAGAGTTAGTTTTAAATATGCTAGCGGAAGCCAGCACTACGGAAATATCCAAAAAGAAAAAACCGAAAACTTTTGAGCGCAATAAATCAGTCGCCCGCCAAGGCGGAGAGGTCGCTGGCAACGCGAGGATTGAGATTGAGAGAAAAACAGGCGTGAAAGTTATAGCCGGAAAGAATACCAAGATGTTTGGTAAAGAACGGAAAAAGATAAAATAATATAATAAATAATTTAGAAATAAAATATATATATGAGATCTGCTTTAATAGGAAAATTTGCTGCAAGTTTAAGCATAGAAACCATAAAAGAATATTATTATATTTTTGTTATTCTTTTTATTGTTGGTGGGCTCGCTTACTACTTTATAAATAAATATGAAAATTCAGAAGAAGGTAGAAAAGAATTAAAAAGACAGGAGGAAGAATATAAAAATTCAGAAGAATACAAACAAACATTGCGATACGAAGTTGAAATAGAAAAATACAAAATAGAAACGCCTCTGCATAAAAGATTTCTCTTAGGAGTAAAAGATTTTTTTAAGGGACTTACTTATGCAATTATATTAATAATTATTGTCGCATTAATAGCAGGTATAGTAGCTAATATTTTAAATAAATAATAAAAATATGGAAAAACTGAACAAGCCATTATCTTGGAAGATGTTATTGATTGTCGGCGCAGTCTTGCATACTGTGGCATATTTTCTTACGTCTTATTACATCTTATTTTCTTGGGTTGGTGTTCTTGGAGATATAATGTTCCTGTTGGGTTTAGTGAATTCAATTGTATATTTTATTAAAAAGAAAAAAAATAAAAACAATGAAAAAAAACAGCTTTTAGAAGAGATAAAGCCACAACCAGATACTATTATAAATTTATCCCAAAAAAAGAGCAATGGTTTTAATGAAAATAAATTTAACAAGCTAGCATTGCCATCCACAATTATAATAGCAAGTATTATTTTAGGAGGATTTTATTATGCGAGCCAAGTTATAAAACAAAAATCAGTAGAAAAACAACAACAAACCCAAATACAGGTAAAAATAGAGGAAACAAATAATGAATATCTAGTGAAAAGAAAAGCACAATGTTACGAAATAGAGCAAACTGAAAGAAAAAATTATAACAATGTTGACGGCAGCTTTTATATTGAAGAGTTTGATATATGTAAGGTTAGATACCTTAATGAAAAGTGGGGCAAGGGCAATCTTAATGATTGTCCTGTTTCTGCTGACCAAGATCAAGGATTGAATTTAGATGAAACCGGTGATTGCACAATTACACGTTATAGTTATAAGGCTTTTTAATAAATATATCTGAAAAAATAAATAATTTAAAACAAGGTTTTGGAAAAAAATAATAAAATATTATAAAATTAAAAAATAAAATTTTATTTATGAGAGAATCAACTATATATCAAAATAAAATAGAAAAGTTACTGACTAATTATTTTAGTGAAAGTGAAGTAGAAACGGAATGGGCAGTCTCTAGAAGGCGGTTAGGAAACGGCAAACCGTTAAAATGAAATACGATTCAAACACATCCGGTTTGTCCGAAAGATTGGTTGATCCGTATAAGTCCAGCGCGCCATACGGCGAGGGCTACTGCCATAACCGCGGGGAAGTTCGCAAGTTCCGTTTTGATCGGGTTATTAATATTAAAATAACAAATAAAAAATTTATCAAGCCAAAAAGTTGGAAAGTTTAAAAATTAAAAAGATAGGCAAACGGACAAAAACTTTTGGGCGAAAACTTTCGCCCTCTTGCCCTGATCGCGCTCCGCGCGGTATGCGGGGGCTGGATTAAAGAGGAAACAAAAAGAAAAAAATTTCACTCCTTTATTTAAAAAATAAAAAGAGAGGGGGGGGCGTTTAAAAAATGAATCTGAAATTTTTTTCTTTTTATTTCCGCTTTTGGCTCCGCATCGCAAAGCGTGCGGGATAAACTCCACGGAAACGCCCCGAATAGCAGACGCTATGGAGCAAGCTGAGCCGTGTTGTTAGATAATCAGCTCGCAAAGCGAGCATCCTTTTTAAAATGGGTTTGAGCATTCTCAAATATAGCCCACAACTAAATATAACAAAAAGAGTGTAGTGAAAACTATACTTTTTTTATTTTGATATGTGGCTGTGACAATATAATTTTGGCTCTTGCCTATATTTCTTAAAAATATTATAATAATAATAGTTTTATTTATAAATCCCCCAACCCCCTTTAATAAAGGGGGAGATAAAATTATGACAAGTATTTTTAATAAAATAATCGGTAAAGGAAAGAAAAAAGAAATTGCTGATTCACATATACACGAAAATAATCTGGCTAGCGATGGCTATGATGAATGGATTGACGAAGATTTTGAAGAAGGGCAATTATCTATTGACGTTTATCAGACGCCGAAAAATTTAATTATTAAATCAACAATCGCCGGCGTAAGACCGAATGATATTGATATATCTATTAATAACGACATGCTGACAATTAGGGGGAAAAGAGAATTGCAGGAAAAAGTCATAAGCGAGGACTATTTGTACCGGGAATGCTATTGGGGCGCTTTTAGCCGTTCTATAATATTACCGGTTGAAGTTAAATCTGAAAAAATTGACGCTTTTTTAGAAGACGGCGTTTTGACCATAACTCTTCCTAAAGTAAATATTAAAAAAAACGTTAACGTAAAAGTAAAGGAAAAATAATAATGCGAATAATTCGCATGTCTCGTCCCGAGTACTCGGGATAGCGCGGGTTCGCAAAGCGAATAACTTATGAATATCAAAATAACAATAGACAGGTTTGAGGGGGAAAAGGCTGTTTTAAAAACCGAGGACAACCAATCTATTGTCTGGCCAAAAGATAAATTGCCGGCTAACGCCCATGAGAGCATGGTTCTAAATTTTAATATACTAAACGATACTGAAACTGAAAAAGATAAAAAAGAATTAGCTAAAGAAATATTGAATGAAATACTTGATGTGGATGATAAGTAATAAATATAAAATCCTAATGTCAAAATCCTAATGTCAAATCAAGCTTAAATGATAAAATGCTTAAATAAATAATTTGGACTTTGTTATTTGGATTTGATTTGACGTTTGGGCTTTGGATTTAAAAATTTTATTTACAATTAAAAGTTTATTAGGTATGCTGAACTTCATTAAAAACAAAAAAAATATTTCTCACGGTTGGTTGCTTGATGTAGCAATCATTTTTTTTATTGTTCTTGTTTTAATGACCGCGCTTTTAATAGGTTTTGAAAAAAAATATAAAGATAAAATATATCCCGGAGTAACCGTTGGCAATATAGATTTAGATGGTAGGCCAATAAGATCAGCCAGAACCATAATAAACGAAAAAATAAACGAAATTAATCAGGACGGCATTACTTTTTATTACGGGAATAAAGAAACAATAGTTAAACCTATTATCGCCTCATTAGAAAGCGATTTGGCGTACGAAATTATTAATTTTGACGCGGAAAACACTGTTCTTGAGGCGTATAACTTCGGACGGGAAGATAATTTTTTCGTAAATTTACAAAATAAACTTAAATCACTCTTTTTTAAGAAACAAATTAATCTTCATATTACAATTAATGACGAACAAGTAGAAGAGGCTCTTCGCAATAATTTTTCAGAACTTGAAATTCCGGCTGAAAACGCAAAATTAGTAAGTAAAAAGAAAATCTATTTGGGGGGAATGGAAAATTTTCAATTTGACGTACAAAAAGAAAAACTTGGTAAAACGATAGATTATAAAAAAGGAATCTCCCAGCTTAAAAAACAACTAGCTCAAATTAATAACAATTCAATAGAGCTATTTACTAGCACCGATTATCCTACAATATATAAAAAGGACGCCCTTAATATTGAAAACAAAGCGCAAAACATAGTAGCTCTTGCGCCCTTAGTATTAAAGCATGATAAACAAGAATGGAAACTAAATAAAGCAGAGTTGGCCGGATGGCTAACCTTAAAAAATGAAACTGCCGAAGATAACGATATAATTAAAGTAAGTATAAATTCGGAGGTCGTTCAAAATTACCTAAAAGAAAAGATTGCGCCAGAAATAAATCAGGAACCGATTGAGGCTAAGTTTGAAATTAAAAACGGCCGAGTTACTAAATTCCAAGCCAGTCGCGACGGAATAACATTAAATACTGAAGCGACTTTTTCTAAAATTGAATTTGAATTTATTAAAAATGAACAAAAAGAAATTGATTTAGTTGTTGAAGAGTTAAAAAGCAATAGTTCTATTGAAGATGTAAATGATATTGGCATTAAAGAGACCGTAGGAATTGGCGAATCCGATTTTTCCGGTTCACCGGCAAACCGTAGGCATAATATTAGCATAGGCGCGAATACATTAAATGGTATTATTATAAAGCCGGATGAAGAATTTTCGCTTATGGGCACTTTGGGGGAAATTGACGGCTCAGCCGGATATAAGCAGGAACTTGTAATTAAAGACAATAAAACGATTCCGGAATATGGAGGCGGCTTATGCCAAATCGGGACTACTATGTTCCGCGCCGCCCTTGCTTCCGGACTCCCAATAACAATGAGACGCAATCATTCTTATAGAGTTTCGTATTATGAACCGGCGGGAACAGACGCAACGATCTACGACCCATGGCCCGACTTAAGATTTATTAACGACACCGGAAATAATATCTTAATACAATCTAGAATTGAAGGAAATAATTTATATTTTGATTTTTGGGGGACCAATGACGGACGGATTGCGGAAAGAACCGATCCTATTATATATAATATAGTAAAGCCTCCACCGACTAAATTTGTTGAAACACTTGATTTAAAACCAGGAGAAAAAAAATGCACTGAACATGCTCACAACGGAGCAGACGCTTATTTCGATTACAAAGTAACTTACCAGAACGGTGAAGCAAAAACAGAAAGATTTAATTCACATTACGTTCCTTGGCAGGAAGTTTGCTTAATCGGCGTAGAAGAATTATCAGAACCGGAAAAGAGCGCTACATCAACGGAAGAAGCTATTGAATAAAAAAATTAATCTACGAACTACGAATTCATTACGAATTTACAAATATATAAATTATTAAATTTTTGTATTTTCGTAAATTTGTAATTGATTTGTATATTTGTAGAAGTAAAGTTATCCACAGTTTTAACAAAAAATGTAGAGAAGGTTTTTAAACCTATCTCTACATTTTTTATTAAAAAAAAATTTAAAACAAAAAGACCGCCTTAAACGGGTAGGCAAGAAATTTTCGTTAGGAAAAATTTAGCTAACGCCGAATTGAACCTAGCGATAAATCCCCATGCTTGTCGTGCCTAACCCGTTTAAACCGATCTTTTAAAATTTAAATTGCTATGTCTTAATGCAACGTTTAAGCTTATCATACAAAAACAATCTTGTCAAGCATTCTTTAAAATATACAATAAAAAGGGCTAATATTAAACAAATTATTCTATTAATACAAAAAGTGTCACCATAATAATCATTTAACACTATTCTTATAAAATTACTCTTGTTTTATATTATTATTATCATCTCAGTTAAAAATTTTTAAAAAAACTTTTAATAAAGAAAAAATAAAATAAAAAGTAAAATAAACAAGAACTAAAATAAAAAATATCTTATTTTTTCTTTTTCTTATTATTATTTATTTTTATTTAATTAATAATTTAATTTTTATTTATTTTTACTAGAAAGTATTGTTTGAAGGCCATTTTTTTAGTATAATATAAGTAATAATATATTTTTCAAAAAAATGATTAATTAATAATACAAATATTATTTTAAATTAAAAAAATAATTTGTATTATCTTAGAGAGGAGGTGAAGTATGGCAGTAAAAAAGAAAAAAGCTAAAAAGAAAGTAGCCAAGAAAAAAGTGGCTAAGAGAAAAGTAGCAAAAAGAAAACCAGCTAAAAAGAAAGTGGCTAAAAGAAAGCCTGCGAAAAAGAAAGCTACAAAGAAAAGAAAACCTGCGAAAAAGAAAGCAGCAAAAAGAAAAAAGAGAAAATAGAAATATTTTTATTTTCCAATACCTCGTCAACTAAATATATATCACAAGGTGGTATATAGTTAATTGACGAGGGAGGAAAAGAAAATCCGCCTAATGGGCGGATTTTCTTTTTGAGTTTTTAATATTTTATTAATATTAATCTATAAACTAAACCTTATACATACCACTATGACCAGGAATTACCCAATCCGCATTTTCTAAAATCTTTTTTCTTGATTCTTTGAGCGCTTTAAGGTTGTCAGCATAAATATCCTTTTTGGGATAATTCTTTTTCCAAAAAACATCTCCACAGATAGCTATTATTCCTTTGTCGGTTTTGACTAAAAGAGTTATACTTGTGCTATCGTGCCCAGGAGTCTTTATTATTTTTATATCATCAGTAAACTGTTCATCCCAATCATCAACCGTATTTTTGTCCCACAATCCATAAAATTCTAACGTCTTGGCGTCCGGAAACATGCCTATATTTCTATAGTGGTCAATATGAGAATGTGTTATACAAACCACGTTAACATCACTTATTCCTAACCTCTCTTCTTTTAAAGCACTAACAAGCATCTCTTGGCTTTCTAAAACCCCTGGGTCAACAACCATTACAATGTTTTTGTCTTTTACTAAAGTAATAGTAGCGCAAGTTTTTTCTTCACCGCTATCATCGCTAGTATAACCTGCAATTAAAATTTTAACTTCTGCCATATACTATTTATTATTTTATTTAAATTATTTAAAAAACCTAATCTTATAAATCTAATGCTTTTTGTTGTTTTTTCTCTTTCTCGCTAAATATCTTTACTTTTCCATACTGCCCGTCAAAACCCGGTTCAATAATTAATTTTCCTGTCCTTACTCTTTTGATTCCTTCGGCTATAGCGGGCAACGTCGCTTTTTTAATTTCCTCAATCGGCGCTTCAATTAAAATATAGAGCTCAGTTCCTAAAGCTTTAATTATTTTATTATATTCTATTTGTACTTTTTGCGAACTCCTACTTTTTATTCCAATTGCTTCGGCAATAATCTTATCAAGCTCAACTAATTTTTTAAATCCCGGCATGTTCTTTGGTGTATAGCCTTCTTTGCGGTCAGCTAATTCTTCAACTCGATTCATTACTCCGATTATCAACGGTTTTTTACATTTTGGGCAAATTCCTTTTTGCTTTTTTGTTTCAATCGGCGCGTAGCTTATCCCGCAATCCCGATGCCCGTCGTAATGATACATTCCTTCTTCAGGATAAAATTCTATTGAATATTTAATCCCCCTTTCTCCCCCTTTAATAAAGGGGGGTCTATCCTTTATGATGCTGTAAATTTCATTATAAGTTATTTCATTCATCTCAAAAACGTTGGCTTCGCGCGCGAGGTTCGGCAGAGAATGCGCGTCAGAATTAGAAAGAAGAGTTAAATTATCTAGTGCAGATAAACGCCAATTCATTTCTGGGTCTGACGAAAGGCCAGTCTCATAAGCATAAACATTTTTAGTGTATTCGCCAAAACATTCTTCCATCTTATCAAAACCAGACTTGGAACCAAAAACCGAAAACCATGGCGTCCAGATATGCGCAGGATAAATCATAAACTTTGGATGAATACTAAGGCATATTTTCATTAACTCAACCGCGCTCATTCCTAAAATCGGACGGCCGTCCGACCTAATATTATATTTCTTGTCTAAATATTTATTTAATTCTTCTACAGCTTTAATGTTTGGGGCGTGTACGACTAGATGAATTCGTCTTGCGTTGCTCGTTTTTCCTGGGCGCGGTTCTCCTGACTTATAAACTAAAGCCAGCTCGGTAGATAAAATAAATTTAATCTTATCATCTTTCGCTGTTTTTAATTTGTAAAGCCCTGTTTTGCCAACCTCTTCTAGTTCATTTTTTATATCAGAAAACCAATCAGGATAAGTAAAATCTCCTGTGCCAATAATATCAATTCCCTTAATACAACATGCCTTTTCAATGTTAGGAATTGTTAACGCGGTTGAACATGCGCGAGAATATTTAGAATGTATATGGAAATCAGCTATTTGTTGCATATGATAATAAATCAAAATGACAAAACCCTAATGTCAAATCAAATCCAAATTATTAAATTATATTATATCTTCACCAAATTTTGCCGTTCGCTCTTCTAAGTCATATATTTTAGCATTTGGATTTTGTGCTTGATTTGTCATTTGGATTTTGACATTAGGGTTAGCAATCGCATTATACCACTATTATATCAACTTCTCCGCTATCTCTAATTCCTCTTTACTATTAATCCCGATTGCTTCATTAAAATTAATTTTTATTGAACTAATTTTAATATTTTGTTCAGAGGCAATTTTAATTAAATCAGTTAAATAATATTCTTTTTGCGCGTTATTATTTTCCAACTTTTTAATATTTTTCCAAAGCCACTCAGCACTAAAACAATAAAATGCCGGGTTTAACTCTTTAATTTTCTTTTCTTCTTCGCTCGCGTCCTTAAATTCTTTTATCGCTTGTATTTTATCACCTTCCCTAATTATACGCCCCCAGCTATAATAATTTTTTCGCCAATCATTAAAATCTTCAACTTCGGTTGTCATCATGGTTATTTTACCAGTATGAACTTCTATTAATTCTTTTATTGTTTCAGGTTTAATAAAAGGATGATCGCCGTAGAGAACAATTATATTATCTGCTGATTCGTCAATTAAATCTTTGACGCACGCGAGAGCGTGTCCAGTCCCTAGTTGCTTGTCTTGCGGGGCGTACTTACAATCATAATTTTTTAACGCATTGTTAATTAATTCTTTGTTGTCCAGCGAGACAACAATAACGGGGTTATTATCAACCCCGGAATCAAATATTGATTTAATTAAATATTCTATCATTGGCTTACCCTTTAGAGGCACTAATACTTTGGGAAGCTCATCCTTCATTCTTGTGCCCTTTCCGGCGGCCAATATAACAATTTTATTCATAACAAATTTAAAATAATTTTAAGCAATCTTTAATATTATATGTTTTTAAATTATGTTTTGCGTTTCCTGAATAAGGTCCACAAATTAAACAGACGTCGCATTTTCCAATCGCTTTTTTCATATCAAAAGTTTCTCCAGCATTATCATTAATAATTAAAATTTCATCGTTTTCTTTTTTAAGAAAATCTAAATTTTTATATTTTTCTTTTTCTAAAATAATAATTCTATCAAAATAATTTTTAATTTTAAGGCTATTTATTTTTTTCTTCTGCCAAGACAATGGCCCCACTGATATCAATATTAATTTATCGCCTCTATTCTTAAATTTTTCAAGAACTTCTGTCGCTTTAGGAAATAAATATCTTTTAGAATTTTTTAGAAGATTTTCAATTTTTTCACTATTATTTTTAATTGATGAAATGCGTTTTTCACTTTTTAATATTCGTAATAATTCATATAGATTATACGTTTTCTTTTTGTCTGTAAAATATTTCTCACAATCCTTATTGTATTGATTAATATTAATATTTAAAATTTTAGCAATATCTTCTTTAAATTTTTCCGTATCAAAAATTGTACGATCTAAATCAAAAATAACAATCATAAATTATTTTATTATTTCTTCTAATGCCTTTTTTAATTTTTCAGGATGATGCCTTATTATTCCTCCGGTTATGTCCATTAAATCTTTCTTAATAATTTCCCGTCCACCATATCCATTTTTTACATCAATTTTTACCAATTTTGCTTTTTGCTTTTTATATTTATTTAAGATGCTTTTTGGAGCTTTGCCCGAATTAACTAAAACTTCGTCAAATTTACGGCCAATAAATTTTTCCGCTTTTAAAATAAAATCCTTTGCTTTAAAATTATCTGTTTCACCGAATTTAGTCATTATATTTATAACATAAATTAATTTAGCTTTTGATTTTTGCACAGCTTCGGCTACTCCCGGAACTAAAAAGTTAGGAGTAATGCTTGTATATAAATCACCTGGACCAATTATTATATTATTTGCCTCTTTAATTTTTTTGACAACCGGAGGGTAAACATTAACAGCTCCGTTGCGGTGAGGAACTAAATAAGTTTTTTTAATTTTTTCTCTTTGGTCGCCACGGGGGACATCAATAGCAGCCTCTCCATAAAGAAAACTTCCGTCAGTTAATTGCGCGACCAATGTAGCTTTATGAACAGTAACCGGCAAAACCGTTCCTTTAATTTCTAAAACTTCGCCTAGCGCCTTAACGCCCTCCGAAAAGCTTCCCCCGTACTGGGAAAGAATAGTTAAAAGAAGATTGCCGGCATTATGCCCGCCTAATCTGCTCGGACCGTTAAATCTTTTTAAAAGTATTTTTCGCGCGGATTCACGGTTTGGAGACAGAGCTAAAATACATTTTAATATATCTCCGGGAGGCAAAACTCCCAATTCATCACGAAGTCTTCCCGTACTTCCGCCCGAATCAACCATAGAAACAACAGCGGAAATTACAATCCCTTTTGTATCCCTAAGAGCGGACAATAAATTAAATTGCCCCGTTCCTCCACCGATTGTCACTATTTTTTTTACATTACTCATATTCGTAATTCGTAATTGATAATTGTAAATTGACTAAAGGTACATTTTAAACTCTTTTCCAAAATCTTCAAAACCCAACTTTTTATATAATCTATGTACATTCTCACTTTTATATCTGCTTGTTGCTACTATTTTATAGCATTTTTTCTCTTTTGCCAACTTTATAACTTCTTCTATTAATTTACTTCCGATTCCCTTCTTACGATAATTTTCGTCTACAAATATATCCTCCATATATCCGAATGGCTCTTTACGCAAATCATTTTTTAAAATATACAAAAAGGCCCTGCCGATTTCCTTGCCGCCGTCTTCAGCCGATATTCTAATGCCTTCGGATTTTATTTTTTTATTATTAATTCGCATTTGCATGAATTTTTAATTTTTAATGTTTAAAAATTAAGACATTAAAAATTATTTATAAAATTAAAAATTACAAAATTTAAAAATTAATACACAACTATTCCACAGTTACACTCTTCGCTAAATTTCTCGGTTTATCAACGTCCAATCCTTTTAAAACTGCCATATGATAAGCGAATAACTGAAGTGGTACGGTCGCTAAAATAGGAGTTAACATCTCTAAAGTTTTCGGTATATAAATTACGTCATCCGCTATTTCTTTTATTTTTTCGTCTCCCTCGGTAGCGATAGCAATAATACGACCGCCTCTTGATTTTACTTCTTCCATATTACTAATATTTTTTTCATACACGCTGTCTTTAGGGCAAATAAACATGCTCGGAAAATTTTTATCAATTAAAGCGATAGAGCCGTGTTTCATCTCTCCGGAAGGAAGTCCTTCAGCGTGAATATATGACAATTCTTTTAACTTTAATGCGCCTTCTAGGGCGGTCGGATTATTATATTTTCGTCCCAAATAAAAAAAGTTTTTAGCGTCAATATATTTCTCTGCAATTTTTTTAATTTCATCATTTAGTTCTAAAATCTTTTTTATTTTTTCCGGAATTGCGAGTAATTCTTTAATTATACGCTGACCAATTATTAAAGACATATCTCTTTGTCTACCTAAATAAACCGTCATTAGAACCATGATTGCTACTTGCGAAGTAAAAGCCTTTGTGGAAGCGACTGAAATTTCCGGCCCGATATGGTTATAAGCGCCAACGTCAATTTCACGGGCAATAGTTGACCCGACCACATTAACAACCCCAAGAGTTAAAGCGTTTTTTTCTTTAGCTTCGCGGATAGCGGCTAAAGTATCGGCCGTTTCGCCCGACTGGCTTATCGCGAGAATAGCGGTTTCTTTATCAATTATCGGTTTTCTATAACGAAACTCGGAAGCGTAATCAACTTCAGTCGGAATCCCCGCATATTCCTCTAACATATATTCACCAACCAATCCGGCATGCATAGCCGTTCCACAGGCCGTAATAATTATTCTATTAATGTCTCTTAATTTTTTAGAAACCGAATCAAATCCGCCTAACTTTACCTTTCCTGTCTTTTCTATAATACGTCCGCGAATACTATTCATAATTGATTCTGGCTGTTCAAAAATTTCTTTAAGCATAAAATGCGAAAAACCTTTTTTCTCCGCTTCCTCTATGTCCCAATTCACAGTCTGCGCTTCTTTTTCTATTTTTACATTATCTATATTAAAAATATTTAAATTATTTTTTTCAATCTCGGCTATTTCACCATCATCCAAATAAATAACCTGCTTAGTATACATAATAATCGCCGAGATATCCGAAGCTATTATCATCTCAGAATCCCCCAGTCCAATTGAGAGGGGACTACCCATTTTCGCGGCCATAATTTTTTCCGGATGGTCTTTGTGTATTAAAACTAGGCCGTAAGCGCCATGCAATAATTTTAAAGTTTTTTGAAGCGTAGAAGTTAAATCGCCGTTATATAAGTCTTCAAATAAATGCGCGATTACTTCTGTATCAGTTTGCGATTTAAACTTATGCCCTTTTTCTTCAAGCTTTTCTTTTAGGCTTTTATAATTTTCAATAATACCGTTATGCACTATGGAAATTTTTCCAGAACAGTCAAAATGCGGATGCGCGTTATTTTCAGTCGGCTTCCCGTGCGTTGCCCAGCGAGTATGCGCAATTCCCAAATTGCAAAGCAGACCCTCGGGGTCTGCGCGCTCGCAGACCCCGAGGGTCTGCAAACGTTTTTCCAGCTCCTTAATTCTACCGACAGATTTAATGGTCTTTATTTCACCTCCTAAAAACAAAGCAACACCAGAGGAATCATACCCCCGATATTCAAGCCGCTTAAGCCCGTCAATTAAAATAGGCAAAGCGCTATTTTTTCCTAAATAACCAATAATTCCGCACATAAATTTATGAAACATGAAACAAAAAACATGTAACATTATTAATTTTTGTTACATGTTACACGCTATATGTTGCATATTATCTAAGTATATAATATCATTTTGCCTTGCTTAAAGCAAATAATTATTTTTGGACGCAAAAAAACACCATAGTTCTGGCACTGGCCTACTTTTCCAGGGGTAATCCCCAAGTATCATCGGCGCTGAAGGGCTTAACTTCTGAGTTCGAGATGGGATCAGGTGTGACCCCTTCGCTAGAAGTACCAGAACAATGATGTCTTTTAACTCCCAATGAATCAACAAATTTTACAACGAATACTACGAATATCTATTATTAAATAATAAATTAAATATTTGTTGCATTCGTTGTAAAATTTGTTGATTCGTTGGGAACTTTAAAATCAAAAATGTGGGAAAATTAAATGAAATATTAGTACTCCTTGGCTGAACGCATTACTGCGCTTACACCTAGAGCCTATTAACGTGATAGTCTCTCACGATTCTATGAAACCTAATCTTGAAGACGGCTTCGCGCTTATATGCTTTCAGCGCTTATCCAAACCGAAGGTAGCTACCCAGCGATGCCCCTGGTGGGACAGCTGGTACACTAGAGCTTCGTCATTCCCGGTCCTCTCGTACTAGGGAACGGCCTTCTCAAGTTTCCATGACCATAGTGGATAGGAGACCGACCTGTCTTACGACGGTCTGAACCCAGCTCGCGTGCCGCTTTAATGGGCGAACAGCCCAACCCTTGGGAGCTTCTTCACCCCCAGGATGCGACGAGCCGACATCGAGGTGCCGAACCTGGTCGTCGATGTGAACTCTTGGACCAGACTAGCCTGTTATCCCCGGAGTAGCTTTTATCCGATGAGCTTCCGCCGTCCTATATCGAACGGTCGGATCACTAAGTTCTGCTTTCGCAACTGCTTGACTTGTAGGTCTCGCAGTAAAGCTGGCTTTTGCCTTTACACTATCTCCCGGGTTTCCATTCCGGGATAGCCAACCTTTGTAAACGCCTCCGTTACTTTTTAGGAGGCATCCGCCCCAGACAAACTACCCACCAAATACTGTCCTCGCGCCAGTTTCATGGCTGCAAGTTAGAATTAAAAATATACAAGGGTGGTATCTCACTGATGCCCCGCAAAATGCGGGGCTCCCACCTATACTGAACATGCATAACCCTAATCCAATATTAAGCTATAGTAAAGCTTCACGGGGTCTTTTCGTCCAACTATGGTTAACGAGCATCTTTACTCATATTGCAATTTCGCCGAGTCCTTCGTTGAGACAGTTGCCCAGTTGTTATGCCATTCCTGCAGGTCGGAACTTACCCGACAAGGAATTTCGGTACCTTAGGACGATTATAGTTATCGCCGGCGTTCATCCGCGCTTCAGATCAAGGCTGCCTCCCGCAAAATGCGGGATTCACCCATCCCTTTAACGTTCGGACACTGGCCAGGCATCACCCCCTATACATCCTCTTACGAGTTAGCAGGGAGCTGTGTTTTTGATAAACAGTCACCAGGCATCTTTAGCTGCGCCCTCAATTGCTTGAGGGAGACCTTATCCCGAAGTTACGGTCGCTGTTTTGCCGAGTTCCTTAACGAAGGTTCTCTCGTGCACCTGAGGCTACTCGCCTCACCTACCTGTGTCGGTTTACGGTACGGTTACTACAGTCTTAGCCCTAGAGGTTTTTCTAGGCAATTTCTCCTTCTGAATTGATTCCACCGAAGCTTCATCTTCAGACAACTTCTCTGCTTATGTGATCCGGATTTGCCTGGATCACACAGATTGGCCATCAACGTTCAAACCATAGAACGCTCAAAACTTGAAACTGCGTCCCCCCATCGGAAAACTGCAGTAGTGCTGGAATATTGACCAGCTCATCCATCGGCTACGCTCGCACTACACGAGCCTCGTCTTAGGACCGACTAACCCTGGGCCGATTTACGTTGCCCAGGAAACCTTAGGTTTACGGTGGGCAGGGTTCTCACCTGCCTTTTTGCTACTCATGCCAACATTCTCTCTTCTTAATTCTCCACTAAATCTCACGATTCAGCTTCAGTGAATTAAGAATGCTCCTCTACCACTCATCACTTAACGTGATGAATCCGCATTTTCGGTAATATACTTAGCCCCGATAAATTTTCAGCGCGAAACAACTAGACTAGTGAGCTATTACGCTATCTTTAAAGGATGGCTGCTTCTAAGCCAACCTCCTAGTTGTCGTAGTCACGACACAACTTTTAACACTTAGTATATATTTAGGGACCTTAAATTGCGGTCTGGGCTGTTTCCCTTTCGACTAATGGAGCTTAGCCCCCATAGTCTAACTCCCGGATTACACCTGTTGGTATTCGGAGTTTGGTTGAGAAAGGTACCTTGCGGCCCGTTCCCATTCAGTGCTCTACCCCCAACAGTCAGCATCCGAGGCTAGCCCTAAAGCTATTTCGAGGAGAACCAGCTATTGCCGAGTTCGATTGGAATTTCTCCGCTAACCACAACTCATCCCCTAGTGTTGCACGACTAGTGGGTTCGGTCCTCCCGAAGTATTTCTACTCCGTTCAACCTGGTCATGGTTAGATCACACGGCTTCGGGTCTTATATATGCGACATTCTTAAATATTAGAAAGAAGATTAAAGGATCTACTTTCTAATAAGTAAGAGACGGGCTATTAACCCTCGCTTTCACTGCAGCTACATTCCAAATGGAAATTAGCTAAGCCACACACATAAACTCGTTGGCTCATTCTTCAATAGGCACGCCGTCACCTCGTATCTCGCTACCGCTCGTCACGAGGAATTTTCAATTTTCAATTTTCAATTTTCAAACAAATAACAATTTTCAATTTTCAAATTACTAAGTTTATTTTTGGTAAACCTAAACATTGAAAATTGAATCATTGAAAATTTATTGAAAATTGAAAATTGAAAATTGAAAATTCGTGTCGAACGAAAGTGAGACACGAAGCTCCGACTCTTTGTAAGTATATGGTTTCAGGTACTATTTCACCTCCCTAACCGGGATGCTTTTCACCTTTCCCTCACGGTACTAGTTCACTATTGATCATAAAAAGTATTTAGCCTTGGGTCATAGTCGACCCGATTTCCCACGGGATTTCTCGTGTCCCGCGGTACTTAAGATATGCTGCCGTAGATTTATAACACCTTTTGCATTACAGGGCTATCACCTTCTCTGGCGGAGCTTTCCAGCTCGCTTCAACTAGGTAAGTTATATATTTTTCTCTACCTCACTTTATTTAGGAAGTGAACGCAACGATCTTGCAACCCCCAATAAACATATGGTCCTAAAACCTTCTGTTCTCTAGTAAACTAGAAAACGCAGTTTAAAGGGTTTGGGCTCCTCCCCTTTCGTTCGCCACTACTCAGGGAATAGAGATTACTAATCAAGATTGAATAAAAATTATTCAAAGTTGATTAGAAATCATAATTGTTTTCTTTTCCTCCGGCTACTAAGATGTTTCAATTCGCCGGGTACTCGTCTCACTGTCCTATGTGTTCAGACAGCGGACATCCCGTCTTCAACGGGATAGGTTACCCCATTCGGAAATCCACGGTTCAAAGGTTGCTTGCCACCTAACCGAGGCTTATCGCAGGCTGCTACGTCCTTCATCGTCTTTTTATGTCGAGGCATCCACCATATACTCTTGTTGAAATTTTCCCACACTTTTGATTTTAATTAAAAGTGTTTCTTTATAATTTATATGCAAAATATTATAAATTATAAAATTTTTTTGATTCTCTATTTGATGCTCATATTTAATTGTTAAGGTCCTTTTTTGGGAACAAACATCTGAAATCATTATAATCCCAAATTTCTGGTTCCAAACTTATTTAATTTTATATAATTTAAGCAAACAAAAAACCGCTTTTAAGCGGTTTAAAACACTTAAGATTAGCTAGTGCATTAACCGCCTTTTGTATTAGTTAACAAATTAGTTTTCATCATATGTTTTTATATAAATATATAGTATTTATACTATGTATATTATACATTATTTCAGAATAGTGTCAAGCAATAGATATTCACATCTTACTAAACTATAATACTTTATAAAATTTATTTAATATTAGCTAAATACAATCTTAAATTATCCTAAATTTATCCAATAATTCCGGATTCATCATTTGTGCCTGGGCAACTTCTTTACTTACTAATCCTTCTTTAAATAATCTTTTTAAATCCTGATCCATGCTGACCATGCCGTCTCTGGCGCTTGTTTCAATAACGTTCCTTATTTGCGCTACTTTATTTTCTCGAATTAAGTTAGAAACAGCGGAATTGTTTATCATTGTTTCGCGAGCCGCGGATCTTCCTCCCTTAACCCTTGGCAATAAACGCTGAGAAATAACGCTTGCTAAAGTCATTGATAACTGCATTCTAACTTGATTCTGCTGATAAGGCGGAAAAGCGTCAATAATACGGTCAATAGTCTGCGCCGCGCTATAAGTATGAAGTGTAGCGAACACCAAATGCCCAGTCTCGGCGAGAGTAATGGTAGTAGCGATTGTTTCCAGGTCGCGCATCTCGCCGACCATTATTACATTAGGATCCTGCCTTAAGGCGTGTTTTAGCCCGTTCTCAAATGTAAGCATGTCGCTTCCCAGCTGGCGCTGCATAATAATGCTTTTGTCCGGCTTAAAAATATATTCAATCGGATCCTCTAAAGTTATAATGTTGCACCGGCGGTTACTATTTATATAATTAACCATTGCGGCCAAAGTCGTTGACTTGCCGCATCCGGTCGGACCGGTAACTAATATAAGTCCCTGCTTTAAATCAAGCAAGCTATTTACGATATCCGGCATTTGCAAATCTTCTAACGTCGGCATTTCTTCGCTGATAACGCGAGCGACCATTCCCATGTTATTTCTTTCAAAGTGCAGGTTAACCCTAAATCTTGATCCGCTATCTTCAAAACTAATATCAAGTTCGCGGGTTGAAATAAATTTTTCCTTTTGTTCATTTGTTAGTATTGATAAAATACCTTGTTCCATTTCTTTGTTGCTTGTCTCCTTTTCATTTTTAATTTCAATCAACCCTCCATCAATTCTAAGTATGGGCGGCAAATCAACCACTAAATGCAGGTCAGAAGCTTTTTGTTTTACGGCAATTTGTAATAATTTTTTTATATCCATGAAGTTGAATTACGAATTAAGAATTAAGAATTAAGAATATTTTTTAAATAGGCTGCTGTAATTATATTCCTAACTCTAAATTCTAAATTCTCAATTCTAAACTCCCCTCACCATCCTTTCTTTTTAATCCCTTTGCTGGCCGCTTCAACTTGGGCTTCTTGTTTTGATGCTCCTTTCCCCTTGGCTACTATTTCACTGCCAACATAAAGGCCAATTTCAAAAATTTTATTGTGATCCGGCCCAGATTCTTTTAATACTTTATAATGCGGAGTAACGCCCAACACTTCTTGCGCTTTTTCCTGAAATTTTGATTTTGGATCTAAGTATAATTTATTAGACAATATATAATCCAGCTTAGATAACATATTTTTTTTAATAAATTTTTTGGCAGCCCTAACCCCCTGATCTAAATAAATAGCGCCGATTAACGCCTCAACAGCATTCGCCAATATATATTGCCTTGCCTTTGAGTTTTTGTCTTTTGCCTCCCCCCTAGAGAGATATAAAAAATCTTCTAATTTTAAATCATTTGATACTTCTGCCAGCATTTTTGAATTAACTAAACTCGCGCGCCAATTAGTTAAATCGCCTTCAGGTGTAGTCGGAAAATTATTAAACAAATATTCGGTTACAACAATCTCCAATACGGCATCTCCTAAAAATTCTAATCTTTCGTTATGCGGAAGCTTAAAGTCAGGATGCTCGTTTAAATAAGACCGATGCACCATTGATTGCCTGGCTAAGTCTTTATTTTTAAATTTAGTGTCAATAATCTTCTCAAGCTTAGAAAAATCTTTCATGATAGTAAACAATAAACGGTAAACAGAATATAGAATATATTCTATGCTCTCTTCACGGCTTACATTCTTAATTTCTAATTTTCAATTTCTAATTTTCAAACAAGTAATAATTAATAATTTAAAAATTGAAAATTGTTTGAAAATTGAAAATTGAAAATTTATTTTTTTAATCTTTTTTTCTCGCCCCACTCTCCTTCCTCTCATCAATATCTTTGTTGGCGGCATAAATTGCCCCCAATACACCATTTACAAATTTACCGGACGATACTCCGCCAAATGCTTTGGCAATTTCAATCGCTTCATTAATCGCCACCCTGGCCGGAATTTTATTATCAAAAATAAGTTCATAAACGCCAATTCGTAAAATATTACGATCAACAATAGTAATCTGGTCTAACGGCCATTCAGTCGCGTATTTAATAATATATTTATCAATTTCCACTAAATGCTTCTTAACTCCATTAATTACGTCCGCGACAAATCCGTTGTCGTCAAAACTTGGAGCAAAATTAGAAAACACTTCTTTTATAAGTTTACCAAAGTCCTTTTGTTTTTTATCATTAAAATCCCACAAAAACAAGGTTTGCATTGCTAATGTACGAGCTAAATGCCTGTTAGACATGTTTTAGGGATTAGGGATTAGGGATTAGGGATTAGGGCGTTAATGCCCTATACCCGAAACGCTATACCCTAAAATTATTTCTTTTCTTTCTTTGATTTACTTTTTATTTTAATTGCTTCCTTGCCTTTATATGCTCCACAAAAAGTACACGCTTTATGAGGCTGTACTGCTTTACCGCATTTAGAGCATTTATTTAATTTAGTCTTTTTTAAAGCCTGATGAGATCTTCCCATTCTTGCTTTTCTTGATGTTTTTCTTCGAGCTGGTACTGACATAGTTTAAATTGCGAGTTTCGAATGACGAATTTCAAATTATGAATTATGAATAATTTTATTATACATCAAAAATATTCACTTGGTCAAGTGTGGAATTGTTTGGTATAATAAAATTACAAATCACGGATTTACGAATAAATTTTCGTAAATTTGTATATAAATTTGTCCCGCCACTTTAAATTATTTCATAGTGGGCGGGATCCCGCTATAAGCGGTGATAATTCGTAGACTTATGAAAAAAATTAAATTTTTACATGTTGTTTGGGCATTATTTTATATAACTATATTTTTTATTTTATTAAATAATTCATATAGCTATTTAGATCCCGACCTAGGTTGGCATTTAAAAGTCGGAGAGCAAATATTGGCTGAAAAATCTATACCAAATGCTGAACTTTATAATTATACCCTTGAGGGGCGCGCGTGGGTTGATCATGAATGGCTGATTAATGGGGCAACTTATTGGATTTATCATAATCTTGGTTATCTTGCGTTAAATATTTTTTTCGCGTCAATAATCGTTGTCTCACTCATTATTATAAATTTATTAATCCAAAAATATATTTTGGAGGAAAAAAACGGCCTTATTTTTATAATTTTTTTTCAAACCATAGGAGTAATCGCCAGCCTGCCGCATTTCGGAATAAGGATGCAAGAAATAACTATATTAAATTTAACGCTTCTTTTTTCAATAATTTATCATTACAATAAAAATCAGAACGCTAAAATACTTTTTTTTCTTTTTCCTTTGTTTGCCTTTTGGGCGTCAGTACACGCGGGATTTTTAATTGGCCTATTCATTTTATTTATCTGGTTTTTTATTAAATTATTTGAAAATTTATTATCCAGATATAAATATTTTCAAATCATTGATTATAAAAATAAATTAACAATAAAACAAATTACAATTATTCTGCCATTTTTCTTTGGCGCGATAATCTCCACTCTTATTACGCCATACGGCCTAAGGCTTTATCAATTTTTAAGCGACTATCAAAATACAATTTATTTAAAAATCTTAAGAGAATGGCAACCGTTTTATTATTTGCCAATACAATACTGGCAGCTGCTATACGTTGGCGTAGTTATGTCAATAATTATACTTGTGCTTGTTTACGCTACGGCGAAAAAGAATGATTGGAAAATTAATCTTTGGGATATTTCTATTTCTCTTATTTTTTTATTTTTAGCGTTAAAGTCTAGGCGGCATTTCCCGCTCCTTTTTATTATTTCATTCCCATTACTAATTTATTTTTTTACAAATTTTTTTAAAATGCCAATTGACAGCTTCATTAATAAAAAACTTCCTAAAGAGTATTTCATAATTAAGCCTTATATAATGATAGCTATGCTGTTAATTATCGCGGCCAAGCTGATAGGCGCTAATTATATTACTGATCCTTTTATTTCTACTAATAAATTCCCGCGTGATGCCATAGAATTTCTTAAACAGAATCCGGAATTTAACAATTTAAAATTATTTAACAAATACGGCTGGGGAGGGTATTTGATTTGGATGCTTCCCGAAAAAAAATTATTTATTGACGGACGGCTTTCGCAATTTCCGTATGCGGAGCACACTTTACTGGAAGAATATCTTGAATTTTTTCAAGAAAAAAAGGTTGAAAAAAAAATTAAAGATCATAATATTAAATTAGTATTAATACCTCAAAAAGAAAATTATTATAAATTAAATTGGTTTGAAAAACATTTTTTATTATTAAACGAAGAGAATATAAATAAATCAGAAAATTATCTTAAAAAATATTTAAATAACTCGCTTGAATGGGCAATCGCGTACAGCGATGATGTTAGCAGTATTTATGTTAAAAACAAATAATGATATACTTTGTATTACTTGGATATATTGCCCTATATATCCTTTATTATAAAATTTTATTTTAATTACAATCATTCCTGTTTAACTATAGTATGCGTTTATCAATAATAGTTCCCGCGTATAACGAAGAAAAAAATCTATTTAAAAATATTAATGGATTTAATAAATATTTGAGCCAACAAAAGTATGATTACGAAATCATAATTGTTAATGACGGCTCAACTGATAATACGTGGCAAATCGCTAGTGAGCTTGCTAATAAAAATAATAAAATTAAATTAATAAATATTAAAAAAAATAAAGGCAAGGGCGCCGCTGTACGCCAAGGATTACTATCAGCAAGCGGGGAATACAGGCTCTTTCTTGACGCGGATAACGCTACTTCTATAGACCATATTGAAAAAGTGTGGCCGTATTTTAAAGAGGATTATGATATTGTTATTGGCAGCCGAAGCCCTAAAGACGCAAAAAACGCGAAACAAGTTTTACCCCAGCCAATCTGGAAAAAATTTTTAGGCATATGCGGAAATTATATCATCCGCCTGCTCGCCATTAAAGGCATATATGACACACAATGCGGATTTAAAGCTTTTACAAAAAGGGCGGTTAAAAAAATAATTCCAAAAACTACAATTAATCGCTGGGGGTTTGATGTTGAAATATTAGCCCTAGCTCAACACATGAATTATAAAATAGCGATAATCCCCGTAAGCTGGATTAATTCAGAAGAAAGTCGAGTTGGCATTAAAGGATATTTTTCAACATTAAAAGAAATTATTAAAATAAAACTAAATTTAATTAATAAAAAATATAAAAAATAACTTATGAATATAATATTTAATGCAATTTTATTAACTCTTGTTTTTGTTATTACTTCCAGGGAAGTATCCGCGTACCTTGATCCCGGCACCGGCAGTTTTATTTTCCAGCTTATAGTTGGCGCTTTATTGGGGGGAATTTTCACGATAAAAATTTACTTTAAAAAAATAAAATTATTTTTTGTTAAACTTTTTACTAAAAAAAACAATGACCAGCGAAAATAGCAACAATGCAATATCAGGTTCATTTAGAGATCCGAGCGGTTTTATGTTTCTGCGCGATGGCCGGCTCTATCGCCAGATAAATAATGTTTATAAAAATGACTATGGCTATTTAATTAACTCCGGACTCTATAAGGCATTAATCAAAAAAAACTTAATTATTCCCCATGCTGAAGTCTCACTGAAAAACCATGAATCTAATAATTATTACAAAATAATTAAACCGAAAAAAGTAAATTTCATTTCCTATCCTTACGAATGGTGTTTTAGCCAGCTAAAAGATGCCGCCCTTACTACTTTAAAAATTCAAAAAATCGCGCTTGAATTTGGGATGGTTTTAAAGGACTCAAGCGCTTTTAATATTCAATTCCATAACGGAAAACCAATATTGATAGATACTTTATCTTTTGAAAAATATACCGAGGGGCGACCATGGACAGCGTATAAACAATTTTGCCAGCATTTTTTAGGGCCCTTAGCATTAATGGCCCATACGGACATTCGTCTTAATCAATTATTCCGTATTTTTTTAGACGGTCCGCCGCTAGATTTTGTTAGTAAACTTTTGCCTAATTACACCCGCTTAAAATTATCTCTTTTAACGCACATACATCTTCATGCTAAAACCCAAAACCATTTCGCGGATAAATCCGTCAAAAAAACTACCCATCAAATGAGTAAGCGCTCTTTTTTCGCTTTAATTGATAATCTAGAATCCGCCACTGGAAAAATTAAATGGAATAATAAAAATACTGAATGGGGAGAATATTATTCAATCACAAATTATTTCAAGGATTCCTTTAAAAATAAAAAAGAAATTGTAGACGAATTTATTGAAGAAATTAAACCTAAGAAAGTTTGGGATATTGGAGCCAATACCGGCGTATTTAGCCGCATCGCCGCGAACAAGGGGATTAAAACCATTTCTTTTGATATTGATTTAACGGCAGTTGAAAAAAACTATCTTCTTAGCAAAAAAAATAATGAAAAAAATATATTGCCATTGTTCCTGGATTTAACAAATCCCAGCCCGGCCATAGGATGGAAGAATCAAGAAAGAATATCTTTTATAGAAAGAGGTCCGGCTGACTTGGTAATAGCGCTCGCGCTTATACACCACTTAGCCATATCTAATAATCTGCCCCTAAATAATATAGCGGATTATTTTAGTAAAGATCGGAAGAGCACACGTCTGAACTCCAGTCACACTGATATATCTCGTATGCCGTCTTCTGCTTGAAAAAAAAAAAAAAAAAATAATTACAAAA